>DATMBH010000278.1:0-46975 GCA_035559335.1 Gemmatimonadales bacterium
CCCGCCAGTACTGGCTGGTGGTCGCCAGGAAGCCGTCCCTGGCGCGCTGACTGCGACCGGATCACCCTGCCGGCCGATCGGCGCGATCTCGCTTCATGATGACCGCGTCTTCGCGGGGGCTCTGGTAGTAGTCTTTCCGCACACCGTGGATCGCGAACCCCAGCGCTCGGTACAGTCCGATCGCCGCGGCATTCGAGCTGCGCACCTCGAGATAAACTTGGAGCGCGCCCTGACCGGCCATCCAGTCGAGCATGGCGGTGGCCAACTCTCGACCCAGTCCCCTGTGCCGCCGCTCCGGGCGCACCGCCAGGTTGAGGATCTCGCCTTCATCCGCCGCGGCCCTGCAGATGCCGTAGCCGTCTATCGCGCCGTCCGCGGGGACGACGAACCCCGCAACCCCGCTTCCGCGCAGGGCGCTCCGGAACGAGCCGACGGACCACGGATCGCTGAACACCTGCTTCTCGATGTTTGCGACCGCGGCGAGGTCCGCCTCGGTCATCCGCCTAACGCTCACGTTCGCGGGCCACTCGGCGCGCTTCGGCCTCCGCCAGGCGCCCGTACGCCGGCTCCCACGCAGCGACAGCGCCGATTTCGACTGCCCCTCCCTCGACTCCGACTAGCGCGATCAGGTGCCTGGCGCCGGCATCCGACTCACTGGCACGGCGGGCCGAGGCCAGGGGAAGGGACGCTTCATCCGCGCGCACCAGCGACGGACCGTGTAGCTGCGCGATGTAGTTGGCCTCGAAGCGCCACCCCGCGCGGTACACGTCGCCGCGCAGCGCATCGTACTCGACCACCACCGACTCGCCTGCACTTGCCACGGCGCGCGCCGCACCCAGCATCGAGGGCGCCGCATACAGCGGCCTGTCCAGCGCGCGGCAAACGCCCTTAGCGAAGGCGATGCCGATCCTGAGCCCCGTGAACGAGCCCGGCCCGTCGGCCACGACAAGCCCGGCGAGGTCGGCGGCGGTCACAGCGTGGCGCTCCAGCAGCGACCGCGCCACCCGCTCGATCGCGACCGAAAGCTGATGCCGATCGGCGATCACCACCTCGTCGGCCCAGCCGCCCGGCACACCAAGTGCGAGCGATGGCCGGCTAGTCGCGGTGTCGAGCGCGAGCAGGACGTTCATTCGACCGTCAGCCGGCGGGCTTCGTCGCCGTTATGCTCCAGCCGTAGCCGGTGCGTGAACGGTGGGGCCGCATCGCCCAGCCGCTCTGGCCACTCCACGCACACCACGGCGCCGGGCTCGGACAGCATCTCGTCGAATCCCAGGTCGCGCACGTCGTCTCCCGGCTTGAGCCGATAGGCATCCACGTGATACATGGGGCCGCCCGGGGAGTCATATCGCTGCACCAGCGCGAAGGTGGGGCTGGTGACCGGAAGCTCGACGCCCAGTCCCTGGGCGATCGCCTGGACCAGCGTGGTCTTTCCGGAGCCAAGCTCGCCCGAAAGCGCGATCACCGCCGGACGGCTGAGCCGCGCGCCGAACTCGCGGCCCCACTCGCGCAGCTCCCGCTCACCTACGCGAACGCTGCCCACGCCGCTCTGCCCCTCCGTGCCTCGACGCCTCTGTACCTCTGATCCTCCCGGCCTTCAGATCGAGAATCTGGTCCCTTATCTGCGCCGCCAGCTCGAAATCCAGTTCATCGGCGGCTCGCTTCATTTCCGCCTCCAGCAGCGCCACCAGCTGTTCCCGCTCAGCGGGATCGGCCTCGCTCCACGAACCGGCCACCTTCGCCACCAGCGCCAGCGGCTCGGTGCGCGGCACCGGATCCTCGCGCGCATCGGCGACCCTGGTGGTAAACCGGATCTCCTCCACCGACTTCACGATCGAGGTGGGGGTGATTCCGTGCTCCTGATTGTAGCGGCGCTGCACCTCGCGGCGGCGGTTCATCTCGTCCATCGCCTCGCGCATCGAATCCGTGACGCGGTCGGCGTACAGGATCGCCTTGCCGCGAGCGTGGCGCGCGGCGCGACCCACGGTCTGGATCAACGAGGTGCGCGAGCGCAGGAAGCCCTCCTGGTCGGCGTCCAGCACCGCGACCAGCGAAACCTCCGGCAGGTCGAGGCCCTCCCGCAACAGGTTGATCCCCACTAGCACGTCGAACTCGCCAAGCCTAAGCCCGCGGATGATATCCATGCGCTCGATGGCGTCGATGTCCGAGTGCATGTAGCGCACCTTCACGCCCACCTGGCTCAGGTAATCCGACAGGTCCTCGGCCATGCGCTTGGTGAGAGTAGTGACCAGCACCCGCTCGCCACGGCGCTCGCGCTGGCGGATCTCCTCCAGCAGATCATCCACCTGCCCCGCCACGGGGCGCACCTCGACCTCGGGATCGATCAGCCCGGTGGGCCGCACCAGCTGCTCGACCACGACGCCGCCCGAGAGCCGCAGCTCCTCGGGGCCGGGCGTCGCGCTCACGAACAGGATCCGCGGCGCCAAATCGAGGATCTCCTCGTAGCGCAGCGGCCGGTTGTCCAGCGCGCTGGGCAGGCGAAAGCCATACTCCACCAGCGTCTGCTTGCGCGAGCGGTCACCCGCATACATGGCGTTCAGCTGCGGCACCGTGACGTGTGACTCGTCAACCACCAGCAGGAAATCGCGGGGGAAGAAGTCAATCAGGACCGCCGGCCGCTCTCCCGGCGCACGAGCCGAGAGGTGGCGGCTGTAGTTCTCCACCCCGTGGCAGGTCCCGACCTCCAGCAGCATCTCGATGTCAAACGTGGTGCGCGACTCCAGCCGCTGCGCCTCGAGCAGCTTGCCCGCCGCGCGCAGCTCGGTCAGCCGCTCGGCCAGCTCGGCGCGAATCGCCGCCACCGCGCGCTCGAGATTGGCCTTGTCGGTCACGAAGTGCGTGGCCGGATAGATCGCGCAGCGCTGCAGCTGAGCCACGGCGCGGCCAGTGAGCGGGTCGATCTTCGTTATGCGCTCGACGTCATCGCCCCACAGCTCGATGCGAACCGCCTGCTCCTCGTAGGCGGGAAAAATCTCGACCACGTCGCCCCGAACCCGGAAGGTGCCGGGCTCGAACGCCACATCGTTGCGCTGGTAGTGGATTCCCACCAGCTGCTGCAGCAGCGCGCGGCGACCCGGCCCGGGCCCGAGGCCCACCCGCACCATCTGCTCGCGATACTGCACCGGATCGCCCAGGCCGTAGATCGCCGACACCGTCGCCACCACCACTACGTCCTCGCGCTCGACCAGCGACGAGGTGGCGCGCAGCCGCAGCCGCTCGATGTCTTCGTTGATCGAGGCGTCCTTCTCGATGTACGTGTCGGTCGAGGGGACGTACGCCTCCGGCTGGTAGTAGTCGTAGTAGGAGATGAAATACTCGACCGCGTTGGATGGCATGAATCCCTTCAGCTCGCCGTACAGCTGCGCGGCCAGCGTCTTGTTGTGCGACAGCACCAGCGTGGGCAGACCCAGCTCAGCCACGACGTGCGCCACCGTCATGGTCTTGCCGGAGCCGGTCACGCCAAGCAGCACCTGGTAGCGCTCGCCGCGGCGGAAACCGCGCACCAGCTCCTCGATAGCGCGCGGCTGATCGCCGGCGGGCTCGAACGGCGCCTCGACCTTCAGAGCCGCCATCCCGAACCCCGTTGTGCGATGGATATCATCGGCTGCACGATCGCCTGGGCGCGCGGTCCCAGTCAACGCGGCCCGACTCGTGAAGTTCCCCTACTGATTCCCTCATCCTTCCTCACTCCCCCGTCCCTTATTGTAAGGTACGGATGAGAACCGCTCCCAACCTTGAATTGGAAGTACTCGAGCCGCCGGGTTGCCACAGCCCGCTCCCGCGCGAGGCCCCTGACCACCAACCCCCGAGTTCCGACCCCTCGTATCTGAGGGTCGCCCTGGTCGGCGCCCCTAACGTCGGCAAGAGCGCCCTGTTCAATCGCCTCACCGGCCGCTACGTCACGGTGTCCAACTACCCCGGGACGTCGGTCGAGGTCGCGCGCGGCGTGGCGCGGTTCGACGGCCACAGCGCCGAAGTGCTCGACACTCCCGGCATGTACTCGCTCCAGCCCTGTACCGAGGAAGAACGGGTAGCACTCAAGGTGGTGCAGGAGAGCGAGTGCGACGTGCTGGTGCATGTCGTGGATGTGAAGAGCCTGCCCCGGATGCTGCCGCTGACTCTCCAACTGGCCGAAACCGGACGCCGGCTGGTGGTAGCGCTAAACATGATGGACGAAGCCGAGCAGCTCGGCATCGAGGTGGACGCGCCAGCACTCGCCAGAAGGCTGGGTCTCGAGGTGGTTCCGATCGTCGCGGTCACGGGGCGCGGGTTCGACCTGCTCAGGGACGCGATCATCCGGGCGGCCCGGCAGCCGCCGCGGCGGCCGGCGCTGCCGGTACTCGGAACCGACACGACGCCTGACGGTCACGGCGCAAACGAATCGTACCGGGCCGCCGTGGAGCGGCAACGCGCCGCGGAGGAACTGCTCAAGGGGGTGTGGCGACCCGACGGCGGCGCCTTCGCCTGGCGCGAACGGGTGGGCCGGCTGCTGGCCAGCCCGCTGACCGGAGTGCCGGTGCTGCTGCTGGTGCTGTATGTGGGGCTGTACCAGTTCGTGGGACTGTTGGGCGCGGGTACCGCGGTCGACTGGATCGAAGGCGCGGTTTTCGAGCGCACCATCAACCCGCTGGTCGAGCGTGTGTTCGAGGGCGTACCCTGGCCCTGGATGCGCTCGCTTTACGCCGGTGAGTACGGGTTGATCACGCTCGGCCTGCGCTACGCGATCGCGATCATCCTGCCAATCGTGGGCGCGTTCTTCCTGTTCTTCTCGCTCCTCGAGGACTCGGGCTACTTGCCGCGCCTGGCGCTGCTGGTGGACCGCACCTTCAAACGGCTGGGCATGAGCGGGCGCGCCGTGATTCCCATGGTGCTCGGCTTCGCCTGCGACACCATGGCCACCATGGTGACCCGCACTCTGGAAACCCGCCGCGAGCGGCTGCTGAGCACGCTGCTGCTGGCGCTGGCCATACCCTGCTCCGCGCAACTCGGCGTGATACTGGCGCTGCTGGCGGGCCAGCCGCTCGCCTTCACCGTGTGGGCCGCCGCGGTCGCCATGACGTTCGTGGTCGTGGGTGTGCTCGGGGCCCGGCTGGTGCCGGGAGCTCGCCCGGTGTTCTACATGGACATTCCGCCGCTGCGGCTGCCCCGCCCCGGAAACGTGCTCACCAAGACCTGGACCCGGATGCACTGGTATTTCCGGGAGGTGCTGCCGCTGTTCCTGCTAGCCAGCGTGCTGCTGTGGGCAGGGGAACTGACCGGCATGCTGGCTCGCGCGGTCGCCGCGCTCAGGCCGGTGGTTGCTCTGCTGGGACTGCCTGACGAAACGGCGACTGTGTTCCTATTCGGATTCTTCCGCCGTGACTACGGGGCCGCGGGACTGTACGACCTGAACGCGGCGGGAGCACTCAGCGCCACGCAGCTCGCGGTGTCGGCGGTGACGCTGACCCTGTTCGTGCCGTGCGTGGCTCAATTCCTCATGATGATGAAGGAACGGGGCCTGCGCACCGCCATCGGTATCTTCGCACTCATCACTCCCATCGCCTTCGGCGCCGGCTGGCTGGTCGGGCAGATCATGGAGTGGCTGCAATGAGCGATAGTACCCGGACGAGCGTGACCGTGTGCGCGCTGTGCAGCGCCGAATTCCGCCCCGACTGGGCGCAGCCGGCCTGCCGCGCCTGCCCGTTGGGTATGGGCTGCGGCTTCGTGCGCTGCCCGCGCTGCGGCTACGAGAATCCGGTAACGCCGGCCTGGCTGAAGCGCCTGATGCAGATGCTTAGGAACCGTGACGCCGATTGACTGGATCCGCAACGGACTGGCGGCGCTGCGGCCCAGGCGCTGGGGCGAGGACTGCCCGGGCGGGACGCCGGTGCCCGAGGCGGCGCGCTGCGCCGCGCTCGACTGCGATTCCGTCAGCCTGCTGGGTCTCAGTCCCGGTGGTCACGGCCGGGTAACATGCCTCGCCGAGCCCGACGGTCCGGGAGCGGCTAAGCTGGCCGCGCTGGGCGTGCTGCCCGGCGTCAAGATTGCGGTGGTTCAGCGCTGGCCGGCGTGGGTGCTGCGGCTGGGCTACGCAGAAATCGCCGTGGACGAGGAGCTGGCCGCACTGGTGCGGGTGCGGGTGGAGCCGGCGGGCACCGCGCCCGTCAGTCCGCCAGGACTTCGCGGCGACCGACGGCCGTAACACCCTTCACGCGCTTGATCGCCTTTAGCACCTTGTTGAGGTGGGAGAGGTTCTCCACCTCGACCAGCACGTGGCCGCGCATGCCGCCTTCGCCGCTTAACAGTTCCACGCCCTTCATGTTGGTCCCGGTTTGGGACACGGCGGTACACACGTCGGCATAGAGCCCACGCCGGTCCTCGCCGGTCAGCGCCAGGCGCACGGTGAACACCTCGCCCTCGACCTCCTGCCAGTCGAGCTCTACGCGCCGCTCCGGATCGTTAAGCATCAGCAGGTTGGGGCAGTCCACCCGATGGATGCTGATGCCGCGACCGCGCGTGACGTACCCGGTCACGGAATCGCCCGGCACCGGCTGGCAACACTGGGAGTAGCGCACCATCAGGCCGTCCACGCCCTGGATGCGCACCCCGCGCCCGTACCGAACCCGTTCCACCAGCCGGCCCAGCATCGTGGCCGGCGGCGGCGGCGAGTCGGCCTGCTCGGCAGGCAGATCCGGGTACAGCGCCCGGATGACCTGGCCGGTGGCCAGGTCGCCACGCCCCAGCGCGGCTACGAGGTGCGCTCCGTCGGCCTGACCCAGCACCCGGGCCGCCACCGCCAGCCGCTCTTCGTCAGGCTTTTCCAATCGGCGGCGCCTGACCTCGCGCGCGAGGATGTCCTCGCCTAACTGGAGCGACGAGGCGTGCTCCTCCTGCCTTATCCACTGGCGGATCTTGGAGCGGGCCCTGCCGGTGCGCACATGTGCCAGCCAGTCGCGGCTGGGCCGCGCACTGGGCGAAGTGAGAATCTCCACCGTGTCGCCGTTCTTCAGCTGGCGGTGCAGCGGCGCGATGCGGCCGTTCACCTTCGCGCCCTGGCAGTGGTAGCCCACCTCGGTATGCACCGCGAAGGCGAAGTCGATCGGCGTGGCCCCCTTGGGCAGCTGCTTCACGTCGCCCTCGGGCGTAAACACGAAGATTTCGTCCTGGTACAGGTCGATCCGCAGGAACTCCAGAAACTCCTGCGGCGTCTGCGCCTCCTGCTGCCGGTCGAGCAGCTGCCGGAACCAGGTCAGATGGCGGTCCAGCTCGTCCTGCGGACGCCCTTCCTTGTAAAGCCAGTGGGCCGCGATGCCGTACTCGGCCGTGTGGTGCATCTCGCGGGTGCGGATCTGGATCTCGTACAGGTGTCCGGACGGGCCGAAGATCGTGGTGTGCAGCGACTGGTAGCCGTTGGACTTGGGCTGCGCGATGTAGTCCTTGATCCGCTCCTGGAGCGGGGTCCAATGAGCATGGATCACGCCAAGGGCGTGGTAGCAGTCCGGCACCGAGTTGACCAGGACCCGGATGGCCATCAGATCGTAGATCGACTCGTAAGGCTGGCCGCGCACCTGGATCTTCCTGAAGATGGACCACAGATGCTTGGGCCGGCCGGTGATTTCCACGTCGGCGATGCCCGCCCGGTCCAACGCGGCCTTCAGCGGCTCGCGCATCCTCTCGATCAGCGCCTCGCGGTCGGCGCGGCGCGAGGCGACCTTGCGGGCCAGAGCCCGGTACTCCTCCGGCTCGAGGAACCGGAACGCCAGGTCCTCGAGCTCCATCCTCACCTGGCCCATGCCGAAGCGGTGCGCCAGCGGCGCGTAGATCTCACGCGTCTCCAAAGCGATGCGGCGCTGCTTCTCCACGGGTAGGTGCTCGAGCGTCCGCATGTTGTGGAGCCGGTCGGCCAGCTTCACGATGATGACCCGCGCATCCTTGGCCACCGAGACCATCAGCTTGCGGTAGTTCTCCACCTGCTGCTCGGCCGAGGAGCGGAACTGCAGCGTGCTGATCTTGGTTAGCCCATCTACGATGGTCGCGATGTCGGGGCCGAACTCCTTCTCCACGTCCGCGATCGTGACATCGGTGTCCTCGACCACGTCGTGCAGCAGCCCGCAGGCGATCGACACCGAGTCCATGTGTTGCTCGACCAGGATCCGCGCCACCGCCACCCCGTGCGAAACCGCATCGTCGCCCGACAGCCGCTTCTGGCCGCGATGCGCGCGCGCGCTCGCCTGCCAAGCCCGCTCGATCAGATCGAGGTCGAGCTTGTCGGCCCAGGGCTCCAGCGCATCAGCCAGCCCCGGGATCGCGGGCACGCGGACAGCGGTCATGACCGGAGAATGGCTAGAAAGCGATGGCAACGGCAAGGGACCGGGTGACAGAAGCCAGGTGTCAGTTGTCAGGGGTCGGCTGTCAGGGGGCGGCGGTCGTGATCGCCGCATACTGCGAGCTATCCCGCGTCCTAACCTCCGAACAGCAAACCCCGACCGCCGGTCCCTACCCCGACCGCCCGGGCCCTCGCCTGACCCCTGGTCCATCCCCCCTGGCCCCGACTGCTGCTCACAGCATCCCCGACTCCGCGAAGCTCACGTACCGGCCCCGCCCGATCACCACGTGATCGTAGACCGGCAGATCGATGAGTCGGCCGGCCTCGACCAGCTGGCGCGTGATGGCGCGGTCGTCCGGCGAGGGTGTGGGATCGCCGGATGGGTGGTTGTGGACCACGATGATGCCGGCGGCGGCCTCGGCGATTGCCGCTCGAAACACCTCGCGCGGGTGCACCAGCGAGCCGTTGAGGATGCCGCGGGTGACCAGCACGTCGCGCAGCACGCAACTCTGCGTGTCGAGCGCCAGCACGTGGAACTCCTCGGCGGCCAGGTCGCACAACGTCGGGGCGTACCAGCGGTACACGTCGCCGGCGGCCCGAATGCGGGCGCGCTCTGGCCGCGGCGTTTCCTGCAGTCTGCGTCCCAGCTCGAGGGCCGCCGCAATGCGGGCAGCCTTGGCCGCGCCGATTCCATAAGATCGGGCCAGCTCGGTGGGACTGCGCCGGAGCAGGTCGGCCCACTCCGGCCCCCCCGAATCGAGCAGCGAGTCGGCCAGATCCAGCGCCGAGCGCCCGGCCACGCCGGTCGAGAGGACGAGTGCTACCAGCTCGCTGGTCGTGAGCGCCGTGGGCCCCAGGCGGAACAACCGCTCACGAGGCCGGTCACGCTCGGGTCGTTCGGACATCCGCCGCGCCATGCGACGAATGTGGTGAGAACGGGTATCGGAGAGGTGGCGCTTTTATCGCGTCACCGTCCCCTTTTTACGCTGTCCCACCGTCCCACTGTCCCACTGTCCCACTGTCCTTTATGCCCCATGACATTTCTTGTACTTCTTCCCCGACCCACACGGGCATGGATCGTTGCGGCCGACCCTTGGGTAGCCACCAGGTCCGAGCGCGCCGGTCCCGCCGGCACCCGCGGCCCCGGCGCCGATCGCTGCCCGGGCTGCGGCGGCGCTCGCGCGCGAGACCGGAAGGGCCGAACCCGGGTCAGCGGCCACCAGGTCCGACACTCCGCCCGCGCGGCCGGCGAACTCGCCGTCCAGCGTCGGCCCGGTAAAGGTACGCGGGGGCGGCGGGGGCGGTGGGGGCGCGGAGCTGATCGTGACCTGGCCCTTGAGGAACTGCTCGGTGAACGCCGAGCGCAGGTCGTGCATCAGGTCCACGAACATGTCGTACGCTTCTTTCTTGTACTCGACCAGCGGGTCCTTCTGCCCCCAGGCCCGGTAGGTAATCGCGTTGCGCAGCTGGTCCAGGTCGTAAAGGTGGTCCTTCCACTTCTCGTCTATGACCCGCAGCATCACCTGGCTGAGGAACTGCTCGGCGAGGTTCTCGATGGTGACCGGTCTGCCGTCGGGCCCGACCAGCCGGACGCTGCGCCCGTATTCGTCCAGCGCCTGTACCTTGCGGTGGAAAGCCTCGCGCGCCTCACGCTGCAGCAGTGACAGCAGCTCACCCCTGGTTCTGGCGGTGCTGAGCGCCAGGGAGTCGCTGCTCATCAGGTACTTCAGCTGGAGCTGATCTTTCAGGCCTTCGAGGTCCCATTCCTCCGGCTCGCGTGCGGCGCCGATGGCCTCATCCACCGGGCGTTCCATGGCGGCCTCGATCATCCGGATCGCCTCGGCCTTGAGTTCCTCGCCGCCTTCGAGCGCGAACAGCCGCAGCGAGTAGATCACCTCGCGCTGCTGGTTCATCACGTCGTCGTACTCCAGCAGCCGCTTGCGCGCCTGGAAGTTCTGCAGCTCGATGCGTTTCTGGGCGCCCTCGATCGAGCGGGTCACCCATGGGTGCTCGATGACCTCCCCTTCCTCGGCGCCCAACTTGTCCATCAGGCCGGCGATCCGGTCGGTGCCGAACTTCCGCATCAGGTCGTCTTCGAGCGACAGGAAGAAGATGGACTGGCCCGGGTCGCCCTGGCGGCCCGAGCGGCCGCGCAGCTGCCGGTCGATGCGCCGCGCTTCGTGGCGCTCGGTGCCGATGATCACCAGGCCGCACGGGGGATCTGTCATGCATCCCAACTCGGCGATCTTGTCGTCGCTGAGGTCGGGCACTTCCGTCTGCTGCCCGAACGGGGCCTGCTTAGCCTTGATGCCGCACACTCGGCACTTGGTGACACCCGGACCGAGTTTGATGTCGGTGCCGCGGCCGGCCATGTTGGTGGCGATCGTTATGGCGCCCGGTTGGCCCGCCTGCGCCACGATCTCGGCTTCGCGCTGGTGGTACTTGGCGTTCAGCACCTCGTGCTTCAGGCCGCGCCGCTTCAGCATCCGGCTCAGCGTCTCCGACACCTCGACGCTCACGGTCCCCACCAGCACCGGCAGCCCGCGCTTGTGAACGCGCTCCACCTCATCCACGATCGCGTTGTACTTCTCGCGCCGGGTGCGATAGATGCGGTCGTGCTTGTCGATGCGCCGCACCGGCCGGTTGGTCGGGATCACCGATACCTCGAGACCGTAAATCCGGAAGAACTCCTCCTCCTCGGTCTCGGCCGTGCCCGTCATGCCGGCCAGCTTCTGGTACATGCGGAAGTAGTTCTGGATGGTGATGGTGGCGAGTGTCTGCGTCTCGCCCTTCACCGAGACCCCTTCCTTCGCCTCGACAGCCTGGTGCAGCCCGTCGGACCAGCGCCGTCCCGGCAGGATGCGGCCCGTGAACTCATCGACGATGAACACCTGGCCGTCCTGCACGACGTAGTCCACGTCCTTCTCGTAGAGGGCGTGGGCCCGCAGCAGCTGGTGGACGATGTTCAGTTTTTCGCTCTTGGCGGCGTAGTCGCTTTCGAGCTGGAGCCGCCGCTCCCGCTTCTGCTGTTGCGTCAGCG
This sequence comes from Gemmatimonadales bacterium, assembly GCA_035559335.1. Lineage (GTDB taxonomy): Bacteria > Gemmatimonadota > Gemmatimonadetes > Gemmatimonadales > JACORV01 > DASXPG01. Next base: position 11,364 of record DATMBH010000278.1, read on the forward strand.
ATTCGTCGTCCTCGAGCCGCTTGATCTCCTGCGAAAGATCGGGGACGATGAACAGCTGCGGGTCCTGCGGCGACAGCGACTCGACGCCGCGGTCGGTGAGATGGACCGAGTGGCCCTTCTCGTCCAGCACGAAGTACAGCGACTCCTCGATGTCGCGGTAGCGCTGCTGGCCGGCCGGCAGTTTGCGGTCGGCGATGTGCTCGAGCTCCACCTTCTGCACCAGCTTCTGGGCCCCCTGCTCCTGCAGGAAGCGCAACAGCCGCTTGTGCTTCGGCATCCCCAGCTTGACTTGATAGGCCTTCTGCGCCGCCTCCCACTGCTTCCCGTCGGCCCACAACTTCTCGGCTTCGGCCATCATCTCGTTGGCCGACTCGTACTGGCGCCGCGCCAGCTGCGCCACGCGCTGGTTGAACTCGACGTACTTGGTATCCGACTGGTCCGAGACCGGGCCCGAGATGATGAGCGGGGTGCGGGCCTCATCGATCAGAATCGAGTCCACCTCGTCGATGATCGCGTACACGTGGGCGCGCTGAACCCGGTGGGCGAGGCTGAACACCATGTTGTCGCGCAGGTAATCGAAGCCGAACTCGTTGTTGGTGCCGTAGGTGACGTCGGCGCGGTAAGCGTCCTGCCGCTGCGGCGAGCCGGGCTCCGTGTCGTCCAGGCACCCGACTGTCAGACCCAGCCAGCGGTAGAGGTGTCCCATCCACTGCGAGTCGCGCCGGGCCAGGTAGTTGTTTACCGTCACGACGTGCACGCCCTCGCCGGGCAGCGCGTTCAGGTACACCGGAAGAGTGGCGACCAGGGTCTTGCCCTCGCCGGTCGCCATCTCGGCGATGCGGCCCTGATGCAGCACGATGCCCCCGATCAGCTGCACGTCGTAGGGCACCATGTCCCAGGTAAGCTCGTGGCCGGTAACGGTGACCCTGGTGCCCAGCAGTCGGCGGCACGCCTCGCGCACCGTGGCGAAGGCCTCGGGAAGCAGCTCGTCCAACACCTGGGCCGTTCCGCGCTGCAGTTCCCGTTCCCGCTCCAACAGCTCGCGGTCAATGGCGTCGCGCTGCTCGGGATCGGCGCACGCATGCTTCTCGGCGCGCAGCCGGGCCACCTCAGCCCTCAGCGACCCGATGCGCTCCTGGATCAGGCCTCGGAACTTCCCGGTCTGGGCCTGGATCTCGGCATCCGACCTGTGCTTCAGCTCCTGCTCGTGGCGATGGATCGCCTCGACCAGCGGCCGGAGCTTGCGCACCTCGCGGGAGAACCGCGAGCCGAAGACCTTGGTGATTGCTTCCTGAAGCGAGATCATTGAACTCCTACTCAATGGGACGGTGGGGACGGTGGGACGGTGGGACGGTGGGGACAGAATCCCCCCATCACCTCCATCACCTCCATCGCCTTCACCTGTACAACCCGTTGCTCGCTATATAATTCGCCACCGTGTCCGGCACGAGATATCTGATGCTCTTGCCGGTCAGACACCGCGCCCTGATCTCGCTCGCCGAGATCTCGATGGCCGGAGTGGCCACGAGGTGCTTCACCAGCGCCGAGGCGGTTTCCGGTACGCCGGGGCGGGTGAGCACTGCGATCTCGGCCAGGCGCGCCACCTCATCCGGCGAGCGCCAGCGGTGCAGCGACATGGCGGCGTCACTCCCCAGCAGCAGCACCAGCTTCTCCTCGGGCGCGCGCCGGCGCAGCTCCCGCAGCGTGTCGACGGTGTACGATGGCCCGTCGCGATCCGCCTCGAAGGTCTCGAGTACGAACTGCGGCTGCGGCGCCAGCGCCAGGCGCAACATGGCGCAGCGGTGCTCCACCGACGCGACAGGGCCGATGTGCTTCAGCGGCTGCGACCGGCACGGCACGAACAGCACCCGGTCCAAGCCCAGCGCTTCGGCCGCCCGATCGGCCGCGATCAGGTGCCCGTGATGGACCGGGTCGAAGCTACCGCCGAATACCCCGGTCGCCACATTCCTCCCTGACGTCGGCGCGGGCCCCGAAGTGCTCCCGCAGGTGCTCGCAGGTCTCTTCCATCTCTTCGCGGTAGCCGATAGCGCGATAGGCGCGCACCATGCGTATGTATGCGTCCGGAACGAGGCTGGAGCTGGGGTAGCGCGCGATCACCTGCCTGAAGTACAGGATCGCCGAGTCGTACGCGCCGCGGCGCAGATAGAACGTCCCGGCCATGAAGTCCTTGCGCGCAAACTGCTCGTTCAGTTCCCGAATCCGCGCCTGCGCGATGGCCGCCGCCCGGGACCGCGGGTAGCGACCCAGCAGTTCCTGGTAGGTGGCTACCGCGGTTTCACCGTTGGAGGCGTCGAGCTCGGCCCGGCGCCACAGTTGGCGGTAGCTGTCGCCCGCCCTGAGCAGCGCGTCCGGCGCCAGCACGTCCGCCGGGAAGTCGTCGGCCACGCGGCGGAACTCGCGCGCGGCCGTCACGTAGTCGCGCAATCCGAAATACGTCTCGGCCAGGTAGAACCGGGCGCGGACGTGAATCGTGTCCCGGGCCGGCAGGTCGAAGACCAGCTTCTGGAAGCCGGACTGCGCACGTGTGAACCGCCCGTGGCGGAACTCCCGCATCGTGGCGTGGTATAGCGACTCCGGCTGCGTGAACGAGCCCGGATTGAACCGCGTGCACGCGGCGAGGGCAGCCAGCACCCCCGCCCTCGCCACCACCCATCCGAGCCGCGAGCGCGAGATCAGTTGATCCATAACCCCTTTCGTACCCGTCACTCCGGCGGCTGGGTCCCCAGCAGTCTGCGCAACTGCTCCTGCGCGCGCTGCACCAGCGGGCTCTCCGGTTCGCCGCCTTCGATCGCCTTGTTGTAGGCCGACGCCGCGTGCGTCGTGTCGCCGTCGGCCCAGAAGGTGTCCCCCAGCAGCAGCCACGCCAGCCGCGTGGTCGAGTCCGGGCCGGCTAGCGCGATCGCCGTCTCGAACGCGAGGCGGGCGCTCTCGAGGTCGCCCGCAGCCAGCGCCGCCCTTCCTTCCACCACTTCGCACGAGGCCTGCCCGGCGCGCGCCTGGCGTGCGAGTGACGTCGTGCCGCTGCGCCTTGCGATGGCCGCATAGGCCCTCCGAGCCAGCGCACAGTTCCCGCGAGCGGCTACCAGCTCGGCCCAGGTGGTAAGCAGCGTATCCGTTGCCAGCCGCGTCGACTGGGTGGCCGCCGCAACCAGCAGTAGCTCCGGCGAGACGGCAGTTCCCCCGGCGGCCAGCCGCGACACCGCACCCAGTCCCACCAGGCGCGAGGGAGCCAGCTCTCCCAGGGCCTCCACCGCCGTGGTGAGCGCGGCCTGGTCGCGCGCGTCCAGCGCCAAGCGGGCCGTGCGCGCGAGTCCCTCGATGGCATCGCCGCGCCACTCCGCGTTTCGCCGCGCGAGCTCCAGCCAGGCACGCGCCGCAAGTTCCAGCTGTCCCGCGCGCATCGATGCCTGCGCCGCCTTCACGCGAAGCTCCGGCGTATCGCGACCCTGCCGCAATGCCATGCGGTACTCGGCGGCCGCGTCCACCCAGGCCGCCTCTGCATAACGGCGGTCCCCTAGCCTCTCGTGGTCCGACACGGCGCGGCACGCGGCCAGCACGGCCGCAGCCAGAATCACCGCCGCCCGCTTCATCCTCCCACGCGCGCCAGCAGCGCCAGGTACGCTCCCACCTTGGGGTCGTCCGGCGCCTCGACCCTGCACTGCTCCCAGTGGGTCCTCGCCGCCGCGAGATCTTTCAGCAGGTAGCACGCCATGCCCAGCGCGGCCCGCGCCTGCGTGAACCGCGGCCGCAATCCGAGAATCGTCTCGAGTTCCGCCCGCGCCCGCTCGATCTGGCCGCCGTCGAGCAGCAGCCGCGCCAGGCGGTAGCGCAGATCGGCGAAGGTCGGGCGCAGGGCCACGGCCGCCTCCAGCTGCTGCAGCGCCTGCGCGCGACCGCCCGCCTCGAGGTAGGCCTCGGCCAGGTCCGCGTGCATGTTCGCCAGGCGCGATGCCACTGGCGCCGCGAAGCCGGTGTGGTCGGTGGCCCCCAGCTCCTGGGCCCGGGCGAACGCCTCGGCCGCCTCGGCAGGCCGGCCCAACTCGTTCAGGACCACCGCCCGATTCAGCAGCGCGTCCACGTATTTCGGGTTGAGGTTCAGCGCCAGGTCGAACTGCTCCAGTGCTGCCTCGTGCTGCCCGATCATGGCGTGCGACAATCCGAGCAGGTTGTACGCGTCCGCGAACGCCTCGCCACTGGCCGTCAATTCGCGCAGCAGGTGGATCGCGCCGTGGGGGTCGCCCGCGTCGAATCGCTCGCGCGCCCGCTTCAGAAGGTGTTCCGGCCTGGCTTCCATCCGCGCTACCCCCCCAGCTCCCGCTGGAAATGAGCGATGGTCGGCTTGAGACCGTCGGCCAGCTGGATCCGCGGCTCCCACTCCAGCAACTGGCGCGCCTTTGTTATGTCCGGCCGCCGCTGCTTCGGGTCGTCCTGCGGCAGCGGCCGCTCCTCCACGGGAGCTGACGACCCCGTCAGGCGCAGCACCAGTTCGGCCAGCTCGCGCACCGTGAACTCAGCCGGATTCCCGATGTTCACCGGCTCGGCGTCGCCCCTGTGGAACAGCCGCACGATACCGTCGATCAGGTCGTCCACATAGCAGAACGACCGGGTCTGGGACCCGTCTCCGTAGACCGTGAGCGGCTTGCCGGACAGCGCCTGCACGATGAAGTTCGACACCACCCTTCCGTCGGACGATCGCATCCTCGGGCCGTACGTGTTGAAGATGCGCGCGATGCGGGTATCCATGCCGTGGGCGCGGTGGTACGCCATGGTCATCGCTTCGGCGAACCGCTTCGCCTCGTCGTACACCCCGCGCGGACCGATCGGGTTGACGTTGCCCCAGTAGCTCTCGTGCTGCGGGTGTTCGAGCGGGTCGCCGTACACCTCGCTGGTCGAGGCCAAGAGGAACCTCGCTCCCTTCGCCCTTGCCAGGCCCAGCACCTTGTGGGTGCCAAGCGAGCCAACCTTCAGCGTCTGGATCGGCATCTCGAGGTAGTCGCGCGGGCTCGCGGGAGAGGCGAGGTGGAAGATGCCGTCCAGCGGCCCGTCCACGTAGACGAACTGGGTGACGTTGTGCTCGTAAAACGTGAAGCGACGATTCCCCGTCAGGTGGGCGATGTTGCGCGGGCTGCCGGTCAGGAAGTTGTCCATGCCCACCACGTCGCAGCCGTCCGCCAGCAGCCGATCGGCCAGGTGGGAGCCCAGGAAGCCGGCCACCCCGGTCACGAGCACCCTCATCACGGCCTCCCGATCGAGGCATACGTGAAACCCTGCTCGCGCATCCGCGCCGGCTCGTACAGGTTGCGCGCGTCCACCACGGCCCTCCCGCGCATCCGGCGCTTCAGCTCCGCGTAGTCAACGACGCGGTACTCCTGCCACTCGGTCAGCACCACCAGTGCATCCGCGCCTTCCAGCGCGTCATAGCGGTGCTGCTCGAACCGCACCCGATCGCCGAACCTGCGGCGGCCTTCGTTGATCGCCTTCGGGTCGTGGGCCACGACCTCGGCCCCTGCGGCCAGCGCTCCCTCGATCACCACCAGGGAGGCAGCCTCGCGCATGTCATCGGTGTTGGCCTTGAACGACAATCCCCACACAGCCACGCGCTTGCCGCGCAGATCGCCGAGCAACCCGCGCAGCTTCTCGAGAGGCAACCGCTGCTGCTCTCGGTTGACGCGGTCAACGGCCTCGAGCACCTCGAGCGGAGAGCCCACCTCGCGGCCGACGGTAATCAGCGCCTTGACGTCCTTGGGAAAGCAGGAACCGCCGTAGCCCGGACCGGGAAACAGGAACTGCTTGCCGATCCGCGGGTCGCTGCCGATTCCACGGCGCACCGCCTCGATGCTCGCGCCTACTCGCTCGCACAGGTTCGCGAACTGGTTCATCATCGTTATGCGCACCGCGAGCATCGCATTCGCCGCGTACTTGGTCATCTCGGCGGAAGGGATGTCCATGAACAGCAGCGGATTGCCTGATCGCACGAACGGCTCGTACAGCTCGCGCAGCACCCGCTCGCTCTCGCCGTTGTCCACGCCGCACACGATCCGGTCGGGCCGCATGAAGTCCTCGACCGCGGCGCCCTCTTTGAGGAATTCCGGGTTCGAGGCCATGTGGAACGGAGTGGAGCTGCGAGAGGCGATCACGGCGCGCACCTTCTCGGCCGTGCCCACCGGGACCGTGCTCTTGGTCACGATCACCTTGGGTGCATTAAGGTTGTCGCCGATGGTCGCGGCCACGTCCAGCACGTGGCTGAGGTCGGCCGAGCCATCTTCGTCCTGCGGCGTGCCCACTGCGATGAACACCACCTCCCCGGCCCGGACCGCCGCGGCCACGTCGGTCGTGAACCGCAGCCGGCGTTCGGCCAGGTTGCGCCTGACGAGCGGCTCGAGCCCGGGTTCGTAGATCGGCACCTCCCCCCTACCCAGCAGCTCGATCTTGGACTCGTCGCGGTCGGCGCCGACCACGTCGTGCCCCGTCTCGGCGAGGCCGGCGGCCATCACCAGGCCCACGTATCCGGTACCGATCACCGCTACCTTCATGTCAGGAACGCCCTCCGTACCACTCCTGGTAGAAGCGCTGGTACGAGCCGTCCTTCACCGCGCTCCACCACTCCCGGTTGTCCTGGAACCACCGCACCGTCTGCTCAAGTCCCTCGTCGAAGCTGCGCGCCGGCCGCCAGCCCAGCTCGCGCTCGGCAAGCGAGGGGTCGATTGCGTAGCGGCGGTCGTGGGCCGGACGGTCCTTCACGTGCTCGACCAGTCCGGGGTCGGCCCCGACCAGCTCGACTATCCGGTGGACCACGTCCAGGTTGTAGCGCTCGGCGCGCGAGCCGAAGTTGTACACCGCACCGGGCCGCCCGCGCTCCAGCGCCGCGAGCACGCCGGAAGCGTGGTCTTCCACATGGATCCAGTCGCGCACCTGCCTGCCGTCGCCGTACACCGGCAGCCGCTTGCCCTCGATCGCGTTGGTGATCATCAGCGGGATCAGCTTCTCCGGGAACTGGTAGGGCCCGTAGTTGTTGCAGCAGCGCGTGATGACCGCGTCAATCCCGTGGGTCTTGGCGAACGCCAGCACCAGCAGGTCGGCGGCAGCCTTGCTGGCCGCGTAGGGGCTGGTGGGGTCGAGCGGCGTGCGCTCGGTGAACGGCGGGTCCCCGGGCCCGAGCGTACCGTAAACCTCGTCCGTCGACACGTGCACCAGCCGCCCGCCATGTTCCCGCACCGCCTCGAGCAGCACCAGCGTGCCCGTCACGTTGGTCCGCACGAACGGCGCGGCCGACATTATCGAACGGTCCACGTGGCTCTCGGCGGCGAAGTTGACCACGGCGTCGCAGCCCTCTATGGCCTTCGACACCGCGACGCCGTCGGCGATGTCGCCCTTTACGAAGCAGTAGCGCGGATCGGAATCAAGGTCGCGCAGGTTCGCGGGGTTGCCGGCGTAGGTGACCAAATCGAGGTTGGTCACCGACCACTCCGGCCGCTCCCTCAGCACCAGGCGGATGAAGTTCGAGCCGATGAAGCCCAGGCCGCCGGTCACGAGCAGCTTCATCGGCCGCGGTCCTTCGCCACCAGCGAGGCGGCGTGGTACAGGCTCTCGACCGTTCCCGCGTCGCTCCACCACCCGTCGATCTTCTCGTAATGGAGGTCGCCCCACGACAAGTAGCGGTTGTTGACGTCCGTGATCTCGAGTTCGCCGCGCGCCGAAGGCGAGAGACCGCGAATGATCTCGAACACCCGCGAGTCATAGAGGTACACGCCGATCACCGCGTACGGGCTCTTCGGCACCTGCGGCTTCTCCTCGACGGCCACTATGCGCTCGCCCTCGAACACCGGCACGCCGAAGCGCTGCGGGTCAGGCACCTCCTTGAGCAGGATGGTCGCGCCCGAGCCGCGCCGCAGGTAGCCATCCACTACGCTCCGGATCGGCTTCTGGAGGATGTTGTCGCCGAGTATCACGCATACCGGTTCGCCGTCGGCGAAATGCTCGGCGAGCCCCAGCGCCTCGGCAATGCCGCCCTCGCCCTTTTGATAGGCGTAGTTCAGCTGCCTGAGCCCGAACTCCTCGCCATTGCCCAGCAGCTTGAGGAAGTCGCCCGCGCTGTTGCCCCCGGTCACCAGCAGCACGTCGCGGATCCCAGCGTCAACCAAGGTCTGGAGCGGATAGTAGATCATGGGCCGGTCGTACACCGGCAGCAGGTGCTTGTTAGTCACCCGGGTCATAGGCAGCAGTCGCGTGCCCAGTCCGCCGGCTAGAATTACTCCCTTCACCTTCAGTTCGCCCCCGAAAGCGCGTTGCGAGTATCCACGACCGCCCGAGCCTCGCGCCTGATGAGCGCGTAGTCCAGGTTGCTGTGGTCCGTCACTATCACCACGCAGTCGGCCGCGCGGACGGTTGCCTCGTCCAGCGGCACCGAGCGCAGCGCGAAGCCATCCTCGTCCAGCTCCGGAACGAACGGATCGTGGTAGCTGACCGTCGCCCCCATGCGCTCGAGCAGCTTCAGAACGTCGAGCGCTGGGCTTTCCCTGACATCGTCAATGTCCTTCTTGTAGGCGATGCCCACTACTAGGACGCTGGCGCCGCGCGCCGCCCTGCCCTGTGCGTTGAGCGCGGCGACGACCTTGTTCACCCAGAACTCCGGCATCTGCGTGTTGACCTCCGCCGCCACCTCGACGAATCGCGTCTTGTAGTTCAAGGCGCGCATCTTCCACGCCAGGTAGTGGGGATCGAGCGGGATGCAGTGGCCGCCGACGCCCGGACCCGGGGTGAACTTCATGAACCCGAACGGCTTGGTGGCGGCTGCCTCGATGACCTCCCACACATTTACGCCCAGCTTGTCACACACGATCGCCATCTCGTTGGCGAGCGCGATGTTGACCGACCGGAAGGTGTTCTCGAGCAGCTTCACCAGCTCGGCGGCCTCGGGCGAGGAGACGGGCACCAGCCGTTCGATCGCGGGAGCGTAGATCGCGCACGCCACCCGGGTGCAGGAAGGCGTCACCCCGCCCACGACCTTGGGCGTGTTGCGGGTGTTGTACTTCGGGTTGCCCGGATCCACGCGCTCTGGGCTAAAGGCCAGGAAGAAGTCGCGCCCCACCGCGAGGCCGCCCTTCTCCAGCTCCGGCAGCATCAGCTCGCGGGTGGTGCCCGGATAGGTCGTGCTCTCCAGGACCACAAGCTGGCCGCGGCGCAGCGCGCGCGAGACGCTCGCGGTGGCCGACATGATGTAGGAGACGTCCGGATCGCGCGTCTTGGACAGTGGCGTCGGCACGCAGATCGCCACCACGTCCGGCTCGGACAGCCGCGCCGGATCGGAGGTGGCGGCGAGGCGGCCGGCCTTCACCAGCGCAGCGAGGCGGTCCGACGGCACGTCCTGCACGTGGGACTCGCCGCGGTTCACCCGGTCCACCACGCGAACGCTCACGTCGTGGCCCAGCACCCGGTAGCCAGCGTCCGCCATCTCGACGGCGAGCGGCAGGCCCACGTAGCCCAGCCCGACGACCCCGATCACAGCGGACCGGTCCTGCGCCTTGCGGATCAGCTCCTGCTCGAGCGAATCGCTCATCTAGGCCCCATGGAATTCGCGCACTGCGCGCACCACGTACTCCCGCTGCTGCGGGGTCAGCTCCGGGTAGACAGGCAGGGCGAGCACCCGCTTCACCGCTGCCTCAGCGTTAGGCATCTGGCCCTCGCGGTAGCCGAGGTAGGCGAAACACGGCTGCAGGTGCAGCGGCACCGGGTAGTAAACGCCAGTGCCGATACCCTGCCTGGTCAGGTGCTCGCGCAGCTCATCGCGCCGGTCGGACTCCACCACGTATTGATGGAAGATGTGCTCGTTGGCGGGGTCGGTGTGCGGCACGCGCAGTCCCGGCACTCCGGCGAACTGCTGGTTGTACCAGGCGGCGTGGGAGCGGCGGGCCGAGCTCCATTCCTCCAGGTACGGCAGCTTGGCCAGCAGCACCGCCGCCTGGATGGCGTCCAGCCGCGAGTTGTAGCCGACCTCTTCGTGGTGGTACATCTTGAGGCCGCCGTGGGTCCGCAACCTCCGCACCCGCGTTGCCATGGTCTCGTCCGACGTCACCAGCATCCCGCCGTCCCCCCAGCCGCCGAGGTTCTTGGTGGGAAAGAACGACAGGGTCCCGGCCGTGCCCAGCTCGCCGGCCACCCGCCATTTGCCGTCAATCAGGCGCCGCGCACCGATGGCCTGGGCCGCGTCCTCGATCACCGCCAGGCCGTGGCGCGCGGCGATTGCGAGCACTCGCTCCATCGCCGCCAGCTGCCCAAACAGATGGACGGGCATGATGGCGCGGGTGCGCGGCGTGATGGCGGCCTCGATCGCGTCGGGATCCACGTTCCAAGTGAGCGGGTCGATGTCGGCGAACACCGGCTTGCCGCCGGCGTTGTGGATCGTGCCAGCCGACGCGAAAAACGTGAACGGCGAGGTTATGACCTCGTCGCCCGGCCTGAGGTCGAGTGCCCGCAACGCCAGCAACAGCGCATCGGTTCCGCTCGCCACGCCCACGGCGAAGCGGGTGTTGGACAGTGCGGCGATGCGCGATTCCAGCTCCTCGACCGGCCGGCCAAGGATGAACCGCTGGTCCTCGATGACCTCCTCGACACGCCGCACCACGGCGTCCCGAACTGTCGCGTGCTGAGCCTTGAGGTCGAGCAGGGGAACGTTCATGCGGGCACGAGCTCGCCGCCCTGCTCGGTGTACGCGCTGCCGCACCGCGCGCAGGTCCCCGTACCGTCCTTCAGTCTGAGTCGTTCGCCGCAGGCGCACATCCACCCGACCTGACGCGCTGGGTTGCCCACCACCAGGGCGTGCGGCTTCACGTCCTTCGTGACAACCGCGCCGGCGCCCACGAACGAGTACTCGCCCAGCGTCACGCCGCACACGATGGTGGCGTTGGCGCCGATGCTGGCGCCCCGCCTGACGAGCGTGGTCTCGTACTCGCCCCGGCGATTCACGTGCGAGCGCGGGTTGCCGACGTTGGTGAACACCATCGAGGGACCGCAGAACACGTCGTCCTCGAGGATCACGCCCTCGTAGACGGAGACGTTGTTCTGAATCTTGACGTTGTTCCCGATCCTGACGCCGGACATCACTACGCAGTTCTGGCCGATGTTGCAGCGCTCCCCGATGACCGCTCCCGGCAGCACGTGGCAGAAGTGCCAGATCTTGGTGCCCGCGCCAATCTGCGCCCCTTCGTCGACGAACGAGGATGGATGGACGAAGTAATCGCTCACGCCGGGTCTCCGATAACCTTCACCTCCAGCTCGAGCTCGATGCCGTACTCCTTGAACACCGCAGTGCGCGCGATATCTATGAGCTTGAGCACGTCCTCGGCCCGCGCCCCGCCCCGGTTGACGATGTAGTTGGCGTGCTGCATCGAGATCTCGGCGCCGCCCACCCGCCGGCCCTTCAGGGCGCAGCGTTCGATCAGCTTGCCCGCGGTCGCGTCAGCCGGGTTCTTGAACACGCTGCCGCAGCACGGCTGGTCGAACGGGGTGCCCTCGCGACGCTTCTTCAGATACAGTAGGTAGTCTTCCTTGACGTCGGCGGCCTTCGCCGGCTCCAGCTTGACGGTGCAGCCTAGCACCACAAAGCCCTCCAGCCCGCTGCGCCGGTAGCTGAACGGGATGTCCTTGCGCGCGCGCTCCACGATCTGGCCCGCCGGCGTCAGCAGTGTCGCCGAGGTGAGGACCTTCGCCATCTCCTGGCCGTGGCAGCCCGCGTTCATGAACACGCCGCCGCCGACCGTGCCCGGAACGCCTATCAGCCGCTGCACGCCCGCGAACCCGGCCTCGGCCGTGCGCCTGGCGAGCAGCGGTGTGGCAAGGCCGGCCCCAGCAGTCCACAGCTGCCCCTTCTGGACCAGCTCATCCAGACCTTTGCCGATCTTGATGACCAGACCCTTGAACCCGCCGTCGCGAATCAGGACGTTCGAACCAAGGCCCAGCACCATCCACGGCAGGCCGTTCTGGCGCGCCCATGCGACCGCCGCCAGCAGGCTGTCCCGGTCGCCCGGCGTGAAGTGCCACCGCGCCGGCCCACCAATTCGGAAGGTGGTGTGGCGGCCGAGGGGCTCGTCGTACTTCAGTACGCCCAGCAACCCGGTGGGGAACTCCGGCCCGGGCGACTTGCGCATCGCTGCTGCCGAGCGCGCCCGGGTGGTGCGCACCGTTTCCTGGGCGGCAGGCTTCTGCTCCGCGGACTTGTGGCTCGCGGGCTTCTGGTTGGGCGGCTTCGGGGCGGCCGGCTTCCCAGCTGCCGGTTTCTGCTTCGCCTTCGCGGCCGTCCGGCTCGCCTGCCCGGTGGCCTTGCGCCCGGAGGGCTTTCGGCCCCCGCTCCCTGTTCCCCGCTCCCTGCCGCCTCGCTTCATGCCACCTCCGCCTCGGCGCGCGACAGCCGCGAGTAGCGCTCCTGGAGTGAGAGTACGTCACCGCGCGCGCTGCGCAGCGCGATGATCGCGTCGCACGCCGCCGAAGCCGCGGACATCGTGGTCGTATACGGCACGCGATGCATGAGCGCGGCGCGCCTGATCTCGTAGTCGTCCTGCTGGGAGTACTTGCCCAGCGGCGTGTTGATGAGCAGCTGCACCGCGCCGGACAGTATCAGATCGAGCGCGTTGGGCCGCCCCTCCCACACTTTGCGCACCCGTTCGCACGGGACGCCCCGGCGCGACAGGTACCGTGCCGTGCCGTCGGTGGCGTAAACCCTGAAGCCCATTTCGTGGAACCGCCGCACTATCGGCGTAACGGTCGGCTTGTCGCTGTCGTTCACGGTGACGAACAGCGCGCCCTCGGTGGGCAGCGCACCGTCGGCGCCGATCTGGGCCTTGGCGAACGCCCACCCGAACGAATCAGCGATGCCCATCACCTCGCCAGTCGAGCGCATTTCCGGCCCTAGCAACGTGTCCACGTTAGGCAGCTTCGTGAACGGGAACACGGCCTCCTTCACGGCCACGTATGGCAGCTCAACCTCGGACACAAAGCCCAGATCCTCGAGGCTGCGCCCAGTCATGACTCCCGCCGCCAGCTTCGCCAGCGGCACGCCCACGGCCTTGGAAACGAACGGGATAGTGCGCGAGCCGCGCGGGTTCGCCTCCAGGCAGTACACCACCCCGTCTTTCATGGCGTACTGCACGTTGATCAGTCCCACCACTCCCAGCCGCTCGGCCAGGGCGCGGGTGTGGCGCTTCATCATTTCGATCTCCGCCTCGCCGATCAGGTAAGGCGGGATCACGCACGCAGAGTCGCCGGAGTGGATGCCCGCGTCCTCGATGTGCTGCATGACGCCGCCGATGACGCACCGCCGCCCGTCGGAGATGGCGTCAACGTCGGCCTCGAAGGCATCCTCCAGGAACCGGTCAATCAGCACCGGGTGGTCGGGGGCGACACGCGCGGCTTTGTGAAAATAGCCGCGCAGCGCGCTCTCGTCGTACACGATCTCCATGGCGCGGCCGCCCAGCACGTAGCTCGGCCTAACGAGCACCGGGTAACCTACACGGCGCGCCACCGCGACCGCCTCCTCGAGGCTGGTCGCCGTACCAGAGGGAGGCATTGTCACGCCCAACTCGCGCGCCAGCGCCTCGAACCGGCGCCGGTCCTCGGCGATGTCAATCGCGTCGGGAGAGGTGCCGAGGATCTTCACCCCGGCGGCCTCGAGCCGTTTGGTCAGACGCAGCGGCGTCTGCCCGCCCAGCTGCACCACTACGCCCAGCGGCTTCTCCAGATCCACGATCTCGATCACGTCCTCGAACGTGAGCGGCTCGAAGTAGAGCTTGTCCGAGATGTCGAAGTCGGTGGAAACCGTCTCGGGGTTGGAGTTGATCATGATGGTGCGATAACCGAACTCGCGGAACGCCAGACCCGCGCGCACGCACATGTAGTCGAACTCGACGCCCTGGCCGATCCGGTTCGGACCCGAACCCAGAATCACGATGCCGCGCTCGCCCACCGGCTCCGACTCGTTCTCCTCGTCGTAGCAGGAGTAGAGGTAGGGCGTCGCAGACGGAAACTCGCCCGCGCAGGTGTCAACCGTCTTGTAAACCGGACGCACGCCTAACGCCCACCGCTCGGCACGGATCGCGTCCTCGGTGGTGCCCGCCAGTTGCGCCAGCTGCCGGTCGCTGAACCCCAGCCGCTTCATCCGCCGCAACTGCTCCCTGCGCCCCTCGTCCGTGCCCCCGTCGCTCTGCGCCTCTGCGCCTCGGTGCCTCCTGAACTCCTCCTCCGCCTCGACCAGCTCCTGCATCTGGCCCAGGAACCACGGATCGATCCCCGTGAGTGCCGCGATCTCGGCGATCGGAATCCCGCGCACCATGGCCCGCTTGATCTGGTAGATGCGCTCCGGCGAGGGCCGCGCCAGCGCCGCCTTGATCGACGGCTCATCGTCATGATCCAGCCGGTCATCGGCGGGATCGTCCGCCATGACCCAGCCCGCCCGGTCGATCTCGAGCGCCCGGATACCCTTCTGGAAAGCTTCCTTGAATGTCCGCCCGATGGCCATTGACTCGCCCACCGACTTCATCTGGGTCGTGAGCCGGGCGTCGGCGGTCGGGAACTTCTCGAACGCGAAGCGGGGGAACTTGACCACCACGTAGTCGAGCACCGGCTCGAAGCTGGCCGGAGTAGTCCTCGTGATATCGTTAGGCAACTCGTCCAGAGTGTAGCCGACCGCAAGCTTGGTTCCCATGCGCGCGATCGGAAACCCGGTGGCCTTGCTGGCCAGCGCCGAGGAACGCGAGACCCGCGGGTTCATCTCGATGACCAGCATCTCGCCGTCCGCCGGGTTGACGGCGAACTGGATGTTGCACCCGCCTGCCTCGACGCCGATCTCGCGGATGATCGCGATCGCCGCGTCGCGCATCAGCTGGTACTCGCGGTCCGTGAGCGTCATCGCCGGCGCGACCGTGATCGAGTCGCCGGTGTGCACGCCCATCGGGTCGAGGTTCTCGATCGAGCACACAATCACGACGTTATCGCGACCGTCGCGCATCACCTCGAGCTCGTATTCCTTCCAGCCGATGACCGAGCGCTCGACCAGCACCTGGCCCACCGGCGATAGCTCGATCCCGCGCCGCACCAGCTCGTCCAGTTCGGCCGGGTTGTAGGCGATCCCGCCGCCCGTGCCGCCAAGGGTGAACGAGGGCCGGATGATGGCCGGGTAGCCGGTCCGGGCCACCACGCCCTCGGCCTCGCGCGGGTCGGTGCAGAACCCGCCCGGAGGCACCGCCAACCCGATACGCTTCATCGCCGCGGCGAACTGCTCGCGGTCCTCGGCCGTGGCGATCGCGCGCTCGTTGGCGCCGATAAGCTCCACTCCGTACCGGGCGAGCACCCCGCTCTTAGAGAGCGCCATCGCCACGTTCAGCGCCGTCTGGCCGCCCATCGTGGGCAGCAACGCGTCGGGACGCTCGCGGACGATCACCCGCTCCACCCACTCGGGCGTGACCGGCTCGATGTAGGTGCGGTCCGCCAGCTCCGGGTCGGTCATGATGGTCGCCGGGTTGGAGTTCACGAGGATCACCTCGTAGCCCTCCTCCTTCAGCGCCTTGACCGCCTGGGTCCCGGAGTAGTCGAATTCGGCCGCCTGCCCGATGACAATCGGGCCGCTGCCTATCAACAGGATCCGCTTGAGGTCAGTCCGCTTGGGCATCCACCAAATCCCGCAGGGTTTGGTCCAGCTCGAAGGTCGGCCGCCATCCCGTGGCGGCG
Organism: Gemmatimonadales bacterium; assembly: GCA_035559335.1. Taxonomy (GTDB): domain Bacteria; phylum Gemmatimonadota; class Gemmatimonadetes; order Gemmatimonadales; family JACORV01; genus DASXPG01. The sequence goes on from DATMBH010000278.1 coordinate 27,099, forward strand.
ACCAGCTTCGCCGGGTTACCCACCAGGTACGCGATGTCGGCCGGACGCAGGAACTCGGGGTCGCATTCCGGAATCGCGTCCACGCCGATCACGCCAGCCAGTCGGTCGAACAACTCTCGCAGCGAGATACCCCGCCCCGAGCACACGTTGTACACCTCGCCCGGCGTGCCCCGCTCCAGCAGCGCCAGATAGGCGGCCGCCACGTCGCGCACGTCAAGGATGTCGCGCACCGGCTCGAGGTTTCCGACCTTCACGATCCGCGCCTTCGCCAGCCGCGCCCCGCGCAGCCGGCGCGCGAAGGCAGGCGCTACGAACCGCTCGTCCTGGCCCGGGCCGGTATGCGGGAAGCTGCGCGCCACGATGACCTTCAATCCGGTGCGCATCGCCGTTTCCCGGGCCGCGAGTTCGGCGCCCGCCTTGGACGCGGCGTACGGCGAGCGCGGCCTGACCGGGTCGCTCTCGAGCAGCGGACGGGTGGCCTCGGAGCCGTACACCTCTGCGGTGGAAACCAGCAGCACCACCGGGTCGCCCTCGCCAGCAGCGCGCCGGCGTCCGAGTTCATTCAGCAGCCGCGCCGTACCGGCCGCGTTGACGGCCCATGCCACACCCGGATCCTTGAGGGCGTCACCGCCGGAAGCCACCGCGGCCAGGTGGATCACCGCATCGAGGTCGAGCTGCGCTGCCTGACGGACCGACTGCAGATCGCCCAACTCGAGCGGCTGCCATCGAACCGCGCGGCGCTCTTCTTCGGCCAGCGTGGCCGGCCGGATCGCCTGCCCCGGCCGCTCCGTGCCGATCACCTCGTGCCCAGAGGCGAGCAGCGCCCGCACCACGAAACCGCCGACAAAGCCGTCGGCGCCGGTGACCAGTACCCTCACGAGCGGGCCCGCAAGCGCTCGACGTCAGCGTCAACCATCATCCTGACCAGGTCCTCGAAGCTCGTCTTCGGCCGCCAGTGCAGCCGATCGCGGGCCTTCGACGGATCGGCCAGCAGCGTGTCCACCTCGGCCGGCCGGTCGAACCTAGCGTCGTGCACCACGTGCTTCTTCCAGTCGAGTCCCACGTGCGAGAAGGCGACCTCGCAGAACTCGCGCACACTGTGCTGGACGCCAGTGCCCACCACGTAGTCGTCAGGCTCACTCTGCTGGAGCATGAGCCACATCGCCTCGACGTAGTCACCCGCAAAGCCCCAGTCGCGCCTGGCATCCAGGTTGCCGAGGGCCAGCTTGTCCTGCATGCCCAGCTTGATACGCGCCACGCCGTCGGAAATCTTGCGGGTGACGAACTCCAGGCCGCGCCGCGGGCTCTCGTGGTTGAACAGGATGCCGCTCGAGGCGTGCATCCCATACGACTCGCGATAGTTGACCGTTATGTAGTGCCCGTACACCTTGGCCACGCCGTAGGGCGACCTGGGGTAAAACGGCGTCGTCTCGCGCTGCGGGGTCTCGCGCACCTTGCCGAACATCTCGCTCGAGCTGGCCTGGTAGAACCGCGCGTCAGGCTTCACCAATCTGATCGCATCGAGCAGCCGCGTCACGCCCAGGGCAGTGAACTCGCCGGTAAGCACGGGTTGGGTCCAGGAGGTGGGGACAAACGACTGCGCCGCTAGGTTGTACACCTCGTCAGGCATCGCTTCGCGGATCACCACCTGGAGCGAGTGCTGGTCGAGCAGATCAGCCGGGATGATCTCCACCCGGTCGGTGAGGTGCTGGATGCGCTCGTAGCTGTCGTGAGAGGTGCGCCGTACCACGCCCACGACCCGGTAGCCTTTGTGGAGCAGGAACTCGGCCAGGTAGGAACCGTCCTGTCCCGTGACGCCAGTTATGACAGCTGTAGGCATGCTCCCCGCCCCCACTGTGGGGGGCGGGCGTCGGCAGGAAATCCCGACCCCCGACCCCCAGTTGCCGAATCGCGTAAGCCCTTGCCAAACTTGGGCAAAGCCGGGTAAACTTAGCGGCTTCCAGGGCGTTTTTGAAGCGGAGATTGCGATGGCCAGAGTATGTCAGATCTGCGGCAAGGGGCCCACGTTCGGGCACAACGTGTCGCATGCCAATAACCGCACCATTCGGCGCTGGTATCCCAACCTCCAGGTGGTGCGGACGCGGGTTGACGGCGCGACGAAGCGGGTGCGGGTATGCACGGCGTGCATTCGCTCGAACCGGGTGGTGAAGGCGTAGCTTGGCGCCAAGGCGATAGGCCAACAGGCGATAGGCCAAAACGAAGGCGGAGGCACCGAACCAGTGCCTCCGCCTTCGCTCTTCCTACCGCCCTACCGCCAACCTATTCCGCCAGCAGCTCAATCCTCGCCGTCTCCGCGCCGTCTCCCACGCGGTGACCAAGTCTGACGATCCTGGTATAGCCGCCGGGACGCGCGGCGAAGCGCGGGCCGATTTCCTTGAACAGCACCTTCGAGACGTCCTTATCGCGGATGCGGCGCTCGACCAGGCGCCGGGCGTGGAGATCGCCGCGCCGCGCCAGGGTGATGAGCCGCTCCGCCACCGGGCGCAGCTCCTTCGCCTTGGCCACGGTGGTCACGATCTTGCCGTGCTTGAACAGCGAAGTGGCCAAGTTCGACAGCAGCGCCTTGCGGTGCTCGCTGGTGCGTGACAACTGCCGGTTCTTGGAGCGGTGGCGCACTTTACGCCTCCTTCCCCGCCTCTGCCACGACCGGGCGGACGACCGGAGTCACTCCGCGGTCAATGACGCGGATACCGGTCTCGGTCTCTTCCCAGTGCATGCCAAAGTTGAGCCCCTCGCGCAGCAGCAGCTCGGCGATTTCGGCCACGGCCTTCTCGCCGACGTTGCGCACCTTCAGCAGCTGCTCCTCGGTGTTGCGGACCAGATCGCCAAGGGTGCGGATGTTCGAGTTCTTCAGCGAGTTGACTGACCGGACCGAGAGCCCCACGTCGTCGATCAGCCGGCCCAGTAATTGCCGCAGCCGCTCGTCGCCGCCGGTGGGCTGCGCTGCGGCCTCGGCCTCCATGAGCGGCACCTCGCCGAACGACACGAAGTAATCGAAGTGGTGCTTGGCCAGAGCCGCCGCGTAGGCGACCGCGTCCTCCGGGCTGATCGCGCCGTTGGTCTCGACCGTTAGTGTCAGGCGGTCATAGTCGGTACGCTGGCCCACGCGCGTCTCGGCCACGGTGAAGTTCGCGCGCCGGACGGGGCTGTAGAGCGAGTCAATACGCACCGTATCCACCGGCATCTGCCGGTCCATCGGATGCAACTCCGCCTCGACGTAACCACGGCCCTTGTTGACGTAGAGCTCCATGGAGAGCTCCTTGTCATCCTGCATGGTGAACAGCAGGTGGTCCGGGTTGACGATCGTCACCGAACCGTGCGGCTCGATGTCGCGCGCATACACGGGGCCGGAGCCGCCGCGCTTAATGTGGAGCACCGCCTCGTCCACCTCTGGCGCGATAACCAGAGCCAGGCCCTTGAGGCGCATGATGATCTGGTGAACGTCTTCGACGACGCCAGGCACCGTCTGGTGCTCGTGCTGCACGCCGTCCATGCGGAACGCCCACACCGCGCTGCCCCGCAGCGCCGACAACAGCATGCGCCGCAGCGCATTGCCAAGGGTGTAGCCGAAACCGCGCTCGAGCGGCTGGAGCCGGAACTCGGCGGCGTTGGGATTGTCCTCCCGCTTGGTCATCTCGACCAGGTGCGGGCGGACCAGGCCGGTCAGATCAATGGTCTGGGTCACTTGCTGTAGAGCTCGACGATGAGCTGCTCCTCGGCGGCCACCGGAATGGTGTCACGCGTCGGCTGCTCGGTGATCCTGCCGGTGCGGGCCTCGCGGTCCACCGCGAGCCACGCAACCGTCTGGCCCTTGGACGCAAGATCCAGGGCCGCTACCACGCTTTCGATGTCCTTGCTGCCGGGTGCCACGCGAATCTCGTCGCCCTGGCGTAGCCGGAAGCTCGGCACGTCCACGCGCCGCCCGTTGACCTGGACATGGCCGTGGCTGACGAGCTGGCGGGCTGCCTTGCGGCTCGCGGCGAACCCCATCCGGTACACCACGTTGTCGAGCCGGGTCTCGAGCGCGATCAGCAGGTTCTCGCCGGTGATGCCCGGCTCGCGGTTGATGCGCTCGAAGGTGTTCCGGAACTGCCGTTCGGTGAGGCCGTAGATCCGCTTGACCTTCTGCTTCTCGCGCAGCTGGCGCGCGTACTGCGACGCCTTGCGGCGCCGAGCCGAGGTCTGGCCGTGCTGGCCGGGCGCGTAGGCGCGCTTCTCGACACTGCACTTCTCCGTCATACAACGCGCGCCCTTGAGGAACAGCTTGGTGCCCTCGCGGCGGCACAGCTTGCAGCTGGCTTCGATATACCGGCTCACTTATACCCTGCGCTTCTTCGGGGGACGGCAGCCGTTGTGCGGGATCGGCGTGCAGTCCCGGATAGACTTAACGATCAGTCCCGCGTTGGCGAGCGCCTGGATCGCCGACTCGCGGCCAGCGCCCGGGCCCTGCACTCGCACGTGCACCCGGCGCACTCCCAGGTTGTAGGCATCGCGGCCCGCCTGCTCCGCCGCCACCGTGGCGGCGAACGGCGTGCTCTTTTTCGAACCCTTGAAACCCGACTTGCCGGCCGTGCCCCACGAGATCGTGTTGCCCGCCATGTCGGTTATGGTGATGATCGTGTTGTTGAAGGTCGCCAGCACCGTGGCGATGCCCTCACTCTCCACGACCTTCTTGCCTTTCTTGGCAGCCTTCTTGGGCTTCTCAGCCTCGGCCGCCGCCGGCTCAGCCACAGGTGTCGGCTTGGTCTCTTCGGTCATTGTCGGTCCTTACTTCTTCACGGCCTTCTTCTTGCCGGCGATCGTGCGGCGCGGGCCCTTCTTGGTGCGCGCGTTGGTACGGGTGCGCTGGCCGCGAACCGGAAGACCGCGGCGGTGCCGAATGCCGCGGTAGCAGCCGATGTCCATCAGCCGCTTGATGTTCATCGCAACCTCGGTGCGCAGCGCTCCCTCCACCCGGAAGTCGCGCTCGATCACCTGGCGCAGCCGCGAGACCTCGGAGTCGGTGAGATCTCTCACGCGCGTGGAGGGGGCGATCCCCGTGCGCTCCAAAATCTTAGAGGCGGTCGCATGACCAACGCCGAAAATGGCGGTAAGCCCGACCTCGACGCGCTTCTCGCGCGGCAGGTCCACACCCGCAATACGTGCCATGGTCCTCTTAGCCCTGCCGCTGCTTGTGCTTCGGGGTGCGCTTGCAGATGACGCGGATGACTCCGCGGCGCTTTACCACCTTGCAGTGTTCGCAGATCGGCTTAACGCTGCTACGTACCTTCAAAGCCGCCCTCAAATAGGTTCAGGACAGACCCTAAACCTACCAGGGGCAATCGCTTCACGCAAGCGGAAGTCACGGAACAATCCTCACCTCGACGACCCGGTACGACTCCCCGATACGCCGCATTCCCACGTAAAGCGTCTGGCTACGGGGACTGCTGGTGCCCTGCACCGTGTAGGAGCGCTGGATCTCCACGTAGGCCCGCTCTGCGTCGACGTTCCGGGCCACCAGCACTTCCACGGCTGTTTCCGCGGCCCCTTCGACGAATGCACGCAACAGCTCGGCGGCCTGGGCCGGCCGGAGCGGCGCCGATGGGTTGGTACCCGGCAGCTGTAGCAGTACTCCGGACGACCCGCGCAGAAAGGCGGGGAAGTCGTGCTGCTGCCAGGCGCGCGCGGCACGCCGGGCCGCCACCAGGAGAGACTCGGCGGCGGGGGTGGTTTGGGCGGTAAGGGTGGTAGTGGCGGTGATCGCGGCGGCGGCGAGGAGCAGTAGGCCGCGCCCGATAACTAGGCAGTGCCCTAGCGCCGCCGCCGCCGTTGCCACCTCTACCGCCCTGTTACCCACCTGCCGCCTCCTCCCTTATCTCCCTCGCCACCGCCTTCGGATCCTCGGCCCCCGTAACCGGCCGGCCCACGACCAGGAGCGTGGCGCCGGCGCGCGCTGCCTCGAGGGGGCTGGCCGTCCGGCGCTGGTCCGAAGCGCCATCGCCGGCGCGCCTGATGCCCGGCGTGACCAGCCAGGCATGTCGTCCCGCGATCTCCCGCAGCCGGGCCGCCTCGGCCGCCGCGCAAACGAACCCGTCCAACCCAGCCTCGAGGCCGAGCCTGACGAGCCGTTCCTGCTCGAGTGACACGTCATCCACAGCCCGCGCAACCACCGTGCCGAACTCGGGGCCGTCCATCGAGGTAAGTACCCCGACACCCACGATCCGGAGCCCTGCCTGCCTGGCGCGAGCGGCCGCTTCGAGCATTCGAGGTCCACCCGACAGGTGCACGGTCGCGAGCGAGACACCCAGATCCGCCGCCGCAGCTACCGCGCCCGCGACAGTGCTGGGTATGTCGTGCCACTTGAGGTCGAGGAACACCTGCTTGCCCCGCGCCAGGAGCTCCCTCGCTAGGTCCGGACCCTCACGCACATAGAGCACTGGCCCCAGCTTGTACCAGGAGATAGCCTCGCCGATACGCTCCACAAGGGCGAGCGCATCCCTGCCGCTCGCCACATCTAGCGCCACCGCCACCTCAGCCACGACCGCTGTCCTCTGTTGCCCTTCGCTGCCCTCGCCGCAGTTCCCTCGCCACTCTTTCCGGCACCCTGGGATCCGCGAGCGCCGCGGTGCCTATCGCAATCAGCGAGGCGCCGGCATGCAGGTACTGGCGTGCGTCGTCGGCGCAGCGGATCCCTCCGGCCCCGATCACCGGCTTGCCGGTGGCCTTGCTGACGATCCGGGTCATCCTCACGCCCACTGGCAGCAGGGCCGGTCCTGACAACCCGCCGGTTCCGGCGCCGAGCCGCGGCGTGCCGTCGGGCTCCAGTGCCAGGGCGGGCAGCGTGTTCACGCAGGTGAAACCGTCGGCGCCGGCCGCGGCAGCGCAGCTCGCGGTGCGGGCCGGGTCGGGAAGTGTTGGCGACAGCTTGACGATCAGGGGCCGGTCCGTGCAGTCACGAACGCGCCGCACCAGCTCGGCCAGCACGGCGTCGTCGGAGCCGAACTCCATGCCGCCGCGCTCGACGTTAGGACACGACACGTTGATCTCGAACGCGGTCACCACCGGCTCATCGCCGAGCGCCGCGACCACCGCCGCGAACTCCTCGGGCGTCTTTCCCACCACGTTCACCAGGACCCGGGCCCGCGTTATCGTGTTGCGCAGCCAGGGGAGGTAGTGCTCGCGCACCGCCTGCAGTCCGGGGTTGGCAAGTCCGATGCTGTTGAGCATCGCGCCCCTGGTCTCGGCCACTCGCGGAGCAGGGTTACCGTAGCGCGGCTCGACGCTGACCGCCTTAGTGACGAGTCCGCCTAACGCCTCGATGTCGGTGACCTCCGCCACCTCGCGACCGAAGCCGCAGGTGCCGCTGGCCAGCAGGACCGGGTTCTGGAAGGTGCAGCCGAACACCTCCACCGCGCTCACGGCTCGACTCTGGTGCGGGCGCCGGGCCGGGGCTGGGCGCCGGGACGCGGCTGGGCGCCAGGACGCGGCCGCTCACCGGGCCCCTGCCTCAATCCCGGAGACGAGAGCAGCAGCGAGAGCGCGGCGGACAGCGAATCTTCGAGCGCCGCGTAGCGTTCCTCGTCTGCCTCCCGCCCCAGGGCCAGGGCAGTATACGGGCTCTCGGGATAGCGGCGGGCCAGCTCGGAGCGCAGCGAATCAGCCGCCGCCGCTTCCAGCGCGATGACCGCGACCAGCGCCTTTGGCGCCCATGGCGAGGCGGCGTGCTCCCTGGCCATTGCCAGAAACGCGGAGGCGGCCATCCCCGGTGACCGCACCGAATCGCGCAGCAGCTCCGCCGCCAGGAACGAGCCCGCGTCACCGGCGCGGCGCAGCGAATCCGCTCGGTCCAGCAGCGTGAGCAGCGTGCCGGCTTCGCGACCTGGCACTCCGCCGAGCTGTTCCAGCACGGCAAGCCGCGTCCGCGAGGCGGCGAGCGCCGAATCGTTGCTAGCCTCCTCCAGGTCGAGCCGGATGTGCTGCACTGCGGCGGCCCGCGCCTCGGCCGAGTCGGGCACCAGGCTCATGACCAGCGCCAGGCGCTCGCGGGCTTCGCGGCGGCGTCCGGACCGCGCCAACCGCTCGGCGTCGCCCAGGGCAGCACGGGCCCTGAGACCGCGCCCCAGATCGTTCCGCGAAGCCAGGCGCCGCGCCACGCGGCCGGCCACGTCGTAGCCCGCCACCTGCTCGAGACTGTCGAGCAGCGGCAGCAGCTCGGACTCCACCACAGCATGCGCGGAGGACACGGAGTCTGCCAGCGCGGCCGCGCGCGCGGTGTCGCGCAGCGCCAGGGCGGCCCGCAGCGCTCCCGCCTGCGCGGCCGGACCAAGCCCCGATTCGGTGAAGTCGGCGAGCGCTCCGGCAGGATCGCCCAGGGCCAGTCGCGAGCGCCCGCGCCACAGCAGCAACTCGCCGCGCCGCGGTCCGTTAGGCACGGCGAGCGCCGAGTCAAGGACCGCGACCGACGCGCCGTACATGCGCAGGCCCGCGAATGCCCGTCCTGCCTCGAGCCACGCTTCGACGCGCTGCGCTTCGGTCTCGGCCGCCGCCGCCGCCTCGCGGAGCGCCACCACGGCATCGGACCAGCGCTCGAGCCGCACCAGTGCCCTGCCCCGCACCAGCAACGCATCGTCCGCCCAGCGGGAGTCGCGATGCCGAGCGAGCAGCGACTCGGCGTGCAGCGAGGCGCGCTGCCACCGCTCACGAGCCTCGGCCGTGCGCCCGGCGCGCTCCGATCGCTCGGCCTGCGCCGCCCACTTGTTCGCGTTGTACATGGCGTTGTAGTAGGCGCACCCGGCACACAGGACGCAGAGAGCAACGGCCTGCCATCCGCGCCCTCCGTACCCGCTGCGCCCTCTATTCTCGTTCACCTCGCCAGCCTCCGCTCATACTCCTCAAGGTACTGTTCCAGACCGTCAGCGATGGCGCGGGCCAGGGCGCGCTGGCCGGTGCGGCTGGTGAGATAGCGGGCCTCCGCCTCGTTGGAGCCGAAACCCAGCTCGACCAGCACCGCGGGCATGTAGGTGGTGGCGAGGACCATGAAGCCAGCCTGCTTTACACCGCGGTTCTCGCCCGGATGGACACGGGCCATCGAACCCTGCACCAGCTCGGCCAGCCGGCTCGATTCCCTGAGGTGCTCGTTCTGGGCCAGGTCGTTGAGGATGAACGACAGCGGGTCGCCACGCCGCGCCTCAGCGGTGGTCTCGAAGCGCACCGAGGCGTTCTCCATCGCCGCTACCCGGCGCGCGTCCTCGGTGCGGGCCTCCGCTAGGAAGTAGGTCTCGACTCCGCGCGCGGTGCGCGCGTTAGGCCACTGCGAACCGGCGGCGTTGACGTGGATCGACACGAACAGATCGGCGCCACGTGCGCTGGCGATCCGCCCGCGGTCCGCCAGCGAAATCAACGTATCGCTGTTGCGGGTGAGCACCGCGGTTACGCCACGCCGCTCCAGCTCGTCGCGCAGCAGCCGCGACACCTGGAGCGTGACTTCCTTCTCGTGCAGGAACGGCCGGCCGCCGACCGGACCCGTCATGCCGTAATCCGGTCCGCCGTGGCCGGGATCTATCGCCACGCTGCGTCGCCGGCGCACCGCGAGCGGGGGACCGGCGCTGCGCGAGGCGGCGGCGGGAGGGGCGCGCCGCTCCAGGCGCGAGCGCGTCCCGTCCCACGTGAACTGATCGGGCGACAGTCGCGGCAGGTGCTCGGTCACGAACTGCAGCGGCACGAACAGCGTGTCGGCCAGCAGGTACGGAGGTCCGGCCAGCACGAAGACCTCGCGGCCGGCGCGGTAGTAGGTCGCCTCCAGGGTAAACGTGACCGGAGCGCCGAGCCCGCTGAGAATGAAGTGCCCCTCGCCCCTGGAATCCCGGCTCAGGTCCAGCGCAACCGCCACGGCCAGGGCGCGAGCGCTCACGGCTGGGTAACCCCGATCGGTGCGGACGGGCAGCCTGCGCTCGACAGCTCCGGAAGACACCGTTATGCCCGCCGGAAGCGGGCTCTGGTCAGCCGCGGCTGCGGCCGCTGTCACCTGGAGGCCGAAGGCGAGCACCGCGACTCTCATCGGCGTCTCAGCACCCGCGCGACCTCCCGCTCGGCCTCCCGCCGCCGGATCTCGTCGCGGCGATCGTATTCCTTCTTGCCGCGGGCCAGCGCCAGTTGGACCTTCGCGTGAGGTCCCTTGAAGTACAGCTCCAACGGCACCAGCGTGCAACCCTTCTGCTCCACTGCCCCGATCAGACGGCGGATCTCGCGGCGATGCAGCAGCAGCTTGCGGGTGCGGAGCGGATCGTGGTTGTAGCGATTGCCGGCCTCGTAGGGCGGGATGTTGACGCCTTCCAGAAACACCTCGCCGCGCCTGACTCGTCCGAAGGCGCCGACAATCGAGCCGCGCCCGGCGCGCAGGGTCTTCACCTCGGTGCCCTGCAGCACCAAGCCGGCCTCGAAGGAGTCCAGGATCTCGTAGTCATGGCGCGCGCGTGGGTTGCGGGCGATGACCTTCTTGCCACGCTCTTTCCGCGGCGCTCTCTGGGGTGCGGCTGGGGCTCGGGCGGCGGGGCTCACGGGTCTCGTAACCCCAAGATAGACCGAGGGTTCCGGGGGTGGTAGTGGCGGTAGGAGCGGTGGGGGCAGATAGAACAAGAGGCGGCGGCATTGGTGCGATGCCTCCGCCCTAGCATTGACCTACCGCCTTATGGCCTTCCCAGTGCCGAAGGTGGGACTCGAACCCACACGGGCTTACGCCCACTGCGCCCTGAACGCAGCGCGTCTACCAATTCCACCACTTCGGCGTGGCCGGAAAACTACAATGAGCCGGGTCGCTTCGGCAGTGAGCCGCTGCTCAGTACCGCGCCATCGACTTGTCTATTTCCACCGCCCAGGACTCTACGCCTCCCTTGAGACTGCGCACCCGGTCCACCCCGCTGGCCTTAAGGAACTGAGCCGCCTGGAGGCTGCGACGGCCGGTGTGACAGATGGTCACGTACTCGGCCGACGGGTCCAGCTCCGACACCGCCTCGGGGATCTCGCTGAGAGGAATGAGCCTGCTGCCGGCGATGTGGCACAGCTCGTATTCCCACGGCTGCCTCACATCGAGCAGCACCACAGCGCGGCCCCCATCGAGTTCGGCCTTCAATTCGCGAACCGTCACCTCCATCCCGCCTCCTCTATCGCTTCCCTTAGCTCTATCACCTCCTCCACCTCCCACTCCGCAAAACTCCTCATAGTCGATCAGCCCCGTAACCGTAGGCTTCTCCCCGCACACCGGACAATCCGGGTCCTTCTCCAGCTTCAACTCGCGGAACCGCATCGTGAGGGCGTCGAACAACAGCAGCCTGCCGACCATCGCCTGGCCGACGCCTAACAGCAGCTTGATGGTCTCCGCCGCCTGGATCGCGCCGACAATCCCCGGGAGCACGCCCAGCACGCCGGCTTCCTCGCACGAGGGCACCAGCTCCGGCGGGGGCGGATCCCGGTACAGGCAGCGGTAGCAGGGGCCACGCGCGCCCCAGAACACCGCGGCCTGGCCCTCGAAGCGGTGGATGCTGCCGTACACGTCGGGCTTGCCCAGCAGTACGCAGGCGTCGTTCACCAGGTAGCGGGTGGGGAAATTGTCGCTTCCGTCCACCACTACGTCGTACTCGCCCAGGATTTCCAGGGCATTCGCGCTCGACAGCCGCACCTCGTGAGGCACGATCCTGACGGCCGGGTTGAGGTCCAGGAGTCGCGCCGCCGCGGAAGCGAGCTTCGGCCGTCCCACGGCCGAGGTACCGTGCAGCACCTGGCGCTGGAGGTTGGACGCCTCAACGACGTCGTGGTCCACCAGGCCCAGAGTACCCACGCCGGCCGCCGCCAGGTACAGCGAAGCCGGCGAGCCCAGCCCGCCCACGCCCACCAGCAGGACCCGCGCTGCCTTGAGGCGCTGCTGGCCCTCCAACCCCACGTGCGGCAGGATCAGGTGCCGGGCATAGCGCTGCATCTCCTCGGCGCTGAGCCCCGGCGGAGGCGGGTGCTGCTCTGTCGTCATTCCTGTAAAGCTAAGCCGGAACCGCAGCCCTCTGCCCGGACACCCGGTCGCGGACCTCGGACTCCTCGCCCATCAGGTCCGCCAGCTTCACGCCCGCGAGCGTCTCGTCAATGCGACGCCGCAGCAGCTGCCACACCGGCCTGATGCCGCACGAGGCATTGGAGTTGCAGCGCTCCTCGTCCACCGGATGGCACTCGCAGTTCACCTCGAACGTGCCGTGCTCCGACGCATCGAGTACGTCCTTGACGCTGATCTCGCTCGCAGCTCGGGCGAGGTAGTAGCCGCCGCGCGCCCCGCGCACCGCCGCAACCAGGCCGGCGCGCCGCAGGCGCAGCAGGATCTGTTCCACGTAATCAGCCGGCAGGCGTTCCTGTCCAGCGAGTTCACGAGCAGCTATGGGCCCCTCGCCTTCGTGTCGCGCGAGGTGCAGAGTGACAATCATTCCGTATTCCGCCCAGGTGGTGACGCGCATGAGCACCTCCCGCCAGAGAATATAGCCGACTAGGGTTCAGGGCGATGCGAGCCGCTCTCAGTCTCGCCCCGGCCTGGTTGTTAGCCGTCTGGGCCCCTGCTCTCGCGACCGCCCAGGAAGGACGGCGCGACGTGGTGCTGGCTACCACGACCTCGCTGTACGAGACGGGGCTGCTGGACTCGCTTGCCCTGCGGTTCGAGCGTGCCACTGGGCTGCGGCTCAGGGTGGTGGCCGTCGGTTCGGGACAGGCGCTGAAGCTCGGGGAACGCGGCGACGCGGACGTGATACTGGCCCATTCGCCCGAGGCCGAGCGGCGGTTCGTCGCGAGCGGAGCTGGCCTCGAGCGCCGAATCGTGGCGTGGAACTACTTCGTTATCGTGGGCCCGCCGGACGACCCGGCCGGTGTCCGTCAGGCTCCCAGCGCCGCCGCGGCGCTGGCGCGCATCGCCCTCAGCGAAGCCCCGTTCGCCTCGAGGGGGGACTCCTCAGGTACCCATGCGCGCGAGCTGGCCCTGTGGCGCGCTGCCGGCGGGCTTAGCCGCTGGCCCGGCTACCTGGAGGTCGGCCAGGGCATGGCCGCGACGTTGCTCGTCGCCAATGAGCGGCGGGCCTACGCGCTGTCCGACCAGTCCAGCTTCCTTGCCCTAGCGCGGCGCCTCGACCTGGTGGAACTGGTGCGCGCCGACTCGCAGCTGGTCAACGCATACCATGTGATCCCGGTCAATCCGCTCGGCCGGCCCGGCGTGAACGCTGCCGGAGCGCGCGCGTTCGCGGATTTCCTCGTATCGCGCGCGGCGCAGGACCTGATCGCCGGTTTCGGGCGCGAGCGGTTCGGCCGCGCCCTGTTCGCGCCGGCGCTAGCCGGCGAGCCCGAGCCTCAACCTCCCGCGCTGAACCCTTCGCCGGGCACCCCGATCTCTGTCATCCGGCGGTAATCGAGCGTCGCCTCCAGTTCGTCGCCCGACAGTATTCCCTTCTGCTCGATCAGCTGGCGCACGGTGACGTTTTTCTCCAGCGCTTCCTTGGCGAGCTTGGCCGCTTCGGCGTAGCCGATCTTCGGCGCCAGCGCCGTGACGATCGCCGGCGAGCGCTCGAGCCAGTGGGCGCACATCGCCGCGTCGGCTTGGATGCCCCGCACGCACTTCTCGGCGAACACCCGGGAGGCGTTGGCCAGAATTTCCATCATGAATAGCAGGTTGTGCGCCACCACCGGCATCATGACGTTGAGCTCCAGCTGTCCCGCCTCGGCGCACATCGCGACCGTGGTGTCGCAGCCGAGCGCCTGGTAGCAGACCTGGTTCACCATCTCCGCGATGCTGGGATTGACCTTGCCGGGCATGATGCTCGAGCCGGGCTGCACCGCCGGAAGCACGATTTCCGCGATCCCGGTGCGCGGGCCCGAGGCGAGCAGGCGCAGGTCGCTGGCGATCTTGGAGAGATCCAGTGTCCAGGCGCGCAGCGCGCCGGAGAACGCAGCGGCATCGCCGAGCGATTGCATCAACTGGACGCGGTCGGCGCCGGCGCGAAGCTGCAGCCCCGTGTTGGCCGCGAGGTACTTCACCACCAGGGCCGGGTACTGCGGTTCCGCGTTGATGCCGGTTCCGACCGCGGTTCCGCCGATGCCGAGGTCGCGCAGGTCGTCCGCTGCGCGCTCGATGCGGCCGCGGTTGCGCCTGACGGTACTCGCGTACGCCGCGAACTCCTGGCCCAGTCTGATCGGCGTCGCGTCCTGCAGGTGGGTACGGCCCGATTTCACTATGCCGTCGAAGGCGCGGCCGCGGTCCGCGAACGCATCCGCGAGCGCATCCAGCGCCTCCAGCAGCGGCTGCAGCCTAAGCAGCGCTCCCAGCCGGATGGCCGTCGGGATCACGTCGTTGGTGCTCTGGGCCATGTTGACATGATCGTTAGGATGCACCGGCCGGTACTCGCCGCGCTTGCCGCCCAGCAGCTCGTTGGCTCGGTTGGCGAGGACTTCGTTGCAGTTCATGTTGTGCGAGGTGCCGGCGCCGGCCTGGTATACGTCGACCACGAACTGGTCGCGGTGCTGGCCGCCCAGCACTTCGTCGGCGGCGCGAATAATGGCATCGGCCAGCTTTGCCTCGAGCCTGCCGGTCTCCCGGTGGGTCTGGGCTGCGGCCTTCTTGATGTGGATGACGGCGTCGACGAAAGTGGGCAGCGGACGCAGGCCGGAGATCGGGAAATTGAGTCGGGCCCGCATGGTCTGTACGCCGTAGAGGGCCGACGCGGGGACCTCGAGCTCGCCGAGCGGGTCCCGTTCGATTCGGGTATCGGGCATTGGGGGTTCCATTCGAGAGAGTGACGCAGACGCCGGGGAATTCTACCCGGAGCAGAGCGGGAAGGCTACGGGCCAGGAGGTGCCTCCTAATCCGAACAATCCCCCAGCGGATACACAAACCCGCAGTTCGGGCACGGGTTCTTGCATCCCCACGGCTTCGGGTGCACTTCCGCGCCGCAGCGCAGGCAGGCGTTGATTCCCGGCTGGAGCTTCACGAACGGGTTGGTGCGCTTCTCGGCGCCAATCGTGGTTTCGGGGCCGTGTCCCGGGAGTACCCTGGTCTCGTCAGGCAGTCTGAAGAGTCGCGACCGGATACTGTCCAGCAGCTGCGGCAGGCTGCCGCCAGGCAGGTCGGTACGGCCGATGCTGCCGGCGAACAGCACGTCTCCGGCCAGGACCAGGCCGTGGCCGGCGAATGCGACATGGCCAGGGGAGTGCCCAGGCAGGTGCATCACCTCGAAACTGCAGCGTCCCACAGAGAGCATCTGGCCGTCGGCCAACTCACAGTCGGGCGGGGGCGGGCTTTCCGCCGTGAGGCCGAATGCGGCGGCTTGTAGCGGGGCCGACTCGTAGAGGTCGCGGTCGGCGGGGTGAAGGTGGACCGGAGCGCCCGTGGCGCGATGCACCGCGGCAACGCCGGCGACGTGGTCCACGTGGGCGTGGGTCAGCCAGATGGCCGTGGCCTTCCAGCCCTCGGTCCTGAGCCGCGCCAGGAACAGCGCTGCCTCTTCGCCGGGATCTACTACCACTGCCTCGCGCGACTCCCGGTCTGCGACCAGGTAGCAGTTCTCGGCGAAGATGCCGTTAGTGAGAGTTACAACGTCAGGCACCAACCGGCTGCTTGCTCTTCAGTTCGCCCACGAGCCTCGAGACGGCGATGGCGGCGGTGGTGGCGTCACCTACCGCGGTGGTGATCTGACGGGTCAGCTGCGCCCGCACATCGCCCGCCGCGAACAGGCCGGGGATCGAAGTCTCCATCACCTCGTTGGTGATGAAGTAACCGCCGGCATCGTGCCTGAAGTGGTGCTTGACCACGCCGGTGTTCGGCTTGAAGCCGATGAAGACGAAGACGCCGCCCACGGCCAGCTGCGATGTCTCGCCGGTGACGACGTTGCGAAGCTCGATGTGCCTGACCTGAGTGCCGTTGCCCTCGACCCGCTCGACCACGGTATTCCAGATGACCTCGATCTTCGGGTTGTCGAACACCTTTTTCTGGATGATGGGCGAGGCGCGGAACGCGTCGCGGCGGTGGATGAGATACACCTTCGACGCATAACGAGTCAGGAAATCAGCCTCCTCGCAGGCTGCGTCGCCGCCGCCCACCACCGCAAGCACCTCGCCGCGGAAGAAGTGGCCGTCGCACACGGCGCAATACGAGACGCCCTTGCCCGCATACTCCGCTTCCCCGGGCACCCCGAGCTTGGACGGAGTGCCGCCAGCGGTGAGGATCACGGCCGGCGCCTCGAACAGCTGGCCGCTGTCAGTGGTGACGTTGAACCAGCCGTCCCCACGTTTCTCGACCGCGCTCACCGTATCGGTGACCAGCTCGGCGCCGAACTTCAGCGCGTGTCTGGTCATCCTCTCGGCCAGCTCGAAGCCCTTGATGGACTCGAAGCCGATGTAGTCCTCTATGAGCTCGGTGTTGAGCAGCTCGCCGCCCGTAGCGCCACGCTCGATCAGCACCGTCTTCAGCATAGAGCGGCCGGCGTACAGAGCCGCGCACAGCCCGGCGGGGCCGCCGCCCACGATGATTACGTCATAGCTCTTCGTCATCGACATCGCATCCCTCCGCACCACTGCAACGCGGATCCGGAGTCCGCGGTTCCATCGTGAAGTAATCTTCAGCCGCTCGCTGGCAACGGCGCTAGCGGATCCGCCTGCCGCCGTCCACCACGACGGTCTCGCCCGTAACGTAATCGCTCTCCAGCAGGTACAGCACCGCCCGGGCGACGTCGTCGGGCGTGCCCAGGCGCCGTAGCGGAGTGGTCTCGGCGAAGCGCCGGCGGGCTTCCTCGCTCCAGTCGTCCGGGAGCAGCACCGCGCCGGGCGCCACGGCGTTCACCCTAATCCTCGGAGCCAGCGCCCGGGCCAGTAGCTCGGTCATCACCACCACACCCGCCTTGCTGATCACGTGGGCCGGGTACCCGGTCCAGCGCTCGAAGGCGGCCAGGTCGGCGATGTTGATGATCACACCGCCCGTTTCGCCCATGACCCGCGAGGCGCCTTGGGCGACGAAGAAAGGCGCGCGCAGGTTGAGGTCCATGGTGCGGTTCCACTCTTCGGGGGTGATGTCGGGGAACGGGTGCCGCTCCATGACCGCGGCGCTGTTGACCAGGACGTCGAGGCCACCTAACGCCGCTGCCGCCCGCTCGGCGAGCGCGACCGCCTGCGCCGGGTCCGACAGGTCGGCCTGGAGCAACGCCGTCCTGAGACCCATGGTCTCGCCTTCGACGGCCGTCTGGCGGGCGCCGTGCTCCGATGAATGGTAGTGGATCGCGACGTTGCAGCCGCGGCGCTGGAGCGCGTGGGCGATAACCCGGCCGATCCTGACGCCGGCGCCGGTAACCAGGGCGGCGCGGCCGCGCAGCTCCACAGCCCTACAGCTCTCCGCGGGAGACGGGCAGCACGTGGCCCGTTATTCCGGCGGCGAGGTCGCTGGCCAGGAACAAAACCGCGTTTACCACATCGGCGACCTCGACCCACACCGCGTTCGGGTCGTCCACCTCGGCCACGTTGTCGGCGGTGCGCACCAAGCCGGGCGCGACCGCGTTCACGCGCACGCCGCTGTCGCGCAATTCCAGCGCCAGGGCTCGGGTGATAGCCGCCACGCCGGCCTTAGCGGCCGAGTATGCCGCGATGTTTGGCCGGGCGTTGAGCGCGGCGACCGAGGCGAAATTCACGATGGAGCCGGAGCGCTGCTGCTGCATGTGGCGGGCGGCGGCCCGAGAAACGACGTAGGTGGTGGTGGCGTTGATGCGCAGCGCCTGGTCCAGCACCTCGACCGGGACCTCGACCATCGGACCTGCGCCCGTGAATCCGCCGGCGACGTTGACGACCACGTCGAGACGGCCGAACTGCTCCAACGCGGTTTCGACGATGTTCTCGGCCACGTCCGGTTCGGTGAGATCGCCGGCGGCGGCGCGCACCACCAGACCGCTCTCCGCCAGCCGCTTCGCCAGGCCGGTCACACCCACCGCGTTGCGATCCACGACCACCAGCCTGGCGCCGCAGTGGCCGAATCCCTCGGCAACCGCGTGCCCGATCTGCCCCGCCCGACCAACGCCGGTCACCACCACCACCCTACCGCCGAAGTCGAGCGCGGCCACGGTGTCAGCCCAGCGGCCTCAGTATCGCGTCAGTGGCCGGCGCCCCGCGCTGGCCGAACAGCACCCTGCCGTCGGTCCCGATCAGATACACGGTTCGGGCAATCCCCTTCCCGTCCTCCTTGAGCGCGCGATAGGCGCGCGCGGCCACGCGGTCGGGGTCCGAGACCAACTCGAAATTGAACCGGAACATGGCCTTGTACTTCTCGTGGCTGGCCACCGACGCTGGGTTCACTCCTAGCGTGGTGACCTGCTTCGCCCTGAACTGCTGCTGCTCGTCGCGCACGGCGGAGAGTTGGCGGTTTCAGCCGGGGGTATTGTTGCCCGGATAGAAGAACAGCGCCACCGGGCCCTTGCGCAGCAGATCGCTCAGCCTGATACGGTGTTTCCCGGTCGCCTCGAGTTCGAAGTCGGGAGCCTCAGCGCCGACCGGAAGCGGCTCGTCAGTCGCGGACATAGTCAAGCTCCGGGCTGGTCCACGCGGGCTGGCTCTGGCGGAACAGCGTCGTCAGCTCCGCGTCGCTCAGCTCAGCCAGAGCCGCGGCGCGGCTGCGCGCGCCCAGCGGCGAGAACCGCGACACCCGGCGGTGGCGCCGCCCGTGCTCGTCGCGGCGCTCGAACACCACCGGGAACTCGTCCCGCTCGTACACGGTGAAACGGCCCGCGAGCGACACGGACCAGGTCTGCCCGTCAATGGTGATGGTGCGCGTCACCTGCTCTCCTCCAGTGGGTACTCCGACAGCGAGCGTACCGGCTCAAACCGGGCGGCCAGCGACCGCAGTTCCTGGATCTCGGTCCCGAAGACGGCCGCCTCGGCGCCCTCGCGCCTCGGTCCCTCGAGGAACAACGTAATCTCGTTCGCCTTCAGGTCGTTGCGGTACGCCCAGCAGTGCCAGCCCGCGGTCACCGCCCTCGCGTGAGCCTGCTTCAGTAGCCGGTCAACCTCATCCTCGGTGCCGGGCCCAGGCTCGAAGATCAGAACGAAGAGGTGGCGGCTCAGACCGCAGACTCCGGCCAGGTCTCCAGCTGCTTCTTCACGTCGGAGAAGAACCGGTCTGCGTCGGCGCCGTCAACGATGCGGTGGTCGTAGGTCATGGACAACATCGCCATCATTCGCGGCACGATCGCGTCGGAGCCGTCAGGCATCGTGACCACCTTGGGTCGCTTCTCGATCGCCCCGACTCCCAGGATCGCGACCTGCGGCTGGTTGATGATCGGCGCGCCGATGTAGGACCCGAACACGCCCGGGTTCGTTATGGTGAATGTGCCCTGCTGGACTTCGTCGGGTTTCAGCTTCTTGCCGCGGGCCCGCTCGGCAAGGTCGGCCATGGTCTTGGCGATGCCCAGCAGCGACAGCTCATCGGCCTTCCTGATGACCGGCACGATCAGACCCCAGTCCAGCGCCACCGCGATGCCGATGTTGATCTGCCCGCGGTAGATGATGTTCTGGCCCTGCACCGCGGCGTTCAGCACCGGATGGCGACGCAGGTTGTCGGCCACCGCCTTCACTATGAACCCGAGGTAGGTGAGCTTGGCGCCACGCTCCTCGTAGAGCCGCTTGTGCTTGTCCCTGATCTGCGCGATGCGCTGGAAGTCCACCTCGTAGAACGATGTCACGTGTGCCGAGGTGCGGCGCGAGAAGATCATGTGCTCGGCCGTGAGCTGCCGGATCCGGCTCATCGGCTCGACCCGGTCGCCCTCCCATGCCACGGCTTCCCAGGCGGGGCTCGTAGGCGCGGGAGCGCCAGGGGGCCAGGAGGGAACAGT
>DATMBH010000279.1:0-5431 GCA_035559335.1 Gemmatimonadales bacterium
ACGGAAAGACCGAAAAACACTAAGACGCCTGGACGCAAAGGCGGGAAGATGCGACGTCTGGTGTGGGTGCTGGCGGCGTTGCTGCTGGCGCCGGGCAGGCTGGTGGCGCAGCGGGCCGGGGACGACCAGCACTGGCGGACCCAGCGCGAGCAGCTGGTCGCCACCTGGCTGGTTCCCTATGGCATTACTGACACCGCCACGTTGCGGGCCATGCGCACCGTGCCGCGGCATGAGTTCGTTCCGCCGCACCTGCGCGAGTTGGCCTACGAGGACCGCCCCCTGCCTATCGGCCACGACGCCACCATCTCGCAGCCGTTCATCGTGGCGCTGATGACCCAACTGATCGCGCCGCGCGCCGGGATGCGGGTGCTGGAGATCGGTACGGGCTCCGGCTACCAGGCTGCGGTGCTGGCAGCGATCGGCTGCCGGGTGTGGACCATCGAAATCGTCGCAGCCCTGGCAACCAGCGCCCGGGCGCGCCTGGAGCGACTGGGCTATCAGGGAATAGAGGTAAGGCACGGCGACGGCTGGGCCGGCTGGCCAGAGCAGGCCCCGTTCGACGCGATACTCGTTACTGCCGCTCCGGACACCATCCCACCGGCCCTGGTGGCGCAACTGGCCCGCGGCGGCCGGATGGTGCTGCCGGTGACCAACCGCGACGGCTCCCAGGACCTGGTAGTGGTGGAGAAGGACGCCTCCGGCCGCCTCACCGAGCGACGAGTCGCGCCGGTGCGGTTCGTGAGGTTGCAAAGAGAGGTGAGGTGAGCCCCACAGATAGCCTCTGTCCCACCGTCCCGCCGTCCCACTGTCCCACCAGTTTTTTCCGCCCCTCGCTGCCTGATTTCTGGTACTCGGCTTTTCCAAGTTCCTTCCACTATGGTGCCGCCTCGGAAATCCCGGGGCGGCGCGGCTCGTTCAGGGCGGGTCGGCCTCTGTCACTCCGAACGACGGAGGGGAAGATGCAGACCTCACTCACGCTCGTCCTGGTGACCGAAGGACCGGCCCGGCTCGTCGCGCCCATCCTGGCGGAACGGTTCGCCCACGTGCAGTGCCAGGCCGGCTCGGTGCTGGTTGGGATCTCGCGGCGCGAGACGCCGGAAAGCGTGCTCGCCTTCTGCCGCGAACGCCGCATCGGCATAGTGGCCTCGTGCGTCGTGTCGCGAACCGTGCATCCGTCTTCCACCGTGGAGCAGGGGGTCTTCAGATGCACGGGATGACGAAGAAGCTGCTGGTGGGTGCCGGCCTGGTGTGGCTGGCGCTGGGAGCTGCTGGCTGCTCGAAGGACGGCGACGTGGCGTCGCCAGCGACGGAGTTGGCCGAGGGGAGCGTGGTGACCGGGACCATCGTGGACGCGATCGAGGCGTCGCGCTATTCCGGTGTCGAAGCACCAACCCGGCGCGCGGTGAGTGCGCCCCTGACCGGAGGATTCGCGCGGGCCCCTGGCAGGGCTGGTGGTGTCATTGCGTCCCTCACGCGCGAAAGTGCGGCCCCGACCAGGTCGTTCCAAGTCACAGATCGGCTGGGGCGCGCACACAGCGTCGAGGTTCGACTCGAGCGCGGAGCGATTGGCAGCATCCGCCACGAGATGGATGGCCAGCTGCTGCTGGACATCAACTACGCCTGGCAGAGTCGTGGTCGCGGCGCCGTGCTCGCCGAGCGGGTGCTACGTCTCTACCACCGTGGTGATCTTGTTGTGACGCAGCGCCGTACTTTCGAGGACGCGCTGATCGCGGCGACTTCCAGGGCCAGTGGCATGTCGCTGGCAGCTTTGGGTCGGGGAATCATGGCGGTGTTCGCGCCCCAGCCGCTGGAGGCCCAGAGCTTGCGTTGTCTCGACAGGTTCGTGATCTATGCGCTTGCCGCCGGCGCGCTTTCGCTTGCAGTCGACGCGTTCGTGGTGGCGCCATCGCCGGCGACGTACGCGGCCCTGTCAGCCGCGATCGCGGCTTGGAATGTGGCGCTCGATAACTGGCTGATGTGCGAGTTTCCTGCGGAGATGTGAACCACGTACGGCGGCAAGGAGCTCAGGGCATGGACTTCGGAATGATGCTGACAGTTGCGCTGGCGACGGCTGGAGGGTGGCTTATTGGCTCCGGCGTGTTCCGCCTCCTCTCGGGCAGGATTCCGGGAAGGCGCTTTGCTGAAGTCACCCTGTCGGGCGCAGGGTGCGTGCTCGCGAGCCTCGCGCGGATGCCGGCACTCGGCGTCAGTTCGTCGCTTATGCTTGTCGGCGCGGCAGTTGCAATAGGCTCCGCTTCGATACTGGTCGCGCGTCGCGTTCGGGCCCTGAGACAGCCGGATGCCCGGGACAAGCTCCGCGCCTAAGAGACAGAGGGCAACAGGGGGGCAGCAGAGGGACTTCGAACCGCTGTTGCCCTCTGTTGCCCTCTGTGCCCTCTTCTAACTAGCCTCCGCGCGTGACGCTCCGACTCTATAACACACTGTCCTGCTCGGTCGAGCCGTTCGCGCCCCTGAACCCCGCCAACGGTCACGCTGTATACCTGCGGGCCGACGGTCTGGAACTACGCCCACATCAGCAACTTCCGCACCTTCGCGTTCGAGGACGTGCTGCGGCGCTACCTGGAGTACTCGGGCTACCGGATCGTGCACGTCACGAACCTGACCGGAAGCCGTGCCCGCCGTGCGGTTCCGGAGACGTTTCGTCACACATCGGAGGCACTGACTCATGATGATCGCAGCTCACCGCTTGACCCGCGTGGCGCTAGTGCCGATCGCGGCGCTGTGCCTGACGCTCGCGCCTCGCGCAGCGGGCGCCCAACAAAGGGAGAACCCAACGGCGCTCCTGGTGCTAGTGCGGTCGCTTCCGCCGGGCGCGGGGGTGGTAGTACAGCGTGGACAGGCCCCGGGCCGCAACCTGATACTCGTGACCGACTCCACGAGCGTTGGCGATGTGGCCGCTGCGCTAGCGGTGTTGACCAACTCGCGCCAGCGGCACGGCGAGTCCCCGGACTCGCCACTGGTGTCGAGGATTCCACCGGGCCAGCCGGCGCCGGGTGCCCAGGCCGCGGCCGACATCTCGCGCGAACTGGAGCGCCTTCGCAGCGCCAATCCCCGCCAAGTCGAGGGGATCGGAAGGGTGCGCGCCATCGTGATTCCACTGCAGCCGCTTACGCGCGAGGAGAACCGGTAGTACAAGGCACAGAGGGCACGAGGGCAGCAGAGGCACTTCCACGCACTGTTGCCCTCCGTGCCCTCTGTTGCCCTCTGTGCCCTCTTCTAACTAACCTCCGCGCGTGACGCTCCGACTCTATAACACACTGTCCCGCTCGGTCGAGCCGTTCGCGCCCCTGAACCCGCCAGCGGTTACGCTGTACACCTGCGGGCCGACGGTCTGGAACTACGCCCACATCGGCAACTTCCGCACCTTCGTGTTCGAGGACGTGCTGCGGCGCTACCTGGAGTACTCGGGCTATCAGGTCGTGCACGTCATGAACCTGACCGACGTTGACGACCGCACCATCAAGGCGGCGAGCGAGGCCGGGCTCCGGCTTACCGACCACACTGCGCCGTTCGCGCGCGCCTTCTTCGAGGACCGCGACTACCTCAGGATCGCCCCCGCGACGCACTACCCTGCCGCCACGGAGTTCGTACCACAGATGGTGGCGCTGGTCCAGCGGCTGCTCGAGAAGGGCGTGGCGTATCGCGGCGAGGACGGCTCGGTCTACTTCGCCATCGACCGGTTCCCGACTTACGGCCGGCTGTCGCGCGTCGAGCAGCGCGAGATCAGGGTTGGAGCGCGGGTATCCAGCGACGAATACGCCAAGGAGGACGCGCGGGACTTCGTGCTGTGGAAGGCGGCACGGCCCGAAGACGAAGCGGTCGGCGCCGCCTGGGACGCGCCGTTCGGGCGCGGCCGGCCCGGCTGGCACCTCGAGTGCTCGGCCATGAGCCAGTACTACCTGGGCGACACGCTCGACATCCACGCCGGTGGAGTGGACCTGATATTCCCGCACCACGAGGACGAAATCGCGCAGAGCGAGGCAGCCAGCGGCAAGCCGTTCGCCCGGTTCTGGCTGCACGGGGAGTTCCTGATGGTGCGCGGCACCAAGATGTCGAAGCGCTACGGGAACTTCCTCACCGCGCGCGACCTCAAGGAGAGCGGCGTGGACGCCGCCGCGGTGCGCTATCTGTTCGGACAGACGCACTACCGCAAGCAGCTCGACTGGACCGATGAGGCGCTGTTGGCCGCCAGGCAGGGTGCGCAGCGGCTGGGTGAGCTGAGACAAAGGCTAGAGGGGACAGTGGGGACGGTGGGAACAGTGGGGACGGAGGGGAGGGGTCTTGCTGGTGCTGCCGAGCGGTTGGAGAGTGGGTTCCGTGCGGCGATGGACGACGATCTCAATGTTCCCGAAGCGCTGGCGGCGCTGATGGTCTTCGTGCGCGAGGCGAACGCCGCGCTTGACCGGGGAGCCGTGCCCGAGGCCGAGCGTAAGGCGGCGCTCGCCGCATTCGATCGCGTCACCGGCGTGCTCCAGGTGGTGCCGGCCGGGCGCGCCGTCGAGGACGAGCTGGACCGCTGGGCGCGCCAGATGGCCGAGGAGCGGCTTGCTGCCAAGAGGGCGCGCAATTTCAGCCGTGCGGACCAGATACGCAACTTGTTGCAGGACAAAGGCTTCGAGATTCGGGACGGGAGGGATGGCGGTTACGAGCTGAGGCGGGTAAGTGGGCCTCCCGTCGGAACTTGACGCTTGCCGAAAGGCCGATTATGCTTCAAGGCTCGCGTAGGATTGATTTGAGCGCGCGCTGACGTAGCTCAGCTGGTAGAGCAGCCGATTTGTAATCGGCAGGTCCTGGGTTCGAGTCCCAGCGTCAGCTCCAGTGAGAAACGGAAGGAGACGTCGCCGCCGGTCCAGACCACCCCGCCTCCACGCAGCGGGGTGATCTGTTCAGCGGACTTGGGGAGCAGGGGAAGGTCGTCGCTCGGTGGGGTGCCGGAGCGGTCAATCGGAGCAGACTGTAAATCTGCCGGCCTAGCGCCTACGAAGGTTCGAATCCTTCCCCCACCACTCCGCGGGCGTAGCTCAGTTGGTAGAGCGTCAGCCTTCCAAGCTGAGGGTCGCGGGTTCGAGCCCCGTCGCCCGCTCTGCTCGCGTAGCTCAGTCGGTAGAGCGCGTCCTTGGTAAGGACGAGGTCACCGGTTCAATCCCGGTCGCGAGCTCTGTAGGGGTCGGGGGTCGCTGATTCGCGGTCAGAGGAGTGCGCTGATGCTGCGGATCTCGATGCCGACCCCCGGGCCTTGACCCCTGACCCCTGAGGTTATGGCAAAGCAGAAGTTCGAGCGGAACAAGCCGCATGTGAACGTGGGCACGATCGGCCACGTTGACCATGGCAAGACCACCCTGACGGCTGCTCTCACGAAGGTGAGCGCGGAGAAGGGCTGGGGCGGGACGTATGTGACGTACGACCAGGT
>DATMBH010000280.1:0-5511 GCA_035559335.1 Gemmatimonadales bacterium
CCGCGCCCACCGCTCCGGCGGCGATCAGCGCCAGGCCGCCGAAAAACCAGTTCACGAGTTGGACAGCCTCGGTGCCGCGAACGAGCCGGTGCTGCGAGTGGCCTCGAGCAGCTCGATCCGCTGCACGATTGCCTCGGCGGGGGCCTGCTCGCGCAGCATCCGCCTCAGCGTCTCGTCGCGGAGCAGGAAGCCGAGCTGTCCGAGTATGCGGAGGTGCACCGGAACCGTGGTGCTCACAACCATGAACAGCGCGTGCACCGGCTGAGCGTCCACCGCGTCGAAGTCGACCGGATTCTTGAGCAGGCACAGCGTGACGAACGGCTGCTCCACGTGCAGCAGGATCGGGTTTCTGACATGTGGGATCGCGATGCCGTCGCCGATCCCGGTGGAGCCCAGCGCCTCGCGGGCCTCGAGCACCGCGAGCAGCGAGCCCCTATCCTGGTCAGCCGGAAGCGGCAACCGCTCCACAAACTCGCGCAGCACTGAGAGCTTGTCGGGTGCGTCAATGTCGTGGAAGATGCCGCCGGCGCGCAGCAGCTCCGACATTGGGGGCACGGTGTCGGGCGCCTGGCGGGCGTGATCGAGCAGCTTGCGGGAGACAGGGATCCCCTGCTCGGCGGCCCACTCCCACAGCTCCAGCGCGTTGAGGTAGAGGCGCTCGCCGGCCTCGTGAACCGGCAGGCCACGCGACTTGATCCACTTCCTGGCCGTCGCCTCGCTGACGCCCAGGTACTTTGCCGCCTCACGCAGCCCGAGCTGCACGAGCGCTCCGATCTGGAAAAGTGGAGCGTGTATATTAAAACGCCGCCGCCCGTGACGCGAGCCGCGTCCGTGCGGCGCTTCGACATTGTAGAGGAGCAAGGCAGTGCTGGTCCCGAAGCTGTTGACTACCCTCAGGAGCTATTCCCGCGCCCAGCTCGGCGCGGATCTCGCCGCCGGCGTGATCGTCGGCATCGTCGCTCTCCCACTCGCCATCGCCTTCGCCATCGCCAGCGGCGTGACGCCCGATCGCGGGCTCACGACCGCGATCATTGCCGGGTTCCTGATCTCGGCGCTGGGCGGCTCGCGCGTGCAGATCGGCGGCCCGACCGGCGCGTTCGTGGTGATCGTATACGGCGTAGTGCAGCGCTTCGGAGTGGACGGCCTGATGGTCGCCACGATCATGGCCGGCTTCTTCCTGGTGCTGCTCGGCGCGGTGAAGCTGGGCTCGGCCATCAAGTTCATCCCGCACCCGGTGGTGATCGGATTCACATCGGGCATCGCGGTGATCATCTTCTCCAGCCAGGTGAAGGACTTCCTCGGCCTCGAGATGGGCGCGGTGCCGGCGGAGTTCCTGGAGAAGTGGGCGGCCTTTGCCGAGCACGCGGCGTCGTTCAACGGCTACGCCATCGCCGTGGCGCTCAGCGCGGTCGCCATCATCGTGGTATGGCCGAAAGTGAATCGCCGCGTACCGGGACCGTTCGTGGCGTTGATCGCCACCACAGCCCTGGCGCAGCTGCTGGACTGGCCGGTGGAGACCATCGGCTCGCGGTTCGGCGAGATCCGCGCCACGCTGCCCCGACCTAGCCTGCCGCACGTCACGCTGGCCCAGGTACAGGCGTTGGTGGCTCCCGCCTTCACGATCGGACTGTTGGGCGCGGTCGAGTCGCTGCTTTCCGCGGTAGTGGCCGACGGCATGATCGGCGGGCGGCATCGCTCTAACATGGAGCTGGTGGCGCAGGGCGCGGCCAACATCGTGACGCCGCTGTTCGGCGGGATCCCAGCCACCGGCGCCATCGCGCGCACTGCCACCAACGTGAAGAACGGCGGCCGCACACCGGTGGCCGGCATGACGCACGCGCTCACACTGCTGCTGATCGTGCTGTTCTTCGGGCGCTGGGTGGGGCTCATCCCCATGGCGACGCTGGCGGCGATCCTGGTGGTAGTGGCCTATCACATGAGCGAGTGGCGCGCGTTCCGGGCCGAGCTGACGGCGCCCAAGAGCGACGTGCTGGTGCTGCTGGCCACGTTTCTGCTCACGGTGCTGGTGGACCTCACTGTGGCGATCGAGGTCGGGATGGTGATGGCGGCGTTCTTGTTCATGCGGCGCATGGCGAGCGTCACCAACGTCAGCGTGGTGACTCGCGAGCTGGAGGACGACGGCGATCCCTACGCTACCGATCCCAACGCCGTGAGCCGGCGCGAGGTGCCTGACGGGGTCGAGGTGTACGAGATCAACGGCCCGTTCTTCTTCGGCGCCGCAGAGACCTTCAAGGAGACTCTAGCCCAGGTGGCACGGCGGCCGCAGGTACTGATCATCCGGATGAGGAACGTGCCGGCGCTCGATTCCACAGGCCTGCACGTGATCAAGGACCTGGTGCACCGCACCCGAGCCGACGGCACGGCGGTACTGCTCAGCGACGTGCACGCGCAGCCGTTGATGGCGCTGGTCAACTCGGCGGTGTATGAGGAGATCGGTGAGGAGAACGTGTTCGGAAACCTGGACGACGCGCTCAACGCCGCGCGCCGCAGGCTCGGTCTGCCCGAGGTGCCGCGGCCGCCGTTCGCGCGGCCCACGGTGGCGCGGGAGACGCCGGCCGAGGGGACGCCAGCGTTGAGTGAGCCGCCCGGCGGATGAGGGGCCGCGTCAAATCGGGGGTCTGCCTACAGTCGCCTGCAAACGAGTCTGGAAGTCACCGTCGTGCTGCCACCGGGGAACTGGCAGGATAAGGCGGCCTGTTCACCGTACCTCTCGCCAAACCACGTCGGCAGACCCGAACATACCGCCCAACAACGCTCCGAAGGCTCCGAAGGTGACGACTGTGCTTACCTCCACGCTTTCCAGCGGGAGAACTTCCGCAGCGCCATACAGCGCCGCGGCGCTACCCAGAAGGCCGACCAAGGCTCCCATTATCAAGCCTTGCTTCGTCCGGTCGCCGACGGCTAGGTCGAGTCGGTCAACCACGGCCAACGGCATAACCACACGCCCGGGTGCCCAATCAGGTGTGCAAATGCCGCCCGGATAGCGACACATTGCGACCTCGCTGCTTGTGGGCCGAAGCGCAGATAGCAGCCGTCCCAGCACAACCTCCCCGGTGGTGGCATGGACCCGAACTAGCGCGCCACTGTCGATCGGAGAGGTCAGACGGACCTGAGCTGTCGCGTGGGGTGACGCTAAGCACGCCTGCACACAGGCCATTGCAAAGATCGTTCGTCCTTTCATCTGCGCATCCCTCGTTTATCCAGAAGTATCCGGTCCGCATGCCAGTCTCAGTCTTGATGGCTGCTATTCCTCGAAGCGGATGTTAGGCTCCCAGAAACACGCTTGGCGGTACTCCTCCCGGTAGATGGCGACCGGCCGTTAAGCGGCCCAGCTCACCTCGACATCGTAGGGTTCGAACTGGCGATCCGCCGTCAGCAGGGTCAGGCGCTCGGACTGGCACTGGGCCACCAGCAGCCGATCGAACGGGTCGCGATGGTGCGGAGGCAGCCCCGCAACACCCTGGGGCTAGCTGCGGCGGCCGGGGGGAGACGGTGCGGGAGGGCTGGTTGGCGTCGCTGCGAATGTGAAGGTTGAGTCGTAACTTGAGGTGAGTCGGCCCAAGTTCTTGACAATTCAGGGGTTCGGCCGCATAAATGGGGTTGCGCTGTGGCCGCGATGCTCGGTGGCGTCACTCTAAGCTGTTGTATGTTAACGGGTTACATCTCAGGGGCCAGGTCCTCGGTCGTGATTTCCAGTCGTTCGGGGGGTGGCATCGTACTCGGCGGGCATATCTTGTGAGGCATGTCACAACCCAGGAAGCTGCGGGTACCGAACCCGGCCAAGCCGGTGAGGGGGCGTCTGGACGCGCCGGCCGAGAAGGTGCATCGCTCGAAGAAGAAGTACCGCCGCAAGCCGAAGCATCCGCTGCGCGGGGAGGGCGAGTGACGGTTCAGCCGTCCGGTTCGACGCCTGAGGCGTGGCTGGTGCGCCGTGCCGAGGATCTGATCGCGGGATTGGCCGGCGTACTGTCGGCGCGGATCGTGGCTGGCCGGGGCGGCGAGATCGAGGAGATCCACGTGCTCACCACCTCGGCGGTGCAGGCCAAGCAGGTGGTGCGCAACGTCGAGAGCGCGCTGATGGCGCAGCTCGGCTTGAAGGTGGATCACCGCAAGATCAGCGTGGCGCAGACGGCCGATGTGAAGCCGATGCAGGTTCTGGAGCGGGAGGCGGTTGCGGAGGCTGCGAGCCGCAGGAAGCTCGTCTTCGGCGAGGTTGTGGTGGAGTCGCCGCGGCCCAGGCGGGTGGTGGTGCGGGTGGTGTTGAGGGGTCCGACTGGCGAGCTGGAGGGAGCGGAGGAGGGCGTGGACGAGTCGCGCAGCCGGGTGCAGCTGGCGGCGCGGGCGGCGGTGAAAGCGATGGAGCGGGAGCTGGAGGAGGCCGGGGTGGTGCTGGAGGGGGTGCGGGTGGTGGAGGCCTTCGACCGGAAGCTGGTGCTGGCGGCGGTGCACGGGGTGGGCGGTCGCACGGCGCAGATGTTGATCGGCGCGTGCGAGGTGAGGGAGAGTCCCGAGCAGGCGGCGGTGCTGGCGGTACTGGACGCCACCAACCGCTGGTTCTTGCAGCAGCGATAGGCAGGGGAAACTGAGCGAAAGCAGGGCCTGAGGCCGGCGTGTCTCCGCGCCGGTCGTGCTGTCAGGTGAGGGAGTGCTCTTTCAGAAGGAGAACGCGGACCCCCCGGTGAGGCCGGAGCGGCTTTAGCGGGCAGTGTGAGCGGAGCGTCGGCGCCCGTAGCGGATGTGGCGCACTCCCTGGGCAGTGTGAGAGGAGGTGACGCTCTGTGTCGGTACTAATGGCATTGCTGGAGGCTGTTGCGACCGCGCTCACGTTTGGCGGCACCAACACCTACTAGTCTAAACCGGGGATCCGCCTTCAACTGGTAGTGATCAGCCCCTTCAGAGCATACGCAGCTCTTGTAGTTGCGTTCGCCGCGATTGTTGCAACTGGCGCTGGGTGGTCAGTTGGCAGCGAGCCAACCGCCCATTTCAATGCGTTTGCGTCCTTTCTAGTCCTTGGTTTCCTGTCGGAGGCCTCATACCTCAAGCTTCGCGTAGAACGTGTTGAAACGCAGTCATCGGTGTCGTTCATACCGTTCCTGGCGTCAGTGTTGTTGTTTGACAGCGGGTGGGCTGCCTCCATTGCAGCGGTTTCAGTGCTCGGCGTTGAGCTGACCGTCAGGCGCAAACCGTTCGACCGTGCGCTTTTTAATACAGCACAAGTCTTTCTATCGGTAGCGCTTGCTGCATTTGCCTACCGCGCACTTGGTGGCACGCCCGCACTTGAGCGCAGCGCGTTCCCGATAGAGGCAACGGTAGCAGCCGTCGCCGTGTACTTCTTGGTAAACAGCACGGCAGTGAGTGTAGCGGTTTCGCTCGGGGAAGGGATTGAGTTCACTCGATCATGGCTTCGCATAGCCGGTGGATCGCTGTTCTATGATCTGGCAACTTCGCTTCTTGCGCCTTTGCTTGCTTTCCTCTACACGCGCTACCAGA
>DATMBH010000281.1:0-8497 GCA_035559335.1 Gemmatimonadales bacterium
CCTAAGCGAGGTGTGGGAGGTGCGTGACGGGTCGGTCAAGCACTGGAAGCTGGACCCGGCCGAGCTCGGCGTTAAGCCGGGGCCACTGGAGGATCTGCGCGGCGCCTCGCCGGAGGAGAACGCGATGCTGATCCGCGGCGTTGTGGAAGGCCGCGACCGGTCGTTGCGCCGCGAGGCGGTGGTGCTGAACGCAGCGGGTGCGCTGGTCGTGGCGGGCAAGGCCCCGAGCTGGGCGGAGGGATTGCAGGCGGCGGCTGCGGCGATTGACGACGGGGCCGCCGCGCGGGTGCTCAGGAGGCTGGTGGCAGCCTAGTATTTGCGGATGACACCGACCACGACGCCCTGGATCTGGACGTCCTGGGCAGGGACCAAGATCGGGTCGAGCGACTCGTTGGCCGGCTGCAGGCGGATCCGGCCATCTTTCTCCCGGTACAGCTTCTTCACCGTGGCGTGGGAGCCTTGCACCAGGGCAACGACAGTCTCGCCGTTGCGTGCGGTGGAGCGACCGCTGACGATGATGTAGTCGCCGTCGCGGATCTGCTCGTCGATCATGGAGTCGCCGCTGACGCGCAGCACGAAATGATTGCCGGCAGCCGGCAGCATGGCCTCGGGAACAGCGAGAGTGTCCTGCACCTCCACCGCTTCGATCGGCTGGCCCGCGGCGACGGTTCCCAGCAGGGGCAAGTCCACCACGCCAGAGGGCCGGCCCCGCGTGACGACCTCGATTCCGCGGCTCTCGTTGAAGGCGCGGCGAATTGCGCCCTTGCGCTCGAGATTGGACAGGTGCTCGTGGACCGTGGCAAGCGATGCGTAGCCCATGGCGGAGGCAATTTCCTCGAAGCTGGGCGCGTAGCCGTGCTCGTCTATGTAGCCCGTGAGGTAGTCGAGGATCTCGCGCTGTCGCTTGGTGAGGTGCACGCCACCTCCTGGTTGCCATTCCCCCGGCGTGGGCCGAAGATATGCCGAACCCAATGTACCGAATGAACGCCGAAGCGCAAGAGGGCACGCTTGCGCGCATACTAGAGGAAGCCTCGAGGAGAGTTGCGGGCCTCAGGCCGTATGCCGTCGCTCTGGAAAGGAAGGCGGCCGCGGTCCGGGAGCCGCCCGACTTCGTCGCCGCGCTTTCGGGCACCGATGTAGCAGTGATCGCCGAGGTCAAGCGCAGATCCCCTTCGGCCGGCGCGCTCGTTCCGGGTGGCAACGCGGTCCGGCTGGCGCGGGCCTACGCTGAGGCAGGGGCTGCGGCGATTTCGGTGCTGACGGAAGAGAAGTTCTTCGGCGGTACCCTGAAGGATCTTTCGGACGTCTCCTCGCAGGTCGGCCTGCCGGTGCTACGCAAGGACTTCGTGATCGACCCGGTGCAGGCATACGAGGCAAGGGCCGCGGGGGCCGCTGCGCTGTTGCTGATCGCCCGCATTCTGTCCTTTGAGCGCCTGGACGAGCTGGCCTCGCTGGCACGCGGCATTGGATTGGTGCCGCTGATCGAGGTGCATAACGAGGAGGAGTTGCGCCTGGCGCTTAGGTGCGCTCCGGCCGTGGTTGGAATCAACTCTCGCGACCTGGACTCGTTGCGGGTCGACCCCGCCGTGGTTACGGCGCTGCTGCCGCAGGTGCCGCGCGGAGTGGTGGCCGTCGCCGAGAGCGGGATTGGGAATCGCTCCGACGTCGAGCACTTTGCGGCCCACGGAGCCGACGCGGTGCTGGTAGGTACCAGCGTTGCTGGCGCCGCAGATCCGTCGGAGGCGGTCCGCAGCCTGGTCGGCGTGTCGCGCCGCGCCGGAGCGCGGTCGTGAGTCGCAGGTTCGGCAGATACGGCGGGCGTTATGTACCGGAGACCCTCATCCCGGCTCTGGACGAATTGTCGGCCGAATGGGAGCGGCTTGGTTCCGATTCCGGGTTCTGGGCCGAGTTCGAGTCGCTGCTGGCGGAGTACGTCGGCCGGCCGACGCCGCTCAGCGAGGCGCCGCGGTTCTCTGCCGCAGTCGGTGCGCGCGTGCTCCTGAAGCGCGAGGACCTGAACCACACCGGCGCTCACAAGATCAACAATGCGCTCGGGCAGGTTCTGCTGGCGCGCCGCATGGGAAAAGCCAGGATCATCGCGGAGACGGGGGCGGGCCAACATGGAGTGGCGGTGGCGACCGTATGCGCCAGGTTCGGCCTCGAGTGTGTGGTGTACATGGGTGAGGAGGACACGCGGCGCCAGGAGCTGAACGTGTTCCGGATGAAGATGCTAGGCGCGCGGGTGGTCCCGGTCGGTTCCGGCACTCGGACCCTCAAGGACGCGACCAGTGAGGCAATCCGCGACTGGGTCACCAACGTCTCGACCACGCACTATATTATCGGCTCCGTCGTCGGCCCGGCGCCGTATCCCGGGCTGGTTCGCGATCTCCAGGCTGTCATCGGCCGTGAGGCACGCCGGCAGTGCCTGGAACGGCTGGGCCGCCTGCCTGACGTTTTGGTGGCTTGTGTGGGCGGCGGCTCGAACGCGATGGGAATGTTCCATCCGTTCCTGGAGGACCGCGGCGTCGAGCTGATTGCGGTGGAAGCCGCGGGCGAGGGACTCGATACGGGTCGCACAGCGGCGAGCCTGCTGCGCGGCAGGCCGGGGGTGCTGCACGGCTCGTTGAGCTACGTCCTGCAGGACGCCGACGGGCAGGTGGTCGAGGCGCACTCCGTGTCCGCGGGGCTGGACTACCCTGGCGTAGGTCCCGAGCTGGCGGCACTGCGGGACGCGGGCCGGCTGAAATGCGTGGCGGTCAGCGATGCGGAAGCACTGGAAGCCTACGGATTGCTGGCGCGGCTGGAAGGCATAATCCCGGCCCTCGAGACCGCGCACGCGATCGCGTGGGTGCATGGGCAGCGCGGACGCTGGCCACGAGACTGCACCCTGGTGATCTGCCTCAGCGGCCGTGGCGATAAGGACGTGGCGTCGGTGGCCACGTTGAGCACGGAGGAATCCTGACGGAACAGCAGGCGAGCGGCGAGCTGGCGGTACTTCCGGCGCAGGTCGAGGAGCTGCTTCAGGCCCTCGCTAAGGCGCAGCGCGCGCAGCAGCTGTATCTCCCTAACAACCCCGTCTACCAGAGAGCCATCGACACGGTCCGCGAGGGGTTCCGCGCGCTGTGGGCCCGCACCGACCGCCTGCACCTGGAGGTCGGCGACAACCAGCTGCGCTGGGAAGGTCACGTCGTTTACAACAACGAGAACCGGTCCGAGAGCATCGCGTGGGTGCTGTTCAAGGACGGGGTGCGCTCCCTCACCTTCCAACCGCGATTCGAGGAGCGCGAGATCGTGGCGTTCCTCGACGTCATCCATCGTGGGCGCACGCTGTCCGCAGAGGACAGTGACGACCTGCTGACTCTGCTGTGGGAGAAGGACTTCCAGTACCTGCACTACATGTTCCAGGACCTCACGGCGGACACTGGGATCAAGGAGCTGCCCAGCGAGGAGGAGATAGAGCCGGCGCAGACCAACCCGCAATTCGTGCAGCAGACGATCCAAGAGGACGCCTCGCCGCGCAACCTCGAGGGTCTGGTTAGGGCGGAGGACTTCGACACCACCCTGTACTTCCTCGACGAGTCCGAGATCGAGACGCTGAAGCGCTACGTGCAAGAGGAGTACACCCAGGACCTGCGCCGCAACGTGCTGGCCATGCTGTTCGACATCATGGAGCTGCAGCCGTTCCCGACCGTGCGCACGGAGTTGATAGGAATCCTGGAGAGCTTTCTGCCGTACCTGCTTGGCGCCGGTGATTACGGGGCCACGGCCTACGTGCTGCGGGAGGTGAAGGTGGTGCTGGCGCGCGCCAGGGATGTGCTGCCGGAGCAGCGCGAGGCGCTCGAGAAACTGCCGGCGCGGCTTTCCGAGGCCGGTACCCTGGGTCAGCTGGTCCAGACGCTCGACGAAGGCGTGACGGCGGTCAATCCGGCGGAGTTGGCCGAGCTGTTCTCGGAGCTGCGGCCCGACGCCCTTCCCACGTTGTTCTCGTGGCTGCCGCGACTGCGCAATCCGCAGATCCAGGCGATCGTTGAGGCGGCGGTGGAGCGACTGGCCACGGCAAACCTGCCTACGGTCGTGGAAGCCCTGCAGTCGGGCGACGTCAACGTGGTGCTCACCGCGATGCGGCTGGCCGCCAAACTGAGGATCCAGCAGGCGGTCACGCCGCTCGCCGGACTGTTCGGCCATGCCGAGCCGGCGGTGCGCGTGGCGCTGGTGCAGGCGCTAGCCGACATTGCCACGCCGTCAGCGATCCAGGCGCTGGAGCGCGGCCTCGACGACGCGGACCGCGAGGTGAGGCTGGCCTCGCTGCGGGTGATCGCGCAGCACAAGTCGAAGTCGGCGCTGCCGCGGATCACCAACGTGGTTCAGGGCAAGTCGGTCCGGCAGGCCGACCTGACCGAGAAGATGGTGTTCTTCGAGGCCTACGGCATGTTGGCGGGCGAGGGCGCGATCGAATATCTAAACGGATTGCTCTCCAGCGGCGGCTTCCTGAAGAAGAAGGTGGACCCCCAGACCCGGGCGTGCGCCGCGATGGCGCTAGGCAAGATCGGAACCCCGCGGGCGCGCGAGTGTCTGGAGAAGGCTCGTGAGGACAAGGAACCGCTGGTTCGCAACGCAGTGCTGCGGGCGCTACGCGGCGAGCGGGGCAGCGCGCTGTTCAAGACCAGTGATCTGAACCTATGAGCGAGCACGAACATCCCGGCGCGATGGAATCGCTCCAGACGACGGATGGCTACATCCGCACCGCCGGGCGCGAGTTCCTGACCACGTTCTATACCGCGCTGCGCTCGCTCAAGCTCTACCCGCTCGAGAACCCTGTGGTGCAGAAGGCGCTGGACGATATCTCCACCTCGGTGAGCCGCATCGTCGAGAGCGAGCAGGAGCTGGAGGTGCGGCTCACCGGGGAGTTCATTTTCGTCAATTCCACGCGCTTGCGTCTCGACCTGGACAACTACGCGTCGTTCTCGCACGTGCTTGGACTACTCAAGGCTTGCGGCGTCGGACTGGTGCGCTCGGACCAGGGCGACCGGCGCGAGTGGACCTCGTTCCTCTCGCTGCTTATCTCGGCCGCATCGAAGGGCGATGCGGCGAACCGGTTCTTCGACCTCCAGAGCAGGATGCGGGATGCCAACATCCTCCACATCCTGGTCGAGCCCATCGTCGAAACCGAGGAGGACGAGCAGGAGGAGGAACGGCTCAAGGAGCAGGCCAAGAAGACCTACCAGCGCTCCGTGGCCGTCACCAAGGAGGTCATCAACTCGGTGCGGATGGGGCGGACGGCGAGCGTCAAGAAGGTGAAGCGCGCGGTGCAGGCAATCGTGGACCAGGTGCTGGCGAACGAGACCTCGCTGATAGGCCTGACCACGCTGCGCGACTACGACGACTACACGTTCGTGCACTCGGTCAACGTGTGCATCTTCTCGGTGTCGCTGGGCCGCAAGCTGGGACTCACCAAGCTGCAGCTGTACGACCTCGGCATGGCCGCACTATTCCACGACATCGGCAAGTCCCGGGTGCCTCTCGAGGTGCTCAACAAGACGGGCGGCCTCACGGATGAGGAGTGGCGGATCATGCAGGCCCACCCGTGGCTGGGCGTACTCACGTTGTTCGGGTTACGCGGCTACGGCGAGATCCCCTATCGGTCCATGATCGCCGCGTTCGAGCACCACATGAAGCTCGACCTGTCGGGCTATCCGCGCACTATCCGGCCGCGCGTCATGTCGATTTTCTCGCGCATCATTGCGACCGCAGACGGGTTCGACGCGGCCACCAGCCGGCGCAGCTATCACACGGTTCCGCTGGAGCCGGACGTGGTCCTGAAGGAGATGTGGGAGAACCCGAAGCGTGGCCTCGACCCGATCGTGGTGAAGGCCTTCATCAATCTGATAGGCATCTATCCCGTGGGCACGATGGTCATCCTTGACACGTACGAGCTGGCCATCGTGACGGCACCGAACCCCGTACCGGAGGCCGTGAACCGGCCCCTGGTTAGGGTGGTTTCCGACCGCATGGGCACGATCATCTTCCCCGGGTTCGACGCCGATCTGTACGACCGGAACGAAGACGGCACGTTCGTCAGGTCCATCATCAAGGTGACAAGCCCGGAGAAATACGGGGTGCGTGTCGCCGACTACTTTGTCTGAACTGCTCGCTACGCGCTGGCGCGCGCTGCGCCGGCAGCGCCGCACAGCTCTCA
Organism: Gemmatimonadales bacterium; assembly: GCA_035559335.1. GTDB lineage: Bacteria > Gemmatimonadota > Gemmatimonadetes > Gemmatimonadales > JACORV01 > DASXPG01. The sequence continues at coordinate 6,197 of DATMBH010000281.1, forward strand.
TTCCTTATGTGACCGCCGGCTACCCGGATCGGGCGGCCACCGTCGAGTTCCTCGCGTGCGCCGCCGACTACGGGGCCGATGTGCTGGAACTGGGCGTCCCGTGGAGCGACCCTGTGGCCGATGGCCCGGTCATTCAGGCCAGCAGTCACGCGGCGCTGCGCGGCGGGATGAGCGTCGCCCGGGTGCTGGAGCTGCTGGCCGGCACCAGTCCCTCGGTGCCGGTGGTGCTGTTCTCCTATCTCAACCCCATTCTCGCCTACGGCGTTGCGAGGTTTGCCCGTGACGCAGCCGCGGCCGGGGCCGCCGCGCTGCTGGTGGTGGACGTCCCGGTGGACGAGGACCCCGAGACCGAGGCCGCCCTGGCTGAGGCGGGAATACCGCTCGTAAGGCTAGTGGCGCCAACCAGCGCCGGCGAGCGGCTGCGCCGCATCGCCGCGGCGAGCCGCGGCTTTGTGTACCTGATCGCCCGACTGGGGGTCACCGGCGAGGGGTTGGGCGCCGGCAGCGAACTAGCGGTCCGCGTCGCGTCGGTGCGGGAGGTGACGGATCTGCCGGTCGCGATCGGGTTCGGCATATCCGATCCTGCCCAGGCGGTGGAGGCGGCGCGCTGCGCTGACGGTGTGGTGATAGGCAGTGCCGTGGTGCGGCGAATGCAGTCGGGAGCGTCGCAGGCGCTGGAGTGGCTCCGTCAGGTGCGCGAAGCACTGGACCGGAAGGAAGCGAGCTGATGCGCGCGAGCCTGCGCGTCGACTCGGTGGTGGCAGCCTACCCGGTCATCATCGGGACCCTGGGAGCCGTGGTACTCGCAGCTGCCCTGGCCCTCAGCCCGCCCGCGGGCCTCCAGTGGATCGCGCTGTTCGCGATGGCCGCCATCGCCACCCTGCTGAGGCGGTTCGTCATTCCGCTGTCGAAATACTCGTATCTGACGTTCTCGGCGTTCGTAGCGCTGAGCGGCAGCCTGCTGGTGGGCCCGGCGCCCACCATGGCCGCCATGTACGCGGCGGCACTGCTCGGCGACTGGGCCTGGCTGCGCAAGTCGTGGAAGGCCGCGCTGGTGAACGGGGGCCGCGACGTCGTGGCGCTGGCCGCGAGCTTCGGGTTCTACGCGCTGGTGCTGAGGCAACTCGGGCTGGAGAGCGGCGAGCTCAGCGTGGACCTCGCACCAGCGCTGGTGGCGTTCGGGGTCGGCTACTTCGTGATCGGAAGGGCCCTGTTCTACTTCACGCTGCTGGTCAGGTCGAAGCTGCTGCCTGACGAGAAGTCCCTGATCTTCCGCTACGAAGTAATCGGCTACTTCGCGGTGCTGATGGCGGTCGCCGCCGTGCTGACCGCGGTGGGCATGCTGGAGGCGCGCAGCTGGCCGTTCGTGGCGGCGATGGTGCTGTTCGGCGGGTGGATGGTGAAGCGGCTGCTGGAAGAGGCGATCGCCGCCGAGGAGCGGGCCAAGGTCCTGGCCGAGGACGTGGCGGTGACAGCGGAACTGACGCTCGCCGATACGCTCGCGCGGATCGGGCGCCTGGCGGACCGGTTGGTCGAGTGGTCCGAGATGCGGGTGTATCGGTTGGAGGACGGCAGGCCGCAGCTGATCTATCGGCATCCAGATGGGGGCCCGGCCACCCAGTCGGTGGATGTGGAGTCGTTGCGGGAACAGGTCTTGGCGGCGGGCGAAACGGTGGAAGTGCGCGATGCGCTCCACGATCCCCGTATCACCGCGCCGCGGGCGAGCGCGCAGAGCATCCTAATGGTCCCGTTGCGCTTCGGCGAGGAAGTGATAGGTACGCTGGAGCTGGAGCACCCCAAGCGCCACGTCTATACTGCCAAGGCCCGCTCGATAGTCTTGACGCTCGCATCGCAGGTGTCCGCGGCGCTCCACATCGCCGCGCTGCGGGAGCCGCTGATCCGCACGGTCGAGCGCATCGGCGCCGAGGTGCGCGCGGTGGCCGCGGCAGTCGAGGCGCTGCGCGGGGCGGCCTCCGCGAGTGCGAGCCTGGCAAGCGCCATCGAGCGGGCGACGGCCGAGCAGGAGCGCGAGGTGACCGCGAACCTCGAGGCCACCGAGCACCTGACCGCAGCTGCCCGCCAGGTAGCCGCCGATGGGCAGGAGGCCGCCGATCGTTCTGAGGACGCCAGCCGCACGGCGACCGGCCACCGCGAGACGATAAGCGGTGCCGTGAACCGCCTGGTTGAACTCAAGGGTTTCGTCGGTGAGGCGGCGACAGAAGTTAGGTCGCTGGCGCAGGGCGCGGCTTCGATTACCGACTTCATCGGACTGATCAGGGACATCGCGGACCAGACCAACCT
>DATMBH010000282.1:0-8108 GCA_035559335.1 Gemmatimonadales bacterium
TCTCGACCCGCGCCATGTCCAGTGGCCGCTTCAACTGGTCCCATGCCGCCAGCGCGCCGCCGAGGTTTCCCTCGCTCTGCCGCCGCCGCGCGATCCGCTCCAGGGCGTGGGTCCGCGCTCCCGGCGTACGCATGCCCGCCATGATCCCGAATGCCACGATCGTGTCGTCCTCGAATTCCGCCTGGCGCAGCAGCAGCCAGTCGGCGATTCCCGGCAGCGCCTGTGCCGCGCGCGACCACGCGGCGCGCGCCGAGTCGGCGCGGCCAAGCGCGCCGAACGCGACCGCCTGACGGACCAGCGCCTCCTCTCGAAGCGCAGGCGCGGTGCTCAGTGCGAGGACCCTGCGCCAGGCCGACAACGCCTGTGCCCAGCGGCCCTGGCGTGCCTCGTGGCGCGCCACGATGGCAAGGAGTTCCGGCACCGAATCACCGCCCTGCACCCGCGCCAGCAGTTCTGCCAGCGCTGCGTCGTTCCCCATGGACTCCAATGCCCGCAGCGCGACCAGCGCGCTCTCGGCCGCCAGTGGACCGCGCGCAGACAGGTTCGTCGCGCGCCAGGAGTGCCAGGCGCGCCCGGCTTCGAGATATGTCTCGGGGCTGGCAGGTGCCGGTGCCGCGGGGCAAGCGTCCGAGAGCCTCTGAGCGGTCGCCGCGGTCGGGCGCTCGAACATGGCGAGCGCCAGGACCGCGGCGACCGCCCGACTCACCGTGGCCGATCCGGCGCTACGTTGCGGGCCCGCGCCTCCGGTTCCCAGCTCGGGCGCTCCCGGGTGCCGGCCAGCGACTCGACGGTGTAGTACGCCAGACGCGCGACCCGCGCCGCCTTGTCGGCGTTGATCCGGTCCGGGTGATCGCCCGGACGATGGTAGTCAGAGTGCGGGCCGGTGTAGAAGAAGATGTAGGGGATGCCGGCGCGCTGAAACGGCCAATGGTCCGAATCGGCGGGAGTGACCGGCCGGTCCTCCACGTCCGGGCCGACCGCAAGGCGCAGCTCGGGATGCTCGGCGGCGAGCCTGCGCACTAGGTCCGAAATCGTGCTCTTGCCCCAGCCGTTGAGGTACACCGAATCGGGGCGATTGCGGGAGATCATGTCCAAGTTCACCAGACCCACGATGTCCGCCAGTGGCACCGTGGGATGTTCCGCGAACCAGCGCGAACCTAGCAGGCCTCGCTCCTCACCGCTCACCGCCAGGAACAGCAGCGAGCGGGCCGGACGCTGCGGCCCCCGCGCAAACGCCTCCGCAATGGCGAGCAGCCCGGCGGTGCCTGACGCATTGTCGTCGGCGCCGTTGTAGATCGAGTCCCCGTTGAGAGGTCGCCCGGTGCCCACGTGGTCGAAATGCGCCACCACCAGCACGTACTGACTGGCCAGGTCCGGGTCGCTGCCCCGCAGCAGGCCGACAACGCTCGGACCTGTGGCGGCCATAGTGTCTATCGCCGCGGTCGCCGTCGCATTAGGACGGACGCGAACCGGAAACCGCTGTCGAAAGGTTCCCGAATCCCCCGCCGGACTCAGGCCGATCCGCCGAAACCTGGACTCTATGTAGTTCGCGGCCGCCTCGATCTGCGGGCTCGGTGTAGCGCGTCCACGCATCGAATCGTGAGCCAGAACGCCCACATGCTCCGATATCAGCTCCGGCGTTATGCGCTCGACTTGGGCGTCAAGCGCCGTAACCAGGAACAGTTTCGCAATCGCCAATATCGCCATCAGTCGCAGTGGCATCGAGCGGAAACTAGGATGCCGCGGAACCTCGCGCTACCCGCGCAGCCGGAATGACACCGGCACCCTGATCCTGACCCGCACCGCCCGGCCTGCGAGCCGGGCTGGACGGTAGCGCGAGGCCAGCACCACAAACCGCGCCTCCGCCCCGAACATCGGGTGCGTTTCGCTTAGTACGCGCACCGTCGCGGGTTCGGCCCTGCCCAGCGTGTCCAACACCACTTCCACCACGGCACTTCCCTCGATGCCGGCACTCCGCAGCAGCTCGGGGTAACGCGGCACCGGGTGCTCGATAAGTGACGGGGGCTCGTCGGCGTGGCGCGCATCGATCGGTGCGGCCAGAATCGGCCCTCCGCTGTCCGTGCCGATGATCGAGCTGGCTGGCCGCGGGTCGAAGCCGGGGATCAAAGCGGGATCAGGCGATGGCGCCGGGCCGGGAATCGGGTCCGGTAGGCCGGGCTGCAGGCTGAACCTCAGCACCGGTACTCCGGGCCGCGGTGTGACGCGATGCCGGTGCGGCCGCGGCTCCACCTGCGCCGGCTCGATCGGCGCGAAGATCGTCGTGTCCCGGATCCCGGCCGTGCGTTCCGGGCGCGATTGGCCCCCGGCCAACGCGGCGGCCGCGATCAGCAACCCGTGCAGACCGGCCGAACCTCCCCGCGCCAGCCATGAATGCTCGCGCCGCGGACTGGATGAAACGAGCACTTCGAACATCGCGCCTCCCTGATGAGTCCAACTCCAACCTGGGAGGCGCATGTGGAGACTCGCCCTGCACAAACGTGACAACTCGATGTATGCGCGATTACACGATCAGCGCTTCAGCTGCCTCACGCCCCGGGTGCCGGCAATGATGGCCAGATGCGCCATGCCGAGGAACAGGCCGTCCTCGACCACTCCGGTCCGCCGCGCCAGGGCGCGGGCCAGCGCGCGCGGGTCCGGAATGCCGCGCACGAACCGGCAGTCCACGATGAAGTGGCCCCCGTCGGTGCGATAGGGTTCGCCATCGGAGGTGCGGCGCAGCGCTGGTTCGGCGCCCAGGCGGCGCAGGTAGTCGAGATGCGTGGACCACCCGAAAGGAACCACCTCGACCGGGACCGGCGCCCTCGTCCCCAGTCTGCGCACCCGCTTGGATTCGTCAGCGATCACCACGAACCGCTTCGCCGCCACGGCCACCAGCTTCTCGCGCAGCAGCGCGCCGCCCAGGCCCTTGATGAGATCGAGCCCGGGTCCGATCTCGTCGGCGCCGTCAATGGCCAGATCGAGGTGCGGCTGTTGCTCGAGAGTCGTGAGCGGAATATCGAGCGCCCTGCAGATCGAAGCCGTGTTCTCGGACGTTGGCACCCCCACCACGTCCTCCAGCTCGCGCGACGCCAGCCTGGCGCCTAACAGCTCCAGCAGCGGCCTGACCGTCGAGCCCGTCCCCAAGCCCACCACCATGCCGCTCTGAATCAGGGTGACGGCGCGCGCGGCCGCCGCGCGCTTCAGCTCGTCCTGCGTTGCGGCCCTCAGCACCCGTTGGCGGCGGGACCGTCGAACAGCCAGGCGGTGCGCCAACGCGCGTAGATGGAGTCGGCGCGGGCGCGGAACACGAAATCAGAAAACAACGTGTCGCCCACGAAGCGGAGGTTGGCCTGCGGATCGAAGTAGCGGCTCGGCGTGCCGTCGAACCAGTTGAGCTGCAGCCGCCCATCGGACATGACCACATAACTGCCCCTGGTACCCAGCGGCGGCGAGGGCAGCAGGTAGCCCGTGGTGGTGTCGGTGGTGGTGCCGGCAGTGCGCTCTAGCCACCCGACGTTCGGCCCCCTGGTGACGAAGTAGAAGGAACCGACAGTGTCTTCCGGCGTGCGCGCGGCGAACTGCAGACAGTTCTCTCCGTTGAACTGCAGGTTGCGCAGCCAGGTCAGCTCCAGAAACCCGGTGCTCGAGGAGTCCACGTAGTAGTACTCGATCAGCTGCGGCTCGAACCGGAACTGCACCGCCCAGTCCGGGAGGTTTGGCCCCCCTGGATCGCTTTCGTTGCAGCCGGCCAGCGCAACCGCCACCGCGGCAGCCCGGAGCAGCGAGGGCACCGTGCTTGTCTTCATAAGGTTCACCACCGAAATGGAAACCGGCATCGCCTGTGAAGCAAGGCTGAGCGTCCGAGACCACCTCGAACGGAGTAACTTGACCCCGGCCTGGTGCCGGGCGTCACAGTTCGAGACCGGTGACCTCACTCACGCTTGCCGAGTCTTTGCCTCGGAAGCCAACGTTCAAACTCAGGGACCAGCGATCAGTGAAGCCCATCCGCCTTGCCGGTCTCGCCACACTCATCGCGCTGGCAGCGTGCCGGCACGACCCGAACGAGCCGCTCCGGATCGAGGCGCTGCCCCGGGAATTGACCTCGTCGGAACAGGGACTGATCCGGGCAAGCAACGACTTTGCCTTTGCGCTGCTCCGGGAAACTCTTTCCCGGCACGCGCCGACCGACAACGTCTTCATCTCGCCAGTGAGCGTTTCCATGGCCCTCGGCATGGCCCTCAACGGCGCCGCGGGCCAGACCTGGGACTCGATGCGGGTGGCGCTGCGACTCGCCGGGCTCAGCGAGACCGAGATCAACGCGTCCTACCGCTCGCTGATCGACTTGCTGCGCGGGCTCGATCCCAACGTGGCCTTCGAGATCGCCAACAGCGTGTGGTACCGGCTCGGCTACCAGCCGCTTCAACCGTTCCTGGACGTCACCCGCCAGAGCTTCGACGCCGAGGTGACAGGGCTGGATTTCTCGAGCGCGAATGCCGCCGGCATCATCAACTCCTGGGTGAACGCCCGCACTCGCGGCCGAATCACTGAGATCGTCTCGGCGCCGATTCCCGACGATATCATCGCCTACCTCGTCAACGCGATCTACTTCAAGGGAGCCTGGACCACACGATTCGATCCGGCCCGCACAGTGTCCGGCAGCTTCCGGCTGGTGGGCGGCGGTACTGTCACGGCCCAAATGATGAATGGCCCGCAGATGCCTCTGTGGCTCCACTCCGAGCCCGGAACCCTCATCGGCGAGCTGTCCTACGGTGGCGGCGCCTGGCGCGCGACCATCGTGGTGCCGCAGGAGCCCTCAGCCCTGGACTCGCTGGCGCGGAACCTGAACTCCACGCAGTGGGATTCGTGGGTCGCGGAACTCGATTCGACTGCGATGGCCGTGGTGATGCCGCGCTTGGAACTGTCCTACTCGCTGGATTCGCTGAACTCCGCGCTCAAGTCGCTGGGGATGCGAAACGCGTTCTGTGACGAGCCGCCGGGCCCCGACTTCTCCCGGTTCTTCCCGAATGCCTGCATCTCCGACGTCAGACATCGCACCTTCGTGCTGGTGAACGAGGAGGGAACCGAGGCCGCCGCCGTGACCAGCGTCGGCGTCGGCCTCACCAGCGTGCCGCCGTCGTTCACCGTTGACCGGCCGTTCCTGTTCATCATCCGGGAGCGCTTCAGCGGAACCATCCTGTTCATCGGACGGATCGCCAACCCGGCGGTGAACTAGGCGACCGGCGAGCTGGGCGGGACCTCGCAGGCCAGGCGCGCAATCTCGGCGTCCCACTCCTCCTGGCTCGCCGCCTTGCGGGCCCGGAAGTTGATGCCCAGCGTCCCGAAGGCCGCGGCGCTCGATGACTGCGGCGCACCGGCGTACACATCTGCTCGCCAGGTGATCTCGAATCCCGCGAATCCGGCGGCGACGACCGTCGCCTGAAGCTCCGATTCCACCAGAGCTCCGGCGATTCAGCCTTTCCACAGGTCGATGTTACGCTTCGACTTCTCGCCCACCGCCTTCTGAACCAGGATGTCGCCCAGCTGGAGCCGGCCCCCCGGCTTCAGCACCCGCGCCATCTCACCCAGCGCGGCGCCCTTGTCGGGCATCAGGTTGAGCACCCCGTTGGAGATCACCACATCGGCCCACCCGTCCTCGACCGGCAGCGCCTCGGCGAAACCCTCCCGGAACGAAACGTTATGCAGTCCGGCCAGTTCGGCCCCCCCGCGCGCCTTGCGCACCATGGCGGGTGTCATGTCCACTCCCACCACGGCCCCCGTCCGGCCCACCATGCGCGCGGCGATTAGGCTGTCCAGTCCGGCGCCGCAACCCACGTCCACCACGTGCTCGCCCTCGCGCAGCGGCCCCAGCGAGAACGGGTTTCCGGTGCCTGCGAATGAGGCGATCGTCGCCTCCGGCAAGCCGTCGAGCCAGGCGTCCTGATAGCCCAGGATCCGCGCCAGCTTCCTCCCCGTGTGGAAGTGGAACCCGCGCTCCGGCTCGGAAGCTACCGCGCTGTACTCCTCGCGGATCGCCTCGCGCAACTGCTCCACGTCCAGCCCGGTGATCGGCTGAGCCGCGCCCGGCACCTGGCGCAGGGATGCTGTCATGCTCCCTCCCCCCATGAGGTCGGCCCGGCTCGCGCCGCCGGCCTTGACTGTAGTGAAATGTCGGCTATTCTATAGATTAATAGAATATCTGTCAAGTAACCCGCCTGGAGCGCCCCGCCGATGTCGCACCGCCGCTTCAAGGATGCCCTGTATGAGCAATTCGCGCGCATCGGCCACGCCACGGCCAGCCCGCGCCGCATCGAGCTGCTCGATCTGCTGGGCCAGGGTGAGAAGACCGTCGAGGCTCTCGCGCAGGAAACCGCCACACCCGTCAAGAGCACCAGCGCCCACCTTAGGGTGCTGCGCCAGGCGAACCTGGTCCGGACCCGGCGCGAGGGAACGTTCGTCTTCTATCGCCTGGCAGGTGACGACGTCGCCCGGTTCCTGCGTGACCTCCAGACCCTGGGCCGCAATCACCTAGCGGAAGTGCAGAGCCTGGCACGCGACTTCATCGAGCGCCGCGATGCCCTGGAACCGGTCAGCCTCAAGGAACTCCGGCGGCGGCTGCGCGAGAAAACCATCACGCTGCTCGACGTTAGGCCAGAACAAGAATACGCCGCGGGCCACATCCCGGGCGCGCGCTCGATTCCGGTTTCGCAGCTCCGGCGCCGCCTGGCCGAGATTCCCAGGGGCCGCGAGATCGTGGCCTATTGCCGCGGTCCCTATTGTGTGTTCTCGGTTGAAGCCGTGGAGTTGTTACGCGCCAAAGGATACCGCGCCCGCCGCAGCGACCGGGGCCTGCCCGACTGGCGCGCCGCCGGCCTCCCCATCGAGACCGGCTCCGGCACCACGATAAGGTGAGCGCTTCGCCCCCCAGTCTTGGCTTCACGGCCAGCTGGCGCCAGTTCGCGCTGCTGGTGGCTGTGAACGCCTTCGTCGGCGCCATGGTGGGCCTCGAGCGCACGGTCCTCCCCCTGATCGCAGAGCGCGAGCTGGGCCTCGCCACCCGCAGCGCCGCGCTCTCGTTCCTGATCGGCTTCGGCGTTGCCAAGGCGCTCGCTAACTGGCTGGCGGGCAGCTTCGGCGACCGGTTCGGCCGCAAACGCGTGCTCGTGGCCGGGTGGCTGTTCGCCCTGCCGGTGCCACCGCTGGTGATGTGGGGGCCGGACTGGAACTGGATTGTCGCTGCCAATCTGCTGTTAGGCATCAACCAGGGCCTCGCCTGGTCCACTACCGTCATCATGAAGATCGACCTGGTGGGGCCCCGCAATCGCGGCCTCGCCACCGGGCTGAACGAGTTCGCCGGCTACCTGTCCGTGGCCGCCGCAGCCTGGGCCACCGGCATCGTCGCCGAGCACTACGGCCTGCGGCCAGGGCCATTCTACCTGGGCATTGCTGTAGTGGCGGCCGGCCTCATGCTCTCGGTGCTCCTGGTGAAGGAAACACTGCCGCACGCCCGCTTCGAGGCAGCTGAGCGGGACGATCCGTCACTCCGGCCCGCGCGACCTTCGGGCTGGTCGCTGTTCGCCACCGTAAGCTGGCGCCACCCGGCGCTGTTCAGCGCTTGCCAGGCGGGACATGTCAACAACCTCAACGACGCGCTCGCCTGGGGCGCACTGCCGCTGCTCTTCGGGGCGGCGGGCTTGTCGCTGAAGGAGATCGGACTGCTGGCCTTCGCCTATCCGGCCGCGTGGGGACTGGCGCAGCTGTACACCGGCTGGCTCAGCGATCGCGTCGGTCGCAAGTGGCTCATCGCGGGTGGAATGGCGCTTCAGGGGTTCGCCCTGTTGGGGATTGCCCTGACCTCCGATATCGCCTCCTGGCTCGCGGCCTCCGTGCTGCTTGGCATCGGAACCGCCATGGTCTATCCCGTGTTGCTCGCAGTGATTGGGGATGTAGCCCATCCCTCGTGGCGCGGCGCAGCGGTGGGTATCTACCGGCTGTGGCGCGACCTGGGCTACGCGGCCGGGGCAATCCTGGCTGGAGTCCTCGCGGATCGATTCGGCCTGGCCGCCGCCGTCGCAGCGATCGGCGTGCTCACTGTTGCCTCGGGCGCCCAG
>DATMBH010000283.1:0-7432 GCA_035559335.1 Gemmatimonadales bacterium
GCGTAGAAGGCGGCGTGGCGGCAGGGTGGCAAGGTGTGATCTCCATACCGCCATACCGCCATGCCGTCTTCCTCTATCGCCTCCTGGCCGGCGGGGGCGGCGGCAGCGGCGCCGAGCTGTTCCAGATGTCGTCAACCAGCATCCACTGCCCGTCGGAGCGGCGCCACCGTTCCATGTAAACGCCCGAGTCAACCGGAGTGCCCTCCGGAGTACTCATTCTCCAGTGCCCGCGAGCGACCGCCATCGGGCCGTTGGCCGTTACCGAAGCCACGTGCAGTGACAGCCTGGTCCCGGGCATCTGGCTCATGAACGCCTGGAGCATCTGCTGCACGCCGGCTCGCCCCGAAACCTCGGCCATGTTAGGCGGCATCACGTGCGCGTCTTCAGAGTACATGGCGGCCATCGAGTCGGCGCGCCCGGCGCTAAAATGCTCGGCGAACCGGGCGGCCATCTGCTCGATCGCGGCGCGTGCCGAGTCCGACTCGGCCTGCATCCTAGCCTGCGTCTGTTCAGGTGTCTCTGTTCTTGCGCATGCGGCAGTGGCAAGCACAGCCATGGCCGCAAGGGTGCGGGCACGCATAGGTGTCTCCGGGTCTGAGGGAACAACGATTGTATCAGCCCGGTCCGCGAAGCGCGAGCCCAGTAGCGGTGAGCCGATCAAGGCCGGCCGGCCTCACCCCCGGCCCTGGTGGTGCTGGCGATGAAGTTGTGGAACCGGCGCCGGTACTCCTCACCACCGGCCTCGAAGGTCTCGTTGTGTCCCGCGCCCTGGATGGTCCACAGCGCGTGCAGGCCGGTGTGGGCGTCGGCCAGCTGATGGGCCATGCTGATCGGCGCCACCTCGTCGCGATCGGCGTGGATCAGCAGCAGCGGGCAGCGTACCTGGCTCATCAGCGCGAGGTTGTTGAACGCGCCGCCGGCAATTACGGACGGGAGATAGGGGTAGTGGACCCGCGCCATCGCCCGCAGCGAAGTGAACGCCGACTCCAGCACCAGGCCCGCAGCGGGGCGGTGGGCCGCCAGCCACGTGGCCGGCCCGCTGCCTATCGAGCGGCCGTAGATCACGATGCGCGCCGGGTCGATCTCGGGCCGCGCGCTGACCCAGTCCCACGCCGCCTCCGCGTCCTTCAGGGTCCCGGCCGGCGTCGTGCTGCCGGTGGATTCGCCATAGCCCCGGTAGTCGATCACCAGCAGCGCCGCGCTGTCGGGCCGCAGTTCGCGGATGATCGGCCCCAGGCCCTCCAGCGACTCGGCGTTGCCGTGAAACCATAGCACCGCGCCGGAGCGAGCGCCCGGCTCCGTTCCTCTAGCCGGCAGATACCACGCCGCGATGCGCAGTCCGTCGGCCGTCGGGATCATCACCTTTTCTCCGTCGCCCATGCCGAAGTCGCGCGGGTGGCCTGACGAGCCGCCGCGCACCGGGAACACCATCCGGTCGCGCAACAGAAACGCCGCCGCGCACACGAAGGCATAGGTACCGGCGATCACCAGGGCGATGCGGAGCAGCGTGTGCATGGTGCGCAGAACTTACCGCTCCAGCGCCGCTACTTCGACCCCGGCGCCGGTGTGTGACCTCGGCCAGCACCGCCTCGGCGGCAAGCAGGCGGTAGGCGACATCGGGCCGGGCAGCGGCGGCGGGCGTGGCCCGGCGGGCATGGACATCGGAGAGTTCGGACGCGGCGGGGCATTGCTGGCGGGGAGGGAGTCCCGAGCGTACCTTGGACGACCCCTCCACCGGAAAGCCCACCGCCAGAACCCAAGCGAGGTGCGCGCTATGGCGACAGTAGATCAGACCATGATGAAGGTGCAGCGCCTGCTGACCGGCCCCATGAATCTCAGGATCCAGCTCCAGGGGGACACGATCGCCGTGGCGTTCAGCGACATGAGCACCCAGGTGCACCTGCGCGTGATTGACTGGGGCAAGAACAAGGACGGCGAGCCGTGCACGCTGGTCCGCATTTCTGCCCCGATCCTCCGCGGGGTCAAGCCGTCGCCGGTCTTGTACGAGTACCTGGCGCGCGAGGCGCCGCGGCTGTGGTTCGGCAACATCTCGGTGTGGGACGACGAAGAGAGCCCGGGGATGCTGTCACTTACGCTGGGCCACACGCTGCTGGGCGACTTCCTGGACGAGGAAGAGTTGGCCGCCGCGATGTTCGGCGTGCTGAATGGAGCGGACGAGCTGGACGACCAGCTCCAGAAGCGCTTCGGCGGCAAGCGCTGGGTGGATGCCTGACGGGTGCTCCTGAGGAACGAGCTGCTCGAGGCCGCCGTCTCGGCGGCGAAGTCGCGCGGGCACGGGAGCGTCGAGCCGCGGCACGTGCTGTTCGCGATTGCGCGCCGGTTCCGCGCCAACCCGGAGGCCGGCGCCCTGTTCAACCGGGCGCGTGAGGCGCTGGAGCCCACGGGCAGCGCACACGGTGTGCCGGTCACGACGGCGGAGGCAACGGCGCTGCTCGAAAGCATAACGGATGAGCGCACCGCGCTGGCGGCGCTGGTGTCCACGCTCGGGGGCCTCGCGCCGGACGGATCGGCGTCTGGCGGCGCCCAGGTGCAAGCGGCCCGGCAGGACCAGCCGAAGACCGCGGCCGCCAGCCAGGAACCGGGAAAGAAGCCCGAGACCACCGCCGACGTACTCGCCGATCTCGACGCGCTCATCGGCCTGGCGGCGGTGAAGGAGCAGGTAAGGAACGTCGTGTCGGTGGTGCAGGCCAACGCCGCCCGCGTCAAGGCGGGCCTCGCGCCGGTGAACCCCAGCCTGCACCTCGTGTTCACGGGCCCGCCGGGGACCGGCAAGACCACCGTTGCCCGCATCATCGCCCGGCTCTACGCCTCGACCGGAGCGCTGCCCGGAGCGGGCTTCACCGAGGCGACGCGCGCGGACTTAGTGGCTGGCTACGTGGGCCAGACGGCGATCAAGACGATGGACGTCATCAGGAGCACCAAGCCGGGAGTCCTGTTCATTGACGAAGCCTATGCTCTGACGCCGAGTTCGGAGGTGGATTTCGGCGCCGAGGCGATCGCCACTCTCGTGAAGGCTATGGAAGACTATCGCGACGAACTGGCGGTCATCGTCGCTGGATATGGTGAGGAGATGACGGACTTCGTGGCCTCGAACCCCGGCCTGCGCAGCCGTTTCAAGACCTACATTGACTTCCCCGACTACACGCCGGCCGAGCTGTACCGGATCTTCGAGCTGTTCGCCCAGGAGGTCGCCATCGCGCTCGCCGACGGGGTGCGCGAGAAGGCGGAGGAGGTGCTTGCCGAGGCCTCGCGGCGGGGCGACTTCGGCAACGCCCGCTTCGCGCGGTCGCTGTTCGAGCAGGCCTATGCGCGGATGGCCGCCCGCGCGGCGGCCGACGGCCGGGTCTCGGTTTCGGAGCTGCGGGCGATCGTTCCCGACGACATCGTGCTGGACGATGACGCGCTGCGGCGCGAACGGCGCCGCATCGGTTTCGGCGGCGGAGGTGGCGGCGCGTAGCACGCGAGATCGCTACCTTGCAGCACGATGAAGGAACGCCTCGTCTCGCTGGCCGAAGAGCGATTCGGCCGCCGCCCCGACGCTATCCTCGATATCGCTGCCGACGGATCGGCGCGGGCGTACTTCCGCCTGGTATGGGAAGGAGAGCGGACCTGCGTCGGCGCGGTCGGGCCTGACAAGAGCGAGAATCGCGCCTTCCTTTCGTTCGCGAAGAGCCTGCGCCGGGCCGGCCTGCCGGTGCCCCAGATCCACGCCGAGGACCAGGACGCGGGCGTGTGGCTGGAGGAAGACCTCGGCGACACCACGCTGTTCAGCGCGCTCAGCGCCGCGCGCGCGGCGGAGGGCGAGCAGCAGTTCCCCGCCGCGATCGAGGCCCTGTATCGCCGCGTGCTGTCGATCCTGCCGCGGTTCCAGGTGGAGGGACACATGGCGGTGAACTACCGCCATGCGTACCCGCGCCGCGCCTTCGACCGGCAGTCGATCCGCTGGGACCTCAACTACTTCAAGTACCATTTCCTCAAGCTCGCGGGCGTGCCGTTCGACGAGCAGCGGCTGGAGGACGACTTCGCGCGCCTAACGGCATGGCTGCTCCAGGCGCCGGCCGACTGCTTTATGTACCGAGACTTCCAGTCGCGCAACATCATGATCCGGGACGGCGAGCCGTGGTTCATCGACTTCCAGGGCGGCCGCAAGGGAGCGCCGCACTACGACGTCGCCTCGCTGCTGTATGACGCCAAGGCGGCCATTCCGGCGCCGCTGCGCGCCGAGCTGCTGGAGCACTACCTGGATGAGCTGAGCCGGCTGCGGGCGGTGGACCGCGCGCTGTTCCGGGAGCAGTTCACCGGGTTCGTGCTGGTGCGGCTGATGCAGGCGATGGGCGCCTACGGCTACCGCGGGTTCTTCGAGCGGAAGCGGCGCTTTCTGGAGAGCGTGCCGCACGCCTCGCGCAACCTCGACCAGCTGCTCGCGGCGGGCCTGCCGCTAGCCCTGCCCGAGCTGGAGCGGGTGTTCCGGCGGATCGTGGAGCGGTGGGCGGCGCCGCGCGAGGCGGCGGTGTCTGACGCGGGCCTGACGGTGCTGGTGCGGAGCTTCTCGTATCGCGATGGGTACCCGGCCGACACCGAGGGACACGGCGGCGGGTTCGTGTTCGACTGCCGCGCGCTGCCGAATCCCCACCACGTGCCGGAGCTGCGCGACCTAACGGGTGAAGACCAGCCGGTGGCCGACTGGCTGGAGCGCTCGGCGGAGGTGCAGGAGTTCTGGGCCAATGCCAGCGCCATCGTGGATGCGCACGTGGAGCGGTTCCTGGAGCGGGCCTTTACCAGCCTGACGGTCGCGTTCGGGTGCACCGGCGGCCGCCATCGTTCGGTATTCATGGCCGCGAAACTGGCCGCGCACCTGCGCAGCCGTTATCCGCGCCTTGCGGTGCGAGTGGTGCACGGAAGGCTGTGATGGAGGCGATGATCCTCGCGGCCGGGCTCGGCACACGACTCGGCAGCCTAACTGAAAGAACTCCCAAAGCCATGGTGCCGGTGCGCGGTCGGCCGCTCATCGAGCATGTCATGGAGCGGCTGGTCGCCGCGGGCGCAAAGCGTATCGTGGTCAACACCAGCCGCCACGGGGAGCAGATTTGTGCCTGGCTGGAACGGGCGGCGGCGCCAGGCGTCGAGATCGCCTTGTCGCCGGAACCTGACGGCCCGTACGAGACGGGCGGAGGGTTCGTTGCTGCAGCCCGCTCCGGCCTGTTCCGCGGCGACGGCCCGATCGTGCTGCACGCGGTGGACGTACTGTCGCGCATTCCGCTGGGCGAGCTGGTTGCCGGCCACCGTAAGGCGCGCGCGCGGCAGGGCGACAGGCTCGTGGCGACGCTAGCGGTGCAGAAGCGCCCCTCGCGCCGCCGGCTGCTGTTCGACGACTTGGGTTTGCTGGGCTGGGAGGCCAGGATGGCGGGCGGCGCGGTGGAGCGGGCGCGGCGAGTGTTGGCACCTTTCCGACACTGTCTTGCCAGTGACTGCCTCGACGAGTGCGGTGGCGAGAGCGCAGGCCTCATGGTGCTCGGCGGTCACTGAGGACAACGGGCAGCCGTAGCCTTGGAGCTTCCAGCCGGCACCCTCGCGCGCCACCTCAACGTCGCCGCCCAGGGCCCGCAGGGCTGCCGCTGCCGCCTCAACCCTCTCGGCGTCAGCTCCTTCTGTACCGGCCCCAGCGCCCCCACCGCCCCCACCGCCCCCACCGCCCCCATTGCCCCCACGGCCTCTTCCGCCGGCGCTAGCCGCGATCTCCGCTCCCACCGCCCGCAGCAGCTGCACTGCTCGGCCGCGCCCTTCTTCCCTGGAGATCCGCTCGATCAGCGCCGCCAACACGGTGGCGTAGGCCTTGGGAAACAGCTCCTCGCCCTGGCGAGTGAGGGCGTAGAGGCGGGCCGGTTTGCCACCGGTGTCGCGCTGAGTGCCGGCGTCCTCGACCAGGCCGTCCTTGGCCAGGGCGGTGACGTGGTTGCGGACGGCGTTGTCGGTCAGCCCCAGCGCGGCGGACAACGAGTTGACCGTCTGATTTGAGCGCCGCAGCAGCGCCAGTATCCTGGCCTGCGTCTCACCCGCCAACCGGTAGAGCCAGTTCACCATACCTGAAGATGAGGAGTTTCAGCCGATTTGTCCAGAAATCACAGTAATTACTTGACAAACTGTACTAAGGCTCCAATATTGAGGTCGCGGGCCGGACCTGTCCAACTGTCCCACCGTCCCACTGTCCCACTTTTTCTTATGGAGGTTTCACAATGGTTGCCTCGAAGCTCACTGCTCTTGCCCTGTCCGTTTCGGTTGTGACGGCCCTTAGCGCCCAGAGTCCTGCGCCGGATCTGTCGGACGCCGAGGTGGCGCATGTGGCGGTCACGGCGAACGCGATTGACGTGGAGCTCGCGCGGTATGCGCAGGGCAGGGCGCGGAGTGCGGCGGTGCGGCAATTCGCCGCCACGATGATCACTGATCACACGGCCGTGAACGAGCGGGCCGCAGCGCTGGCTGGTCGGCTGGGGGTGGTGCCGCAGGACAACGCGGTGAGTCAGTCGTTGCTCGCCGGCGCGCGCGAGGCGCGGGCCGGGCTCGAGCGCGTGAGTGGCGGCACCCGTTTCGACCGGGCCTACATGGATCGCGAGGTCGCCTATCACCAGGCAGTGCTCGACGCCATTGATGGTCTGCTTATTCCCACGACCAGCAACGTCGAGCTGAGGCAGTTGCTGGCGGAAGTTCGGCCGGCCGTGGCGGCGCATCTGGTGCACGCGCGCCAGCTGCGCGAGTCGCTGGGCCGATGAGCGTCTTCGAGCGGGGCCGCTGGTGGTGGTTGCTGGCGGCCCTGTGTCTCATGGCGGCGGCGCTATTCGCGCTGCGGAAGCAGGAGCCGCCCGCGTCGCGGCGGGTGGTGGTGGAGATCCGCGCCATGGCCTTCCACCCCGCGAGGCTCGAAGTGGCGGTGGGTGACACAGTGGTGTGGGTGAATCGGGATTTCGTGCCCCACACGGCGACGGCGGCTGGAGCCTGGGACACGGGCGTCATCGCGGCCGGTGCGGAGGCGGGGGCGGTCGCGAGCACGGTTGGTGAACTGACCTATACGTGCTCGCTGCACCCGGTGATGCGCGGTTGGATTGTCACTCGAGATTAGGAGTGAAGGAGAAGGTGCCGATGGGCACCAATCCATGCTAGATTCCCTGACCCCTGGTACCTGATACCTGATGCCTGTCTTCTCGGGACGTAGCGCAGCTCGGTAGCGCACCTGAATGGGGTTCAGGGGGTCGCGGGTTCAAATCCCGCCCAACTTCAGCCCGGCCATTCGGCCGGGCTTTGTCGTGACGGCGGCACTTTGGCTCCGGCACTCGCCTGCGGCTCGTGCCATCCGCGCAAATCCCGCCCAACTTCAGCCCGGCCCTTCGGCCGGGCTTTGTCGTGACGGCGGCACTTT
>DATMBH010000284.1:0-8833 GCA_035559335.1 Gemmatimonadales bacterium
GGGCGGAGGCCGGGGTCAACCGCGTCTCGTTAGGCGCGCAGTCGTTCGACCCCGCCGCTCTGGCCTGGATGCACCGCACTCACGACGCCGCGGCGATCGGGGCCGCGGTGCGCACAGTGCGCGGCGCCGGAATCGCGCGGCTGTCGCTGGACCTCATCTTCGCGCTGCCGGACCAGCTGCGGCGCGACTGGCGCTCGGACCTGGACCGGGCGATCGCGCTGGAGCCCGACCACATCTCGCTGTACGGGCTCACGGTCGAGCCCGGCACTGCCCTGGCGCGGTGGATCGCCCGGGGCCAATCGAGCCCAGTGGACGAGCAGCGCTACGAGCAGGAATACCTGCTGGCCCACGAGGTGCTCGCCGCCGCCGGCTTCGAGTTCTACGAGGTCTCCAACGCGGCCCGGCCCAGCTGCGAGGCCCGGCACAACCGCGCCTACTGGCAGCTGGCGCCGTACCTCGGCGTGGGGCCGGCGGCCCATTCGTTCGACGGCACCTCGCGCTGGTGGAACGAAGCCGCCTACGCGGCCTGGCTGCGACGGGTTAACGCAGGTGAGCGACCGGTCGCCGCGCGCGAGGTGCTGAATCCGGAGCAGCAGCGCCTGGAACGCACCTACCTGGCGCTGCGTACCAGGGAGGGACTGGAGCTGGACGAGGCTCTCGCAGCGAAGGTGGAGCCATGGGTGCGGGCGGGGTGGGCGCAGGTGGTGCGGCGGGATGACGGCTTGGCGGCAGGTCCGGCAACCGGATCCCATGCGCAGGAGAGCAGTGAGGGTCCCTCCCGCCGCCCTACCGCCCCACGGCCTTACCGCCTGCACCTGACGCCCCAAGGCTGGCTGCGCCTGGACGAGTTGGTCGCGACTCTCTAACTTGCGATGACACTTGATGTTGCCCATGTCGACTGAGTCCCTGAACGAACGCGAGCTCAAGGTCCTCGAGGCCATCGTGATGAGCTACGTCGAGACCGCCGAACCGGTGGGCAGCCGCACCATTGCCCGGCGCTTCGGCCTCGGCGTCTCGGCGGCCACCATCCGCAACGCGATGAGCGACCTGGAGGAGAAGGGGTACCTGTTCCACCCGCACACCTCGGCCGGTCGGATTCCCACCGACCGCGCCTATCGGTTGTACGTGGACGCGCTGATGCAGCAGCCCTCGGTCAGCAGCGCCGAGCGGGCCAGGATTCGCGAGCACCTCAGCATGGGCGACAACTCGGCCGTGACCGCGATCCTGACGCGGGCCGCCGAGGTGCTCGGCATCCTCACCCAGGAGCTGGGTGTGGCGGTCGCGCCATCGCTAGACGAGGTGGTCCTGGAACGGCTCGACCTGATCAGCGTCTCCAGCGACCGGCTGCTCCTGGTGCTCCAGCTGAAGAGCGGCGTGCTTCGCACCATCTTCGTCCACGTGCCGGGCACGGTGCATCCGGACGCCGTGGTGGCGCTCACGGTGGTGCTCAACGACCGCCTCGCGGGCCTGACGCTGCGCGAGATCCGCGACAGCCTCCCGGAACGCCTGCGCGACGCGGCTTCAACCGCCGAACAGAGCGAGCTGCTCGACATCTTCGTGGCTACGGGAGACCAGCTATTCAACCTGCCCACAGGCGATGAGGGCGACGTGGTGCTGGGCCGGCCGTCGCTGCTGGCTGACCAACCGGAGTTCTCCAGCGGCGAGAAGATGCGGGAGCTGATCGCCCTGACGGAGCAGCGCGACGTGCTGCGGCGCGTGCTGGGAAAGCGCGCGAGCGCCAACTCGCTCACTATCACCATCGGCACCGAGCACGAGGCCCGTGAGTTCGCCGATTTGACGCTGGTCACCGCGCCTTACCGTTCCGGCCCCCTTACCGGCGTGATCGGGGTGCTGGGCCCAACGCGCATGCCTTACGAGAAGGTCGTGGCGCTCGTCGAGCACACCTCGAAGATGGTCGGCGAGCTGCTGAAATGAGCGATTACTACGCGATACTCGGCGTCGGCCGCGACGCCGACGAGACGACGATCAAGAAGGCCTACCGCAAGCTCGCGATGCAGTACCACCCCGACCGCAACAACGGGGACAAGGCCGCTGAAGCGAAGTTCAAGGAAATAACCGAGGCCTACGACGTGCTCCGCGACCCCGAGAAGCGCCGCGTGTACGACCGCTATGGCGAGGCGGGCCTGCGCGGAGGGGCCGGGGCGGCAACGGGGTTCCACCCGTTCGACCTGTCCGAAGCGCTCAACATCTTCATGCGCGACTTCGGCGGCTTCGGTGGCTTCGAGGGGATGTTCGGCGGCGGCGCAGCGGACCGCCAGG
Organism: Gemmatimonadales bacterium; assembly: GCA_035559335.1. Lineage (GTDB taxonomy): Bacteria > Gemmatimonadota > Gemmatimonadetes > Gemmatimonadales > JACORV01 > DASXPG01. Next base: position 2,281 of record DATMBH010000284.1, read on the forward strand.
GCAATAACCTGAGGGTCACGCTCGATCTGTCGCTCGCTGAAGTGGCGCAGGGGACGAAGAAGAAGATCACCTACAAGGTGCTGGCGCGGTGCGAACGCTGCGAGGGCAGCGGGGCCGAGCCGGGATCGCGACCCCGCACCTGCGCAACCTGCGGCGGCCAGGGGCAGGTTCGCCGCGCCCAGCGCAGCCTGTTCGGGCAGTTCGTGACGGTGTCCCCGTGCCCGACCTGTGCCGGCGAAGGCCGGATCATCGAAACGCCGTGCGAGCTGTGCCGCGGGGATGGCCGCACCCGCATCGAGCGCACGGTAAGCGTGGACATTCCGCCCGGCGTCTCGTCGGAAAACTTCATAACGCTGCGCGGCCAAGGACACGCCGGCCCGCGCGGCGGAGCGCCGGGCGACCTGGTGGTCGTGCTGAATGTGCGCGAGGACCCGCGCTTCATCCGGCACGAGGACGATCTCATCTACGACGTCCAGCTCTCCTTCAGCCAGGCCGCCCTCGGTGTGGTGCTCAAGATCCCGACGCCGTGGGGCGAGGAGGAACTGAAATTGCCGCCCGGGACCCAGCCCGGGACGATCGTGAGGATGAAAGGTCGGGGCCTGCCGCACCTGGGCTCGGGTGGCCGCGGCGATGTCCACGTGCGGATCGGCATCTGGACCCCGGAGCGCCTGTCGCCCGAGATGGAGAAGCTGTTCCGCCGCCTGGCGGAACTCGAGGGCGAGGCCCCGAAGCACAAGGGCCGCGGCTTCTGGGATCGGGTGAAGGAGGCGCTGGGCACATGAGCGCGACCGCGTTTGCGCGCGGGCCGTTCCAGGCCGGGGCAGTCGTGATCCTCGAGGAAGAGGAGGCGCACCACCTCAAGGTGCGCCGCCTCAGCGACGGCGACTCGATTCGCCTGGTGGACGGGCGCGGAGGGGTGGCCACCGGACGTCTGGCTCTCGACAACGAGGTGCTGGCCGCGCGCGTGGTGGCTACAACAACCGTGCCGGCACCCGCCGCACTAGAGCTCCTGGTGGGCGCCGGCGACAAGGAACGGTTCCTGTCGCTGGTCGAGAAGGCCACCGAGCTGGGCGCCACGCGCATCGTACCGCTGATGACCGAACGGGCGCAGACGGTGGCAGGCCGGTTCCGGATGGAGCATGTTGACAAGGCGGTCAGGCGCGCACGCGAGGCGATCAAACAGTGTGGCGCGGCGTGGAGCCCGACCATCATGCCGCCAATGCTGCTGTCCGAGGCGCTGCGCCCGGTGGCCGGGCGCATGGTGCGCCTGCTGGCTGACCGGGAAGGCGCACAGCTGCCCCAGATCCGCGAGAGCGACGGGGTGCAGTGGGCCGTCGGGCCCGAGGGCGGCTTCACCGAAGCTGAACTGGCGCAGCTGAGGCAGGCGGGATTCAAACCCGTCGTCCTGGGCGCGCTGACGCTGCGCTACGACACGGCCGCCGTCGCCGCGCTCGCCATAACCCAGAACGCGCGGCTGGGCTCAAACCTAAGCGGGAGAGTCACATGAAGACCGATCCGAACTGCATCTTCTGCAAGATCGGCAAGGGCGAAGTGTCGTCCACGAAGGTCATCGATCTCCCGCACGCCTTCGCGATCCGCGACGCTAACCCGCAGGCCCCCGATCATGTCCTCATCATCCCGCGCGAACACATACCGTCGCTGGCCGAGTGCCTCGACCAGGATCTGCTGGGCCAGCTGATGATCCTGGCCCACCAGGTAGCCAGGGCGGTGCACGTGGACCACGGCGGCTACCGGGTGGTGATCAACACCGGCGATCACGGGGGACAGACCGTGGACCACCTGCACGTACACCTGCTGGGTGGCCGGCGGATGAAGTGGCCACCGGGATAGGCTGGGACTGAGGGCGGCCGGGCCGCTTGGACTTAGTCCTTATCACTGTTAGCTTTATAAGGCTGTAGCCGAGTCCTTTAAACTGAGGTCTTTTGTGCCCGAAGTAGTCATCCACGAAGACGAGAACTTCGAACGCGCCCTCAAGCGCTTCAAGAAGAAGTGCGAGAAGGCCGGAATCCTGTCGGATCTCCGCAAGCACCGGCACTACGAGAAGCCGAGCGAGCGGAGGAAGCGCAAGATGAACGCCGCCCGCCGGAAGAACCGCCGCACGCGGAGTGAGTAGCACACTGGCGATGACGAGCGCCGCGCCCAGCACCACCTCAGGCGCGGCGAAGGCGATCCGGCCGATCGCTCCCGAGGACCCCGCCAGGAACTGATGTACGGCCCCGTCGCGGACTCCGCACTCACCGCGATCGAGTTTCCCGACGCACTCGACCTGGTATCCCGCTACGCAGTGACTGCACCGGGCGCCTCCCGCGTGCGCGCGCTGCGTCCGCACGCCGATTTCGACCTGGTGAGGCAAGAGCTGGATCGCGTCGCCGCGTTTCTGGAGCGGCTGGCCGCCGGCGAGGACGTCGAGCCGGTGGCATTCCAGGACCCGGCCGCCGCGCTGGGGCGGCTCAGGCTGGACGGTTCGGTGCTCGAGGGTCACGAACTCGTGGCCGTGCTGACGCTGCTGGCCGCCGCGCGCACCGTGGGCCTCAAGCTGCGGCGCATCGGCAGGCTCGCCCCGGTGCTGGCGCCGCTCGAGGCGCCCGCGCTGCCGGCTTCGCTCGAGAAGCGGCTCAGCGCGAGCCTGGAGCCCGACGGCCGACTTCGCGACGAGGCCTCGCGGGACCTGGAGCGGATCCGCCGCGACCTGGTCAGCGTGAGGCAGGATCTGGTGCGGCTGCTGGAGCGGATCGCCGCCAAGGTCGCCCCGAAAGGCGGCGAAACCGCAGTGACCGTGCGGGCCGGGCGCTACGTGGTGCCGGTGCGGCGCGAGGCGCGTGCGACGTTAGGCGGCATCGTGCATGACGAGTCGGCCTCCCAGTCCACGCTGTTCGTCGAGCCGCCGGAAGCGATCGAGCTCAACAACCAGCTGCGCTCGCTCGAGGCCGCCGAGTCCCGCGAGGTGCAGCGCATCCTGCGCGAGCTGACCCAGCTGCTGCGTGCCCACGCCACGGCGCTCGAGGCCTCGTACGCGATGGTGGTCGAGTTCGATTCTCTGTATGCGCGCGCCCGCTGGGCGAAAGCGTGCGCTGCGGTGCCGCCGCGGATGGCGCGGAACGGTGAGGCGGCGCTCGCGCTGCGGCGCGCGTCGCATCCGCTGCTGCTGGTCGAGGGTCAGACCGCGGTGCCGTTCGACCTGGTGCTGGAAAACGGCGAGCGCACGGTCCTGATCTCGGGCCCCAACACCGGTGGCAAGACCGTGCTGCTGAAGGCGGTCGGCCTCGCGGTTGCGCTGGCCCAGAGCGGCGTGTTGCCCCCGGTCGGTCCCGGCACGGTGCTGCCCGTGTTCGCGGGCCTGTTCGCCGACATCGGAGACCGGCAGAGCATTCAGGAGTCGCTTTCGACCTTCTCATCCCACGTGGCTGCGCTGCGCGAGGTGCTCGAGCGCGCGGACGGCCGGTCGCTGGTGTTGCTCGACGAGCTGGGGACCGGTACCGACCCGGCCGAGGGTGGGGCGCTGGCGGCGGCAATCCTGCTGGCCCTAACCAACCGCGGCGCAATCACGCTGGCCACCACCCACCTGGGCCAGCTGAAAGAGCTGGCCAGCCACGAGCCCGGGATCTCGAACGCGTCGCTGCAGTTCGATGCCGCGACGCTGGCTCCGACCTATCGGTTCGTGAAGGGAGTGCCGGGCCGCTCGTACGGGCTGGCGATCGCACGGCGCCTGGGACTCGACGCGGCGGTGCTCGAGGATGCTGCTGGCCGCGTTTCCGACGAGGAGCGGCGGCTCGATGCGGCACTGGCGGCGGCGGAGGCGCGCGGTCAGGAACTGGAGCGAAGGCTGCGCGAGTACGAGGCGCAGCTGGCGGAACTGGAACGCGAGCGCGCGCGCCTCGCGCTGCGCGAGCGCGAACTCGCCGAGCAGGCGGCGCAGCTGGCGGCCCGCGAGAAAGACCTGCAGCGCGCGCACAAAAACCTGCGCCGCGACGCGCTGCTCGAGGCCCGTGCCGAGGTCGAGCGCGCGCTGGCCGTGGCCCGCGAGGGACGGGAGAAGGAAGCGCGCCGAATGCTGGAGGTGCAGATACAGGGCTCGGGGGTCGGGGCTCAGGGGTCAGGGGGCCAGGACGACGCATCCGAGCCGGCCGTGACTTCGGCTGCTGCCGCTGCCCTGAGCCCCGACCCCCGATCGCTGAGCCCTGGCATGGTCGTTCGCATCCCCTCCCTCGGCCTCGAGGGCCGGATCGAGAGCATTCGGGGCGACGACGTCGCGGTGCTGGTACGGGGCAGAAGGGTGCGGGTGCGGGCGCAGGAGCTGGTGGCATGAGACCAGAGGTTCGGAGGCACAGCGGTACGGAGGCACAGTGGCACCGAATCGGCCTGCACCTGTCCCTCTGTCCGTCTGTCCCACCGTCCCTCCGTCCCACCGTCCCACTGTTTTTTTCATGATTCCTCCCGACCTCATCGACCAGATCCGCGAGGCGGCGGACATGGTGCAGCTGATCGGCGAGCACGTGGACCTGAAGCGCACCGGCTCCGACTGGCGCGGTCCCTGCCCGTTTCATGGCGGCAAGGGGCGCAACTTCTCGGTGGTGCCGCGCAAGCAGCTGTACCACTGCTTCGTGTGCCACGAGTCGGGGGACATCTTCAAATTCTGGATGAGCCGGTTCGGCCTCGACTACCCCAGTGCGGTGCGGGAGATCGCCGGCCGCGTGGGAATCGCGGTGCCCGAGCAGCGGCAGCAGGGCCCTGATCCTAACGAGCCGCTCTACTCCGCGCTCGGGGTTGCCGCCGAGTGGTTCGCGCAGCGGCTGCGCGAGGGAGAGGACGCGCGCATCGCACGCGACTATCTCGACTCGCGCGCCATCGGTCAGGAGGCGCGGGACAGCTTCGGGCTGGGCTTCGCGCCGCGCGGCACCGAGGCGCTGGACGCGTTCCGAGGACTCGGCCTGGAGGACGACGTGCTCGTGGAGGCCGGCCTCGCCGTGCGGCGCGACGACGGGGCGGTTGCCCCGCGGTTCCGCGGCCGGCTGCTGTTCCCCATCGCCGACGTGCGCGGGCGGGTGGTCGGTTTCGGCGGCCGGATCCTCGGGGAAGGGGAGCCCAAGTACCTCAACTCGCCCGAAACTCCGGTCTTCCACAAGGGCTCCCTGCTGTACCTGCTGGACCGCGCACGCGGCGCGATCCGCCAGGAGGAGTCTGCCATAGTGGTGGAAGGCTACGTGGACGCCATACGGCTCCACTTGGCCGGCATCGCCAACGTAGTGGCGCCGTTAGGCACGGCTCTGACCGCCGAGCAGTCCAAGGTGCTGCGCCGCTACACGCGCCAGGTGGCGCTGTGCTACGACGCCGATGCGCCGGGCCTCAAGTCCACTTTCCGCGCCGGCGACGAACTGCTGCGCCAGGGCGTCAACGTGAGCGTGATCACCCTGCCTCCGGGCGAGGACCCCGACACGCTGGTGCGCTCTGGCGGGGCGGCCGCGTTCCGGGAGTACCTGGCCCAAGCCGTGGACGTGTTCGAGCGCAAGATCCAGATCCTCGACCGCAAGGGATACTTCGCGACGCTGGAGGGGCGCCGCCGCGCGCTCGACCGGCTGCTGCCTACCATCCGTGCCGCGGCGGACGCCGTCACGCGCGAGCTGTACGTCTCCCGCGCCGCCGAGAAGAGCGGCGTATCGCGGGCGGTGATCGAGCAGGAGGTCGGAAGGCGGGAAGGCGGTAGGCTGGCCGGCGGCGGCGCTGCCCCACCCAAGCTGCCGCCTTCCCGCCCCGGTGCCGTCCCGCCTGAGATCCTCCAGGAACGCATCCTGCTGCGCCTGATGCGCGCCGACCCGATCTGGGTCCGCCGCGCTCAGGCGGAGATCGAGCCGGCGCTGTTTCAGCACGCCTGGTACCGGGCCATGGCGGAGGCTCTGTTCGCCGGATCGAGTGAGCCGCCCGACCCGTCGCTCACCGAGCTGTGGGAACGGCTCCCCGAGGAACTGCCGGAGGACCTCGACCGCGAGGCGGCCTGGTCCGAGGCCGTGCAGTTCCTCAAGGACCGCCCGCGCATCGAGCGCCTCGAGCAGCTCGAGTCACAGATGCGCGTCGCCGTCACCGCCGAGGAGAAGGAGCGCCTGGTCGCGGAGATCACCGCGCTGCGCGCTGTGCTTCCGGCGCGCTTCAGGCGCAAAGCGCTGCGCGCCGAAATGGAACCCATATGATGGGGCGGAGGGCCGAGGGCAGAGGGCGGGGTGGTCCCTTGGGCCACTCTGTTCTCCGCGCTTCGTCCCACCGTCCGTTGCCCGCTGCCCTGTGTCCTGTTCTGACGAGGAATCCATGCACCCTGATCTTGTAGCGCTTCTTGAGTTGCAGGAGAAAGACCGTGCTGTTACGACCCTCGAGAAGGCCATCGAGGCCCTCAAGCCCGAGGAGGCCGCGCTCGACGCGGAACTCGAGCAGCACGCGCGCGCGCTCGCCGAGGCGAAGCGGCTGGCTTCTGGAGCCGAGGCCCGCAAGGTCGAGCTGGAGAACCGCATCGCCGGCTACAAGCAGCTCCAGGAGCGGCGGCGGC
>DATMBH010000285.1:0-2583 GCA_035559335.1 Gemmatimonadales bacterium
GGGCGGAGGCCACAGAGCACTACCGACAGGCGCTGGAGCAGGCCACAGCCCTGGGCATGCGCCTGCTCGAAGCGCGGTGCCACGACGGCCTGGCCACGCTGGAGCAGCTGAGTGGACGGGCCGAGGCGGCCCTGGAGCACCAGGTGGCCAGCGAGCGACTGTGCCGCGCGATGGGGATCCGGCCCCAGGATCTGGGCCCAGACCTGAGCAGCTCGAGCTGAGGCCGTGGGAGTCGGCGCGCCATTCCCCGACGGCGTCGCGGTCGGTGTCCAGCCGATCGTGGTCGGCGGCGTCCCGGAGCCGTTCGAGGTTCCGCAGCGCTACTACGAGTTCTCCTTCACCATGGCTCACTTTCCCGCGCCCACCCGGCTCGTCAGGGCGCTGCTGCCCGACGACAGCCTCCAGCCGGTGCAGATCGTTCCCGGGCTGGCGGTGATCACGATCGCCGCCTTCGAGTACCGGGTGATGGCGACCCTGAAGCCCTACAAGGAGGTGGCCATCATGGTGCCGGTCCGCCACCAGCCGGAACGGAACCCGCCAGCGCTGCCGTTGCTGTGGCCCGAGGCCTATGACGTCGGCTTCTGGATCGATCACCTCCCGGTGACGACCGAGCAGGCGCAGGTGGCCGGTGTGACGGTGTGGGGACTGCCCAAGGTCCTCGCCACGATCACCTTCGAGGACGTCGGGTGGATGCGACGTTGCCGGCTTCGTGAGGACGGCCAGGACGTCCTGGTCTTCTCGGCGCCCACTGGAGAGACGCGGTTCGAGTCCCGCGCCTTCCACGCGTACTCGCTCTTGAACGGAACGCTGCTCCGGACGCTCGTGGACACTCGCGGGCAGTACCGCGCCTCGAACGTACCCGGCTGCGCTTCGCTCGAGCTGGGCAGCCACCCGGTCGCCTCCCGACTCCGCGCAACCCGCGTTCAGAACATCGCGGTGGCCGGTCTCTTCGGGTTCACGGTCAAGAGCATCCTGTACCCCGGGCAACCCGTGGCGGCCGGCGCCGCCGCTGGCGGCTCGTGAGGGCGGCCGGCATGCGAGGACATGTCATCATCCTCGGCGGCGGCGTGGCCGGCATGAGCGCGGCCCACGAGCTGGCGGAGCGGGATTTCCGCGTCACCGTCTTCGAGAAGGGCACGGTGCCGGGCGGCAAGGCGCGCAGTTTCGGCGTGCCCGGTACCGCGACCGACAACCGCCGCGACCTGCCGGCCGAGCACGGATTCCGGTTCTTCCCGGGCTTCTACAAGCACTTGCCGGACACCATGAAGCGCATTCCGTACCCGGGCAACCGCGAGGGCGTCCTCGACAACCTGGTTCCGGCCACGGAAATGCAGATTCTCGTGCAGACACCGGGCCAGCCTGGCCAGTGGCAGTCGCAGCTCGTCCTGCCCGCCCGGTTTCCCATCTCGCTGCCGGAGGTCCGCACGACCCTGAGCACGGCGAACGTCCTGACCACGAACGTGGGACTGGCGCCGGCCGACATGGACTTCTACGCCGAGCGGGTGTGGCAGCTGCTCACCAGCTGTGAAGAGCGGCGCGCCGACACTCTGGAAGGCAGGAGCTGGTGGGACTACATCGACGCGGCCAACCGCCCGCCCGAGTACCAGAACATTCTCGGACGGACGCCCCGGGTGCTGGTGGCAGCCGATCCGCACGTGGCCAGTGCCAGGACCCTGGGCGACATCCTGCTCCAGCTGCTGTTCAATCTCACCGAGCCGGGCGTGTCGGCCGACCGGGTGCTCAACGGGCCGACGAACGAGGTGTGGATCGATCCCTGGCTGGCGTACCTGCGGACCAGGCAGGTGACCTACCATTTCAACGCCGAGGTCAGGGCCGTCGAGTGCTCCGCGAGCGGTCGGATCACCGGCGTCCGCATTCGCCAGAACGGCCAGGACCGGCTGGAGACGGCCGACTACTACGTCGCCACGCTGCCGGTGGAGCGCATGGCCACGCTCGTCACGCCGCGGATGCTCGAGTTCGATCCCACGCTGGAGGGGATCAAGATTCTCGCCGGCCACGTGAACTGGATGAACGGCATCCAGTTCTACCTCACCCGTGAGGTGCCCAGCGCCTACGGTCATCAGATGTACCTGGGCTCGCCGTGGGCGCTCACCTCCCTGTTTCAGGCCCAGTTCTGGTACGACACCAGGAGTTTCGCGCGGCACTACGGCGACGGCACCGTGCAGACGGTGCTGTCGGTGGATGTCTCCGACTGGAACACCGCGGGCACCAACGGCAAGACGGCCAGGCAGTGCGCCAGCCGCAAGGAGATCGCGGACGAGGTCTGGGCCCAGCTCAAGACGAGCCTGCCCGCCCTGGCCGACGCGGACCTGCATCCCCAGACCCCCTGGCACCTGGACCCTGCGATCCGCGTGGTGAACGGGGTCGTCAAGAACGAGGAGCCCTTGCTCGTCAACCGCGTGAACAGCTGGCAGCTCCGCCCGTGGGCGCGCACTCGCATTCCCAACCTGTTCCTGGCCTCGGACTACGTGCGCACGCACACCAACCTCGCCACGATGGAGGCGGCCAACGAGGCGGCCCGCCGCGCCGTGAACGCCATCCTCGACGAATCCGGTGTCGGCG
>DATMBH010000286.1:0-12501 GCA_035559335.1 Gemmatimonadales bacterium
AGCAGCGCGTCACACGGATGTCGTGGTTTGCGTATCGGACGTCCTCCGCAATGAGCTGACAACCGCCCTCCAGGGCTGCCGCGTCCCGTTGGTCTGCATCGAGAATGGGATTGATGTGGAGCGATACTCTCCGGGGCCAAGACCGGCTCGATTGGGCCAGGAGCTTGGAATCCCGGAGCATGGTATCGTGATCGGTAGCATCGGGCGCCTCGAGTCCGTCAAGCGTTATGACAGGTTGTTGCAGGCATTTCGCCTGCTGAAGAGCAGCCTGGTCAACGCACCCCCACTTTACCTCGTGATCGCTGGGGACGGCTCCGAACGAGGCCGCCTGGAGACTCTCGCCGCCGAGCTTGCCCTTTCGGAATGGGTACGGTGGTGTGGTTGGGTGACGGACCCGCTCGATCACTATCGCTTGTGTGACGTGTTCGCTCTCACCTCGGACACGGAGGGGATCCCCCTCAGTTTGCTGGAGGCGATGGCGTGTGGTATAGCTCCGGTCGTAACCGACGTTGGAGTCAACCGCGTAGTGTTGGGTGCCGAGCTTGAAGGACAAGCGATTACGCGTGACAATCTGCACGGAATCGCAGCCGCACTGGCGGCGTTGGTTGGTTCCCGCGACCTTCGTGTGAGCGTCGGTCAACGTGCCCGACAGCGGGTCGTTGAGCGGTACAGCCTCGACCGCATGGTCACAGCGTATGAGTCCGTTTACCGCGGAGCCACCTGATGTGGACCGATACTGACGGCCGACCGTGACGGGCCCCGGCAGCGATTCGGACGGGGCCGGTCCCGAGGTGACACAAGGGCGGGCCGGCGCATCGGTGCACGATGATCGAGGCACTCCTGATGTCGCCTCGGTATCCCCCTATCGCCCTGAGGACCGCTCCGACTGGGATGCGTTCGTTCACGCGCATCCGGAAGCTTGGATTGGGCATTCGTCGAAGACTGCGGAGCTCGAGGAGCTTCAGGGGGCCATCAACCGATCCCTGGTTGTGCGAGACAATCGCGACCGCATTGCCGCGATCCTCCCCCTCTTCGAGGTAAAAGGGCGCCGCGTCCGCTATGTGCCCGTGAAGTCGCTGTGTTCCGGCAGCCACTTCTGCTCGGGGCCCCTGATACGGACCGGACTGTCACGAAAGCAAGGCAGGGAGATCGATCCTCCTCCGCTTGGTGGCGGCTGTCAAGCGCTTGGCGCGCGCCACGGGAGCTGACGAGGTGGTGATCGCGTATCCGACGATCATCTCATCTGTCCCCGCCGTCGAGCGGTTCGGGTATTTTCCCCTCAAGCCGTTCGGCTGGCAAGAGTCGAACATCGTGGCCCTTGTCCTCGATCTCAGGCGTGAGCAACAGGAGATCTTTTCGGGATTCGACGAGTCAACGCGACGCTACATCCGACGCTGTGAGCGCGAAGGCGCCACGATTCAAGAGGTCAAGGACCTCGAGACCTGGCGGCGTTGCTATCCCTTGAACGTTCAAACACTGGGCGAGGCGTGCTATAGCGACACATGGCTGGATTTCGTGTGGCGTGAGTTCATCGAACCCGGCCTGGCCGTGTCGATAGCTGTGATCCAGCACGGTCAGGTCGTCAGCGTCGCCACGGCAGTCCGTTGGGGAACAGTTGGGTACTACTGGTTAGGATTCAATGCCCAACCGCCCGTTCGCGGCGCGAACTCCCTGGCGCTGTGGAGCGCGATCTCATTGTTGAAGGATCTGGGTGTGACGGACTTCGAAATCGGCTCTTTGGAGTTCGGCTCCGAAGAACAGCAGGGCATCGGGGAATTCAAGGCACGGTTTCGAGGGCGCCCGGTTTATCAGCTGAGCGGAACTCTCCGGATGAAGCCAGTCAAGCACGCCCTACTCGAGACGCTGACCTCGCTCATTCACAGCCCGCGCGGGTCTCAACCCGATCCGAGTGACCATACGTGACTGCTTGGAATTGCGAGCCCTGGAGCTAAATGAGGCTCCTGCCAGTGCCGTCTCTCGAACACTTCAGGGACCTCGGGCCAGCCTTTCGGGCGTTCGAAGCGCGACGGTCCCATGTGACACCCTATTCGACGCACCGATGGCTGTTCGCATTCTGGCAAGCGTTTCGGCATCGCGTGAAGTGCTGCGTGTACTGCGCCTTCGAGCGTGACGAGCTGGTCGGATTCCTTCCGCTCTCGTGGTTGAGCGGTTTCCGCAACGTGTTGCCGCCACGTATCCTGAGGCTTCTCGGGCACCGCTGGGGGATCCAATCGCTTTCGTGCCTCAGCGAGAACGGGGACCTTGCCAGGGAGCTGCTGCGGGCAGTTTGCGCCTCGGCAGTTCCTCGGTGGGATTTACTCGTCCTCGGGCCCCTGCGGGCGGAGTCAGCCATGATCGACAGCATGACGTCAGCCGCGCGCGAGCTGGGGCTCTCGGCAGAGAGCACCGAGGGGCGCAATCCATTCGTGCCCCTCGGGGTTTCCTGGGAGAAGTTCCAGCAGGATCAATCCAAAAACTTCCGCAAAATGATGCGCAAGAAGCAGGAGAGTCTCGAGAACCAGGGGCGGTACGAAGTTCACCACGAAGTGGCTCCCTCATGGCACCGAATGCAACAGACCGTGCTCTCCGTATCGAGAGAAAGCTGGCAAGGGAATGCCGGGAGGGCGATCGGGTCGACCGACGAGGGAATCGAATTCTACCGAACCCTCTGTGAACCCAATGACACGTTCGAGGTGCATTTAACGTCTGTGACAAGCGACCGCCTGTGCATCGCATATCTCGTAGGCCTGGTGCACCAGGGCGTGTACTATGCATTTGATACGGGATACCTACCGGAATACGCCCACCTCTCGCCCGGGCTCGTCGTCCACTACGCCGTCTTGCGGGAGCTGTGTAACCGGCAGATCCGAGAGCTGGACTTCGGTTTCGACGCCAGCTACAAAGACCGCTTCGCCCCTCAGTACCGCGTCTATCATGACGTGAAGGTCTTCCCCGATTCCGCCAGAATGTGGGCGTGGCGTCTCGCACACCGTGTGCGGCAGCGCAGGTCGGAATAGCTAACACAGGCCCGTGCAGTTCGTCCCCGCGTTCCCGACACTGAGGTTCACGGACGTCCTGCCCTCCGACCGGTGGGTTATCGAGCAGGTGCCGGCGGAGGCACCGCTTTTCTTTCGAGGTGCAGGAGCATTGTTGTACGGCGCGCGGCAGCTCCGCGACGGCTCCAGAGACGAGATCATTGCACCAACGTTCCACTGCGGCGTCGAAATAGAAGCGCTGTTGCAGGCAGGAGCGCGGGTTCGCTTCGCGCCCTTGAACGAGGGCCTGGGCTTCGACCAGGATCGAGTTCGCGCCATCGTTACGCCGCGCACGCGCGGCATCCTGGCCATACACTATTTCGGGTTCCCCCAGCACCTTCAATGGCTCAGAGACTTTTGCGACGAGTTCGGCCTGGCGCTTATCGAGGATTGCGCACACGCCCTGTTCTCGCGCGACGATGACAGCTGGCTTGGCACTCGGGGGGACATGGCCATCTTCAGCTTCCAGAAGAGCCTCCCCGTACCCGACGGCGGAGCCCTCGTATGGAGGACTGGTCCAATCCACGCAGCATTGGAGCGCCCCCCGGCACTGACGACGGCGAGAAGCCTCGCATTGCTGTGTCTGGCGAGTTGGCGTACTCAGAAGCAGGGGATAGTAGCGGCAAGCGCCCAAACGGTCGCACGGGGAATAGGCAAGCTTGGTTCGCGCATGCTCAAGGCCCTCATACCTGACCGCCGCGTGTATTCTCCGAGCACAACGCAGCTGGACCCTGCCGTAGACGGCCTTGCGATCTCTCCCAGCGCTCGAGCCATCTTGACGCACGTGGAACCCGAAACAATCGTGCAATCACGCCGTCGCAATTTCGCGATCCTGGTGGAGGAGTTGGCGTCGGCGCCGGGGGTCGTCATTCCGTTCAAGGACCTGCCCACAGGAACGTGTCCTCTGTTTCTACCGCTGCTCGTTCGGCAGCGGAATCTGGTGCGGGCCAGGCTATCGGAGGCATCGGTGGAGTGTTTTGTGTTCGGTGAATCGCCCCACGACAATCTGGGCTCGGACCAGTGCGCCGTTGCAAGTCGCTGGAGCCGCGAAAACCTCTGCCTGCCGGTCCATCAAGACCTCACGGACTCCATGATTGAGTACATGGTACGCGCGGTCCGGAGCAGTCTTCGCGCGTGAGGCGGTTGCCGCCTCAGCGCCGAGGTCCCTCGCACTGTGGCTCACCTGCCACAGGGGCCTGATGTCAAGGGATTGGCAGCCTAATGCTCACGGTCAACCAATTGTAAATCATAGAGTTACGAGCCTTCGTGCCAACGACGCAACGACAGCCGCCCCCTGGCTTCCTACTTGCGCCCCGGGGCAACGCGATGCTCAACGCGAGACTTCGTGACGTCATGGCTGCCGCCCTGGAAATCGCACCAGAGCGGATCACGGACGACGCTTCCCCAAGCACCATCGAGACCTGGGATTCCGTACAGCACATCAGGCTTGTGTTGGCGCTAGAAGGGGAGTTTGGTATCCGGTTCAGTGCCGACGAGATTGCAGAACTGACGTCGGTGCGCGCCATCGAGGAGCGCCTGAGGCGAAGCGATGGAAAGGGCTGAGGCACCCGGTGCCGGAGCGGTTGGCTGGGCGGAGATGCCAACCGACCTCACGTCGGCTGACTATTTCAGACTTTCGCGAACACTCCAAAAAGAACCGCGCCCCGACCTGGCAGACGTGCGCGTGGCATGCCTCGGTAGCCACTCGCTCCAGTTCGTAGAGCCATTCCTTGTGGTAGAAGGCGCCCGCCTTGGGATGCGGATCACGAGCTACTTCGGGCCTTTCGGCCAGTTCGAGCAGGAGATCGGCAACCAAGAATCCGGTCTCAATCGCTTCGGAGCCGATGCGCTCGTTCTCTGGCTCCGGCCCGAAGACGTGGATCCAGATGCGTCCATTCGATTCCACGGCTCCGGCGGCTCCCGCTTTCGAACCGTGGTGGCGGAGTCAATCAAGCGCCTCGTGGGCTGTGCACAGGAGTTCCGTGCTCGCTCGAAGGGACCTATCCTGGTGGCCAACTTCTCGCCACCTGCCGCCCTGCCGTTGGGGCCGTTCGAGGCAAACAACCGCGATTCGCTAACCTACGCGATTTGGGAAGCAAATGCGCAGCTGCGGGATGCAATCCAGGCTGTACCCGGGACGGTGGTTTGGGATTACGCAAATCTGGTGGCTGGATCCGGAAGAGACGGCTGGACAGACCCCCGCCTGTGGGCCTTGGCCCGGATTGCCGTGGCGGGCCGGAATCAACCTTCGCTCGCCGCGCACCTCGCCCGGACGTTGCGCGGTGCGCTACGAGCGCCGGCGAAGTGCCTGGTGTTCGACCTTGACGGAACCATCTGGGGAGGCGTCATCGGTGATGACGGGATTGACGGAATTCAACTCGGGGACGACTACCCGGGCAGCGCGTACAAGGCGTTTCAACGCTACCTGCTCGGACTCATGGACAGGGGCATTCTGCTCGCCGTAGCGAGCAAGAACGATCTCGAGGTAGTCCGGCAGGCGTTTTCCGATCACCCTGACATGCTCATCAAGTGGACCGACCTGGCAGCGGCCCGGATCAATTGGCAACCCAAGAGCGCGAATCTTCGTGAAATCGCCCGCGAATTGAATCTGGGCGCCGATGCTCTGGTTTTTTTCGATGATAATCCGATCGAGCGGGCGGAGGTGCGAAGTAACGCGCCGGAGGTACAGGTCATCGAGGTGCCCGGTGACCCGCTGCTCTACCCCACCACGCTCGCGGCGGCCGCGCACTTCGACCAGCTTTCTCTCACGGAGGAAGACCGGGCGCGGGCGGTGATGTATCTCGACGATCGCCGGCGTCAGGCGGCGGCCGAGCGAGCAGCGAGCCCGGAAGAGTTCCTGCAAGGCCTTGGGATGACTGGGCGCGTTGGCCTGGCGGGTGACGGGACACTCGGCCGCATCGCCCAACTAATCGGGAAGACCAATCAGTTCAATCTCACGACGCGCCGGCACACCCTGGCCGAACTCAGCGACATGGCTCGCGATCCTCGAACAGTGGTTGCCTGGATGCGGCTGGCCGACCGGTTTGGCGACCAGGGGCTGATCGCCGTCGGTATTCTGCGCAAGGATGGTGAGTGCGGCTTGATTGATTCCTTTGTCATGAGCTGCCGCGTAATGAACCGGGGGGTCGAACAGGCCCTGGCCGCTTACCTGTGCGAGCACGCGCGCCGGCTGGACTGCCACACGATGATCGGTGAGTACATTCCAACGCGGAAAAACGCGATCGTGAGCGGGCTCTACGCCGCGCTTGGCTTCCGGCAGGTAGATGACGCAGGCCGACGGTTCGAGCTCGACCTTCGCCGGTCCACGGTCGCGTGGCCCGGTACGATCCGGCGCGAGGAGGCAGCCACTCCCACGCCGGCCGCCGAGTGATTGTCCGGCGCTACGTTGCCGAGGATGCCGCCGCAATCGGGCGACTGAACGCCCGATTGCGCGCCGCTGGCGTGACGTGGCCGGTGTACCCCGAGCGGCCGGAGGACACGGCGCCTGACAGTCCCATCTCTTCCAGGTTGTTCGTGGCCGCGCAAGGGAGCGAGGTGCGCGGGGCGGTCTGGCTTCGAGAGCACGAGTTCTGGATTGAGGGCCAGGCTGTTCGGGCAGGTTGGATCAAGTATCCCGTGTCGGAAAGCCTGATTGACGGTGTCTTCAGCGGGGTTCCGGCGGCCCTGGTCCTGCACCTCCTTCGGGAACAACCTCGCTTGATGGCGCTGGGCATGGGGGGAGAATCAGGACCATTGGCCCGTCTGTTACGGGCGGTGCGGTGGCGGGGCGGCAGCGTTCCATTCTATGTGCTAGTCATGCGCCCTGCACGCGTGCTAAGGCGGCTGCGGCTGCTCCGGCGTACGTGGTGGGCAAGAGCAGTCACGGATGCCATCGCGTTCACGGGCCTTGGCTGGCTGGGACTCCGGATGGTGAGCCGCGTTCGACGGCTCTGGCACGCCACACCACCCGGCTACACGATCGACGTCATGGAAACTTTCGATACGTGGGCCGACGCCGTGTGGCAGCAGTCCCGCACTGCCTACAGCCTGATCGCCCGGCGGGACGCCAAAATGCTGAACGCGTTGTACCCGGCGGACTCCCCGGCGGTCCGCCTGCGCCTCAGCAATGGCAAGTCGCCGGTCGGATGGGTATGCGTGCTGCAGCACGAATTCGCGGCGGCGGACGGCTCACCCTTCGCTGGGCTCCGCGTCGGATTGATCGCCGACGCCCTCTCGCCGCCGGCCGGCGCCCCCGCCATCATAGCCGCAGCGGTCGAGTATCTGTCCCGTTGGAACCTCGACCTGATCATCAGCAACCAATCCCACTCGGCGTGGGGGCGCGCGCTGCTGGCTAACGGGTTTCTGCCGGGCCCGAGCCAGTTCGCTTTTTATTGCGCTCCCTCAGTATTTCCGACCGCGAGCGCACGACATGGCATGGCCGCGTTTCACCTCAACCGGGGCGACTGCGACGGACCCGTGTTCTGGTAGTCCGCGGCGAAACCGCCATTGTCGGCGTACCAGAAGCCGTAACCGCCCAGAGCACCCGATTGAGCGCCCAGATTACATAAAACCACTGCCCGTAAAGCGAGGCATAAAAGAGGCCCGATAGCAGGTTGGCGACATTGGCGGCTTCAACTGCGAGAGCGACGTAGCGAAGATCGAACGTTCCGCCGGTGAGGGCTCTCCAGCGCTCGATCGCCTCCGGTTGGCGGAGCGCCTTGTTTCGCCTTTGGAAGTCCACCAGAAGCCACAGGAAAGCTGCGATCCCCACGATACCCAGCTCGCTGAGAATCTGAAAGTACGCGTTGTGCAGATTCATCCCGTAGAACGCCCCGGGATTTGGAATCTCCGGTATTTCCCCGGGCTTGAAGAATCCAGCCGCGAACACCCCGAAGTTGCCGGCTCCGACGCCCAGCACCGGGTGTTCCAAGAACACTCGCCACGCAGCAGTCCACAGAGCCCAGCGCATCGCTCCAGTCCCGGTCTCCGCCCCTTCCTCGAACGCGGATCGAATCTCGCTCCAGAAGAAGCCCGAATCGAAGATCGCCGACGCGGCAACGACGACGATAACGGCCGCCAGCGCGATCCCGCCGGTCGTCAGCATCTTCCGTGGGGAGCGAAACCAGACCCAGGCTGCCAGGGCCACGAGCGACAGGAATGCTCCCCGCGCGTACGACGCGACAACGCCCATCACGCAGTACCCAGCGAGCGCGAAGAGCAGCAGCTTGACGCGCTTCGATTGCGAGCCCACCCCGAACCAAAAACACATCCCCACCCCGCTCACCATCAATCCCCCGAACCCATCATAGTTCGCCAACAGTGGATGCCACCACACCAGCCCACTGCTTCCAGCCCAGATGGCCCACCAGGCGAACTGTAAGAACATCATCCAGATGATTGGAAGAGCATGTCGCGCCGAACGCACGAAAACCATCGAGGCAACGGCCAGCACGTAATAGACCAGCAAATACTGGGTGAACATCCGTGCGAAACCGAGGTTGGCAGCTGTGGGCACCGTGGCCGCGGCAGAGAGCAGGAGTAGCAGAAACGGAGCGTACCAAACCCACAATTCTCGGAACGCGATCAAGGCAGGCGCCTGGAAGGCCATCATCACGAGGAGCGTCCCATAGGCAAGGCTAGCTGCCCTCCCGAGCGGAGCCGCAACCACGTTACCCAGGAAGAAGTGAAGATCGAAGATCACAATCGCCCAGACGGCATAGAGGAACCCAATGCCCAGAGTCAGCGCGCCGCGAGGCCCTCCAGCCACCGACACGGGGGTACGCGAGTCACTTCGTCGGGAGGGGAGGGCTGAACCAGAAAGAGCAACGTCAGGGCTCATCGGATGAGGGTTCGGTCGCCAACTCTTGATCATTGCGGCGGCTGCGGAAGCGCGGCCAGGGGAGCCTGTGGAGAACCCCACTCCTTCCCTTTGCACGCGAACAGATGTCCCGATAGAGTCGGACCCAAGCTGGCCCCGCCGCGTCCGTGCTGAATCGCGAGCGCACATAATGCCGCGCGGTCCGCCCCATCGCCGCGCGATGATGCGGGCTCGCCAGCAGGTGCTCCAGGGCCGCGCAGAATCCAGATACGTCGTCCGGCGGAACAAGTATCCCTGTGTCGGGCTTTCCAACGATCTCGGGAATGCCACCAACGTGTGCCGCAACGACGGGAAGCCCGGCCGCCATAGCCTCAATCACCACGATCCCAAAAGGCTCTGCCCTCGCAGGGTGGAAGAAGACGTCGGAGCTCGCGAGAATTCGTGCCACGTCGTGCCGTGAACCCAGAAAGAGCAATCGCCCCTGTGCCACATACTCCTGGGCTGCGAGTCGCAGTCTGGCCTCGAAGGCCTCATCACCTTTCGGTGTCCGACCCACGAAGACGAAATGGAGGTCCGGGTGGCGTGGAAGCAGGCGCCGCGCGACTTCGATTGTGACGTCCGGGGCCTTCCGCGGGGTGATCTGACCCACCGTCGCCACGACGATGGCTGATGAAGGAAGGCCAAGTTCCTCGCGTGCCGGTCTCGCTGAGGCAAACGCCCCCACGTCCACGGCATTGTGAATCACCTCTGCCTTCTCCGCAATCCAGTCAAATGGCTGAACGCTCCGCCGCATTGCGTTGGATACGAGGACTACCCGCGAGGCCAATCTCCAGTTCAGGTTGCGCCTTGAGAGAGTGCCGGGGTTGTGCAAGTGAACGAGGCTGCCAACCCCAAGGTACCGTGCGGCGAACAACAGGTCGGTGTTCCAGCCCAGCTCGTTGTTATGCACGACGTGGATGCTGTGCTCGCGCAGGAGATCCAGCATCCGGGAGAGGCGACGAACGCTGGCAAGAGGCGTGCGCCAGCTGATGTCCCCCCCAGTTCCCTCGACGATCTCGACAGCCCGTGCCCGCAAGGCGTCTGTCAAGGGACCCTCACCCTTTGCCAAGAATAGCGGTGTTACACCGCAGCTTCGGACGGCATCGATGACGGTAAGGAGGGCCTTCGGCGACCCGGTGTCCAAGTGGAGACTCGGGTAGTGATACAACACCCTTATGTCGCCTCCGGCCTCACGTCTCGCAAGCAACCCTCGGGGGACTAAAGGCATCAGGAGAACTCGCTCGGCAGCCTAGTTATTTCCGGGACGCGAGAGCTGGCACTAGCCGGCCCAGTGTAGCCCGTGAATTCAGCAGTTCCTTAACCACCCTCCGGCGCTCGTCGGCATCGAGCCCCCCCCACCGCCACGCAACTGCGACGAACACCCCGAACATTGCAACGTGGGAAAGAAAACCGACGGGCAGAGAAAGCGCGCGGGTTGGGACGCTAGCAGCGACTACTGCAACCGCGGCAGCCGCCAGTAAGAGAACCGGTCGCCATCGATACCGCACGGGCCACAACTCTTGACTGAAATAGTACAGGAGGCCAAAGCGAGTACTCATTGACGCAACGGCCGTAAGCGCGGCCCCGAAAGCCAACAACCTTGGGATCAAGACCAGGTATCCTGTAAGCGCAACGAGAGCGGAGACCCACGTCGCCACGGTCCACAGCTCCGTTCGCTCGCGGATGAAGACACCAACGTTGTGAAAGCCGGCCCAAGCTTGAAACACATAGGCTGCCAGGACAAGCGGGATAATGTCCGCAGCGGTGTGAAACGCCTCGTCCGCCATTACCCGGATTAAGTCTCGCGAAAAAAGCGCGAGGGCGACAGCGAAGCCGAGCACCAGCAGGTTCGCATACACAAAGGCCCTCGCAAAATGAATCTCTCGATCGGGATGGCTGGCCAGCTGGAACCTCCGCGGATCCCATACCTGTTGAAACGGCTGGTAACCCAGCTGGTACAAGAGAAACCCGAATTGGTATGCAAGCCCGTACAGTCCGACCTCTGCTGGACTCGCAGCCCGATTGAGGAAATAACGGTCCCCATAGGCCAAGACGACGGTGGCAATCTGCATTCCGACCAGTGGCAAACCCACCCGGAGAAGGCCACGCATCACCGGCCTCTGGACTCTCACACCCACGTCCCGGATGAGCCAGGTGGCCAACCAACATCCCAACAAGACGTTTGCCAGGAGAGAACTGAGCAACACGCCCAGCACGCCGAGTCGGAATGGTATCAACAACACAAGGTTGAATGCGAGCTGTAATAGCAACTTCGTGAGCCCAACCGCGACGTAGAGACCTGACTTGTCTCGAATCTGCATGTGTGCAAGGGGAACCACCACAAGCCCCTCTAGCGCCAAGGAAAAGACCGCTAGTCTGACGTACGTCGTGTAAACCTCGCGCTCTCCCAGCATCATCTTCGCGATGGCCGGCGCGCCCAGCGCTGCCGCAACTGCAGCCACTGAGTAAGTCACGATCAACAAAACCATCGCCGTGGAGAGAACGCTGTGCTTTTCCGGCAGGGTCTCTGCCTTGTGATAGAAATGAAAGATGCCCCACGCAATGCGGGAGCCGGCGACAATCGAAACCAGTTCGGTCGCCATGGCTAGCAGCTGAAGAATGCCGTAGTCTGCCGGCGTCAGAAGCCGAGTGTACAACGGAAGTAGGACGAAAGAAACGGCCTTCGCTAGGATCGTCCCTGCTGCGTAGATGGCTGCGTGCTTGGCGATGCCCGTCATTCGCTCGGCTTCTCCCGTGTCCTCCCGATGACCCCTGGGTTAACCCGTGGACGGGCCCTCCTATACCGTGCGCGCAGGTGCCTCCACCCGAAGTTCCTAAGACCACTACCGCGAGAACGTGCACACCGCGAGCCGCTGTCCATGTTCAAGAGCGACCGCGAACCGCGCCGCGCCTGCTGCCCTTTCGCAGGAGCATGAGCTCAACACCGAACTGATACGGGCTCTTGAACCAGCGCGAAATCGGGATACGGCGGAGTTCGAACGGATTGCTGGACGGGCTGACGACCCCCCCGAACGCTGAGGCACAGCAAAGGAATCCGGCGCGTCGCACCCTATCACGATGGGCTGCTGTGATGTTCTCCGCGCGCCCAAACGGATAGCTAAAAAGCTGAACCCGTGTACTCAGTTCCTGTTCCAGACGATCGCGCGACCCACCAATCTCCTGCTCGGCCACCTCGTCGCTCACCACCCCAAGGTCAACATGGTTGATGGTGTGCGCGCCAACTTCAAAGCCCTCGGCGGCAAGCCGACGAACGTCACTCCAGGTCATCCACCTCGACCTCACACCCGACTCCTCATCCCACGGCGCCTGCCTGTCCGTGCCGACAAAGCCGGTCGCCACAAAGAAACACGCAGGAAGGTCGCGCCCCCGAAGCTCGTGCGCAGCAACCCGAGCGTTATCCTCATACCCGTCGTCGAAGGTGATCACAAGGTGCCGGCTGATATCCTCCCCGCACCGCAGCCGCCGCAGCAACTCGCTCAGGGAGACCACGACGAAGAAACGCCGGTAGAAATCACAAAACGCCGCGAAGGTCTTCCGGGAACACGTGATCGGATCTTCGGGCAAGGAATCGTCAATCCTATGAAACAG
>DATMBH010000287.1:0-2829 GCA_035559335.1 Gemmatimonadales bacterium
GATCCCCTCCCCCGCCCGCCATGAGGATGCAGTGGCTCCGGTACGCCCCGCGGCCGATCCGGCCTCGCAGCTGGTGCAGCTGCGCCAGGCCGAAGCGCTCGGGGTGCTCTATGAGCATGACGGTCGCGTTCGGAACGTCTATCCCCACCTCGATTACGGTAGTGGAGACCAGCACCTGTACCCGTCCGGCGCGGAACGCCCGCATCACGCGGTCACGCTCGTCCGCCGCCATCCGCCCGTGCACCAAACCTACTTCCAGGTCGCTGAACACCTCCTCAGCAAGCAGTTTGTGCATCTTCGCGGCGGCCTTGAGATCGGTCTTCTCGCTCTCGTCGATCACCGGATACACCACATACGCCTGGCGGCCGGAACTGACCTCGCGGCGGATGAACTCGTACACTCGCTGCCGCGCTCGCTCGTCCTTGATGGAGGTGGTCACCGTCCCCCTGCCGGGCGGGAGTTCATCGAGGCGCGATACGTCCAGATCCCCGTACATGGCCAGCGCCATGGTGCGCGGAATCGGGGTCGCCGAGAGCAGCAGCACGTCGGGCCCCTCGCGCAGGTTCTTCTGCGCCAGCATCGCGCGCTGTTCGACACCGAACCGGTGCTGCTCGTCAATCACCACCAGGCCCAGGCGGCGGAACTTCACCTCCTCCTGGATCAGGGCGTGGGTCCCGACCACCAGCGGCGAGATCCCGGTCCGCAGCCGCGCGCGGATCTCGTCTTTCTCACCGGCCGACAGCCTGCCTATCAGTAGCTCCGGGACGATGCCCAACGGCGCGAGCAGCCGCTGCAGCGTGGCGCCGTGCTGCTCGGCCAGGATCTCGGTGGGCGCCATCAGCGCCGCTTGGCACTCGTTCTCCACCGCCAGTAGCATCGCGAACAGCGCTACCACCGTCTTTCCCGATCCCACGTCGCCCTGGAGCAGCCGGTTCATTCGCACCGGCGCCGCCATGTCGGCCACGATCTCCTTCACACAGCGTTTCTGGGCGCGGGTCAGCTCGAATGGCAGCGTCTGGCGCAGCCGGCTGGTTAGGGTGCGCTTGAGCTCGAAACGGATTCCCTCCCGGGAGCGGCGGGCCAGCCATCGCGCCCGCGCCAGCACCAGCTGCAGCAGCAGCAGCTCCTCGAACGCCAGGCGCCGCCGCCCAGCTTCGGCATCAGCGAGGCGCTCGGGACGGTGCACCGCGCGCAGCGCCTCGGGCAGCGCGATCACCCCGGCCGCCTCGCGCCAGGCCGGCGGCAGCTCCTCGCGCACCTGCGGCAACAGCGCATCGAGGTGCGAGTCATAGAGCCGGCGCAGCTGGCGCACTGTCAGGCCCTCGGTGGCGTGGTAGACCGGTAGGATCATCCCTTCGGCCGGCGCCGGGTCCTCCTCACCTCCCAGCACGATCCACTCGCGCGGCTGGAGCTGGCGGCCGTGGAAGTGACGGATCGGGCCAGTGGCGAGCAGCAGCATGCCGCGGCTGATGCTCCGCTCGAGGAACGGGCGCCCCGGCCAACCGCACTCGATCATGCCGGTATCGTCGCTCAGCACGCACTGGAACACGCGCAGCCGGCGCCGGGTGGGAATGACCGCGGTGGAGACCACACGGCCCACGACGGTGATCTCTGAGCCCGACGGCGCGCTGCGCGCCCGCGCTATCGGCATAACGGTCGTGGCGTCGAGATAGCGGAACGGGATGTGGTACAGGAGATCGCGAGCGGTGCGGATGCCGAGCCGGGCAAGGAGCCGGGAACGGTGCTCACCAACTCCCTTGAGGAACTGCACCGGCGTCTCGAGAGTGGTCATGGCGCGTGAGGCCGGAGGGCGGCGGGGAGCGGGCCGAGGGGCGAGCAGGGCAGCGGGCAGCGAAGCGCCAACCTCCACCCTCTGCCCTCAGGACCACTCTGCCCTCCGCCCCCCGGCCTAACCATCAAGCAGCCTCCTCGCGTAGTTCTCCGGATCGAACACCTCGAGGTCGTCCGCTGTCTCTCCCGTCCCAATGAACCTGATCGGCAACCCGAGTTCCTTGCGGATCGCCACCACCGCGCCGCCCCGCGCCGTGCCGTCCAGCTTGGTCACAATCACCCCGGTGAGCGGCAGCGAGCTTGCGAACACCCTGCCCTGCTGCACTGCGTTCTGTCCCGTCGAGCCGTCCAAGACCAGCAGGGTCTCGTGTGGCGCTCCGGGGGCCTTTCGCCCCACCACCCGGGCGATCTTGTGCAGCTCCTTCATCAGGTCGGCCTGGGTGTGTAACCGGCCCGCCGTGTCCACCAGCACGGTGTCGAGCCCGCGCGCCGAGGCCGCCTCCACCGCATCGAACGCTACCGCCGCAGGGTCCTGACCGCTCTGGCCGCGCACGCACGG
The DNA here is from genome assembly GCA_035559335.1 of Gemmatimonadales bacterium. Taxonomy (GTDB): domain Bacteria; phylum Gemmatimonadota; class Gemmatimonadetes; order Gemmatimonadales; family JACORV01; genus DASXPG01. The sequence continues at coordinate 2,351 of DATMBH010000287.1, forward strand.
CAGCTGGAGCCGGTTGGCCCACTGCTCGAGCTGCTGCACCGCTCCGGCCCGATAGGTATCGGCCGCGCACAGCAGCACCCTGCGCCCCTGCCCCGCGAGCCGCTTCGCCAGCCTGGCGATCGCGGTGGTCTTCCCGGTTCCGTTCACGCCGACCACCAGCAGCACGCTCGGGCCGTCCGCGGCGAAGCGGATTTCCTCAGGCGCACGCCCCGACGGATCGGCGAGCATGGACTGGAGCGCGGCCAGGAGCGCCTCGTGCACGTCGTCGGCCGTTCTCAGCTCACCGCGCCTGACGCGCTCCTTGACCTCCCCTACCAGGGCCATGGTGGCGGCCACGCCTAGGTCCGCCTCGATCAGCACCCGCTCGAACGCATCCAACTCGGCGGGGCCGAAACCGCGCACCAGCACGGTTACATCGGTCAGCGCCAGGCGCCGGAGGGAAGACCAGAGTGACAAGGGGCCGGGGGTCGGGGTCGGGG
>DATMBH010000288.1:0-2578 GCA_035559335.1 Gemmatimonadales bacterium
CGGTGTAAATCCTTGCCGCCGATACGATTAGGTCGGCAGCGACGGGTGTGTCGCGCTGCGCCGCCGCGCTGTGGACTGCCGCGAAGCACAACAGTGTTATGGAGATCGCCGTGCGCATCGTTAATTTGTCCGGTGTGAAGAGCGTTGGGAGTATAGCGGCGTGCCGGCCCATCCGGCACCGCTCGCTGGCAGCCCTGCTGGCGCTGCTCGCGATTGGCTGTAGCGACTCGACCGAGCCCGACCCGCCGTCGGAGTATATCGCGGCGCGGCGTGCCTGGCGGCCGGGCGAGCGCGATGCCATGATCGCGATGGTCGAATCAACCGGGGCGCTGTGGGGCTTCTCCGACCTAGCGCGGTACGCGTTCCACCCCGACTCGGTCACCTACTTCATCCGCAACCCGCTGTACACGCCGCCCAGTCTGTCGCACCGGGACCTGCTGTTCCACACCATGCCGGCAACCATCGACACCAGCTGGACCGTGGTCGGCTACGACCTGAGAATGATCGACAACACCCAGTCTCCGGCGGACACGACCGACTGGCTCCAGATCTTCTGGTACAGCAACGCCGAGCCCACCTGGAAGGGGTACGTGGTGGGGGCCTCGTCAGCTTCGACGCTCGGGTCCACCACGGTGAACACCACTGCGTTCGACGCCTCGGGCGGCAAAAGCGGGGCCGGGGCGGGCGAGGTTAGGGTGTCCACGGCCACCTACTGGCAGGCCAACGGCACGGCGACGCCTAACAAGTACTCGATAGCGGCTTCCACGTTCGGCTCCACGTCCACCGTTTCCAGCGGCCCGTGGACCGGCGGGACGGTCGCCAGCGGCACCATGTACGGCAGGCTCCACGGAGTAGGCTTCACGCGCCAGTCCGGCACCGGTGCGCCGGCCAGCTTCACCATGGACCTTGATTTCCGCGCCACCGGCGTGTCAGCCTCGGCGCTGACCTGCATCTTCCCGAGCCCGTGCACCGGCCAGTTCATCCAGGCCTCGCCGCTGGGACTGCGGGAGCAGCTGCTGCGGAGGTACCTGCTGCGCCGCTGAGGCTCAGGCGGCGCCGGCGCGCGCGGCCAGCCGCGAGTCGGCATCCCGCAGCCGGGCGCACAACATCCGGATCACGCCTTCGGCGATTTCCACCTGCTCGTGCAGGATCTCGTAGAACTCTTCGCTCCCGATCCGCAGCGCCTCCACCTCGGTCAGGGCCGTGGCTGTGGCGCTGCGCGGCACGCTGTCTAGGACCGCCATCTCGCCGATCGCGTCGCCCGGGCCCAGTGTCGCGAGCACCTGGTCGTTGTGACTGATGCTGACCTGGCCGCGGATCACCACGTACAGCGCATCGCCGATCTCCCCCTCTTTCATAATGACCTGGCCTGGCGAGTAAATCTCCACCTCGGCCACCCGGGCCAGCGGGGCGAGGTCCTCGCCGTTTACGCGCTCGAACACCGGCGCGCTCTTCAGGAACAGCACCTTCTCGATTGTGGAGTACATGGGTCTCTCCGGCAGCGGACGGCCGGTGACGCGCGCCAGGGCGCGCGCGGCATGGGCCGCTACGACTGGGTCGGGGTCTTCGAGGAGCGGAACCAGAGCTGTGGCCGCTCGCTTCGGGTCCGAAGCTGCGAGCGCGTGGATCGCACCCTCGCGCACCAGAGCATCCGGATGCGCCAGCAACTCGACGCCGGCCTGCGATCCCAGCGGATCGTTGCGTCGGGCCAGCGCATCGAGAGCCAGCAGGGCCACGTATGGATTCGGATGGCGGCAGTGGGCGGTGATGAACTCGCTGGGCGACACGGCGAGCGCTGCGTCCAGGCGCCGGCCGCCCGACTCGTCCACGAACGGCATGACGACCGGACGCAGTGGCGGGTCGAGCAGCGTGTCGAGCACTTCCAGCGCGTTGGCCCGGCGCGCCGGGTCGGGCAGGTGCTGGCGCACCAGGCGTAGCGCGTCGGGGTCGTAGCGCAGTTCCAGAATGCGTAGCACGCGGCGCACAGCTCGCTGCCGCCGCACGTCAAACATCTCCTCCAGCAGTGGCGTGGCGTACAGCGCGCGGGCCGGTTCCCAGCCCGCGGCGTTGCGGCGCGCCTCGGCGATCTCGGCCTCGACCAGCGACTGCACGAACTGCAGTTGCTCCGGCGGCAGGGCGAGTTCCCGCCTCAGGCTCGACAGCGCCGCAAACACCCGCAGCCTGAGATGGCTATCGGTGCTGTGAACGTGGTTGCGCAGCCGGGCCACGGTTCCGGGTCGTGGTATCCGGCGCAGCAGCCGCGGCACCTCGAGCCGAACTGGGCGCGGCGTATCGGGGTCGTCGAGCAGCGAGGCCAGCGGCTCGATGGCCGGCTCGCCGATGGCAATCAGCGCCTGGCCCGCACGGTAGCGGCAGGCCGGATCGTTCAGGAGCCCCACCAGCACGGCCACGAGCCGCGGGTCGGCAACGCCCGGCGCGGACTTCAGCGCGGCGCGCCTGCCGGCGGGATCGGGGTCGTCGAGCAGCCGGCGCAGCGGCCGATAGGCGCCGGGCCCCAAGTGCCGCAGCGCGCGGGCGGCGTTGACCAGGTCGCTCTGCCTTCCGGATGCGAGCAGCC
>DATMBH010000289.1:0-3793 GCA_035559335.1 Gemmatimonadales bacterium
CACGCTGGCGCGCGGCGCGAGCCGGTCGCGAGATCCGGAGGACATCGTGCGCGAGGCGGCGCTCCTGGCCCGCAGCCACGCCGAAATCGTGCTGACCGGCGTGCACATCGGCAGCTACGGCGCCGACCTGCCGGCCCGCACCACGCTGGGCCATCTGGCCGAACTGCTCATCGAGCGCGTGAGCACAGTGCGGTTCCGGCTTTCGTCGCTGGAGGCCACCGAGCTTGACGAACGATTGGAGCGCCTCATGGCCGCGGAGCCGCAGCGGCTGGCGCCGCACCTGCACGCGCCGCTGCAGTCCGGCAGCGACCGCCTGCTGCGCCGTATGGGACGGCGCTGGTACACGGCGGAATCGTATCGGCGCCGCATCGAGCGGCTGGCGGAACGGGTCCAGCCGTTAGGTCTGGGCGCGGACGTGATTGTCGGGTTCCCCGGAGAGACCGAATCCGACCACCGGGCCACTGTTGCGCTGGTCGAGGCCCTGCCGTTCAGCTACCTGCACGTCTTCCCGTGGTCGGCTCGAACCGGGACGGCGGCTGCGCGGCTGTCCGGGGCCCCGGGCTCGGCCGTGGTGCGGGAGCGGTGCGAGGAGCTGAGGTCACTGGCCTCCCGCAAGCGTGAGGCCCACCGACTGGCACGGGCCGGGGGCCGGGCCGACCTGGTGCTCGAGGCCAGGAGCGGCGGCTGGCGCCAGGGGCTCTCGGAGGATTATCTCAGCGTGAGCGTGCCGGCTGACGCGCCGTGGGCAATGGGCTGTGCCAGGACGAGCGTGCGTCTGACCCTCACGGCGGGACGGCTCACGGGAGCTGCGGCATGAGCGCGCCCGGGTTCTTCATCGAGACCTACGGCTGCCAGATGAACGTGGCCGACTCCGAGCTGATCGCCGGGGTGCTGCGCCGCGAGGGCTACGTGGCCGCGGCCAGTCCCCGCGAGGCCGATGTGATCGTGGTCAATACCTGCGCCGTGCGCGACCACGCCGAACAGCGGGTGTTCGGGCGGGTGGGCGCGCTGAAGCGCGACAAGCGGCCGGGCGCCGTGCTGGGCGTGGTGGGGTGCATGGCCCAGCGCCTCGGCGAGCGGCTGTTGCGGCGTTCGCCCCACGTGGACTTCGTCGCCGGCCCCGACGGCTACCGGCAGCTGCCGGCGCTGATCCGGCGCTCGCGCGAGGGGGACCGGGCTGCCGCGACGCGGTTCGTATCGGACGAGCACTACGAGGACATAGTCCCGGTGCGCTCGGGCGCTGCGAGCGCCTGGATCACGGTACAGCGTGGCTGCGATTATCGGTGCACGTTCTGCATTGTTCCGTACACGCGCGGACCGGAGCGGAGCCGCAGATTGGCCGACGTGGTGCGCGAGGCCCAGGGTCTCGTGGAACGCGGGGTCAGCGAGGTGACGCTCCTTGGACAGACGGTCAACTCCTACCACGACGGCGAGCGCGACTTCGCCGATCTGCTGCGGGCGGTGGGCGCGGTGGACGGGATCCGGCGCCTGCGGTTCACCAGCCCGCATCCCAACGACTTCAGCGACCGGGTCATCGCGGCCATGGCCGAGACCGCGGCGGTATGCGAACACGTGCACCTGCCGGCGCAGTCGGGCAGCTCGGCGGTGCTCAAGCGGATGCTGCGGCGCTACAGCCGCGAGCAGTACCTCGAGTGCGTGGAGCGGCTGCGTGCCGCCATTCCGGACATCGCGCTCAGCACCGACCTCATTGTGGGCTTCCCCGGCGAGAGCGAGGCCGATTTCGAGCAGACGCTCACGCTGGTGCGTGAGGTGGGCTACGACAGCGCGTTCACGTTCCGGTTCAGTCCCCGCGAGGGCACGCCGGCCACGCGGCTGCCGGATGCCGTGCCTGACGAGGTGGCGGCGCGGCGGCTGGAGCGGCTCATCGAGGTGGTGCGCGAGGTGGCGCGGGGCCGCAACGCGGCGGTGGTGGGCTCCGTATTCGAAGTGCTGGTCGAGGAGCCGGCGGCGCGCGGCAACCTGCTGCAGGCGCGCACGCGTCACAACCGGGTGGCCGTGCTGGAAGGGCCCCCGTCGTGGATCGGTAGCTATCGAATGGTCCGTCTTACTGGAACCACCGGCGCCACCTTTACGGCGGCACCGGTCTCGCGCGAGCTGGCCGTGGTGGCCGGGGGTGCTGCTTGATGCGAAACGTCACGGAGGAGATCGTCAGGCAGGTCTATCAGGACCTGCTTCCCACCGCGGGCCCGGTGCACGAGGGTTGCGAAATCTGCAGGGAAGACGTGCTGGTGTACGCCTTGAACCGTCTGCAACCGCACTACGTGTCCACGCTCAAGGGAGCGGTGCTCACCAAGCTCGAGCTGGATTCGGGGCAGGGGAGCGCCGACGTGGCGGTGGCTCTGATGGAGGGCTTCCGGTTCGTGGCGGTCTCGCCGCGGTGCGGAAGGGAGCCCTACTTGTAGTCGCGCGAGGCGGCCGGTGAAGCCGGCCGTTGTTCCGCTCGCAATCGGATTCACGGCCGGCGTCGCAGCCGGCCTTTCGTTTGCGGAAGGGTGGCTGCTGGCCCCGGCGGCCGGGCTCGCTGCGGTGGCGCTGTGGGGAGTCCGCGGAGCGATGCGGGTGGTGCTGTTCATGGCGGTGGGTCTGGCGCTGGGCGCGGTGCACGGCGCGGCGGCGCGGGCGGCGCGGGTGCGGGACTGCCGGCTCGGTTGGGCCGATGGCGCTCGAGTCAGTCTCGAGGTGGAACCGGTGGGGCTGTCGTTCGGGCGCAGCCGCATGGTGAGGGCTACCGGGGAATGCGGTGGCCAGGTGCGGATCGTGTCCCGGGACTCGCTGGCTGCTGGAGCAGCGGTCGTGGGAACGTGGCGCCGCGCGCCGGTGAGCACGCTGCGACGCCTGGCGCGGCCGGATCAGGCCGGGGTGCTGATGGTGGACAGCGTGCGGAACTGGGGCCCTGGACTGTCGCTGCGATCGCGGCTGCGGCTGGGCGCGGAGCGGCGGCTGTTGGAGCTGTTCGGCGAGCGCAGGTTCGGCGTGGCGGCAGCCCTCAGCACGAGTCCGGGTATTCAGCTTGATGAAGGCGAGCACGCGCGCTACCGAGCCGCGGGACTGGCACACCTGCTGTCGATCTCCGGATTCCACGTCGGCGTGCTGGCTGCGGCGCTGGTGCTGGTGCTGCGCGCCGCCCGCTCTTCGCCGGGCGGCGCGCAGCTGGGCGCGCTCGGCGTGGTTGCCCTGTATGTGTGGTTGCTGGGGTGGCCCGCGCCGGCGCTGCGGGCCGGAGTGCTGCTGGCTTTCTGGACCTGGGCGAGGTTGAGGCAGCGGCCGCCGGATAGCGCGGGGCTGCTGGCCGGGTGCGCGCTGCTGGTGCTCGCGGCAGATGCATGGTCGGTACTAGCGCCCGGAGCGTGGCTGTCGTTCGCTGGCGCATGGGGTTGCGCGGCGGCCGCGCGGCAGCTGCAGGCGGTGCGGCGCGAGGTGACGGGGCGAAGGTTGCGCGCGCTGCTGCGCCGGGCGCGGCCGGTGGCGATCTCGACTGGCGCCGTGGTCGCGACCTCGCCCTTCACCATCCTGTTTTTTGGCGGTGTGGCGCCGATAGCGGTAGCTGCCAACCTGTTCGCTGTGCCGGCGGCCGCCGCGGCCGTGCCGGCGCTGGCTCTGGCACTGGCGCTCAGCGCGGTGCCGCTGCTGTCGGCTGGGGCGTGGGTTCCAGCGGGCGCTGCGGGGCTGGCGCTGGACGCACTCGATGTGGTGGCCAGGGCGGCGGCCGCGGTGCCCGGGGCTCTGGTGCCGGTCGGCCCGCGTCTGAGCGGAGCTGTGGTGGCGGCGACGC
>DATMBH010000290.1:0-8663 GCA_035559335.1 Gemmatimonadales bacterium
TGGGCGCTCGGGCAGGCGGTGCTGCCGGTGCTGTGCGCCCGCCGGCTCCGGCGGCGTTTCCCCCACGCGTGGCCGCGACCGGGGCGTCTGACCCAGGAAGCGGCTCGTTCCTATCTGGGCCGCTCGCTGTGGATGAGCGTCGGCCAGGTCTCGCAGCTGCTAATCAGCGGTACCGACGTCATTCTCATCGGCGCCATTCTCGGACCCGCCGCGGTAGTTCAGTACGTCGTTACCGGCAGACTACTGGCAGTGGGTGCGGCGCTTCCGGGAATCGTGGCGCACGCCGCCTCGCCGGCCCTGAGCGAGCTGCGTGCCGGGGGTGATCGCACCGCGCTGGAGCGCTCAACCAGCGCGCTGCTGTTGGCGGTGCTGCTGGGAGGCGGAGCTGTAGTGACCGTGGTCCTGGCGGTAAACTCGGGGTTCGTGGCCTGGTGGGTTGGCGGAGATCTCTATGGCGGCGCGACACTGACGGTGCTGATGGCTGCACAGCATCTCCTGCGTCACGCCGGGACAGCACTCGCATTCAGCGTGTTCGCATTCGGATTCGAGCGGCGTCTCGCGCTCGTCGGGGTGGCCGAGGGCGGGGCGACTGCGCTGTTGACGGCCTTGCTCCTGTCGCACCTCGGACTGGCCGCGGCGCCGCTGGGCTCACTAGCAGTCGTGGCGGGCCTTACGATCCCCGCCCTCGGCCGCGCGCTGGTCGGCACCACCGGAACAACCGTGGCAAGCCTGGCTCGGCGGTTGCTGCCGTTGGGCGCGAGGTGCGCAATTGTCTTCGCCACGGCCTTCCTTATGAGCATGGTAGTTACGCCGTCCGACTTCCTCTCGCTCGCCGCGCTCACCGCCGCGGCCCTCGCCTGGTACGCCCTGCTCGCCGGACCGATCGCCCTGCGGGATCCTGTCCGCGGCTACACACTCCAGGTATGGTCGCTCGTCAAGGGCCGATGGGCGTCGCGAGCGTGACGAGGCCGCTGGTGTCGGCCCTGGTGGCGGCGTACGAAGAGGAACGACACATCGCCGGCTGCCTCGCCTCGCTCCAGCGTCAGACCTGGAGGCCGCTAGAGATCCTCGTGGCCGACGACGGCTCGCGCGACCGCACCGCCGAGATAGCACGGGATGCCGGCGTGCGCGTGCTTCGCCTGCCGCATGGCGGGAAGGCTCGTGCCCTCAACGCCGCTGCCACCGAGGCACGAGGCGAGGTGCTGGTCTTCTGCGATGCGGATCTTCAGTACGCCGCGGATTACGTGGAGCGCCTCGTGGGCCCCATACTGTCTGGCAGCGCCCTCGGCACCAGCCATGCCGACGAATCCGTGGCCAACCCGGAGAACATCTGGTCGCGATGCATGCAGCGAGCCCACGGGCTCCCCGAAGACCTCCGCCTAAACCTGACGCTCGAGCAGCGCCGTGAGGGTACGGTCGTGTTCCGTGCGATCAGGCGAACCGACTTCATCTCTGTGGGCGGATTCGACGAGACGGGCTACCTCGACGACCAGAGCCTCGCGCCCAAGCTCGCGGCGCGCGCGGCGTTCGTGGACGGCGCTCACTGCAGCCACCACAACCCGGAGACGCTGCGGGAAATAGCCCGGATGGGAATCTGGTCGGGCAAGTCCGTATACCACCTACAGGGCGCCAGGGGGTTGATCAGTTTCGCGCCGCCCCGAGTGCTGTGGCGCGCGGTGGTGGCAGGGATGCGCCATCGCATGGTCGCGATGGTGCCGTACACACTGGCCCTTGAGCTGGGGATCTTCTGGGGAGTGATGCGGCGGGTTCTGGGCGATCCGTCGCGTGGAGCCTAGGGCCACCAGCAGTGTTGCTCGCCGCCCAGCGCCTGGCGCATAGCGTCCTCGGGGACCCACCGTCGCACTATCCGTCCCACTGTCCCACTGTCCCACCGTCCCACTGTCTGTCCCACCGTCCCACCGTCCCACTGTCCCTCAGTACTCTAACGGCAACCCCACTCGCCTCCCATCGCGCGCCGACGTGTAGATCGCAATCAGCAGCTCCAGCGACCTCAAGCCCTCCCTGCCGTCGGTCACCGCCACCTTCTCACCGCTCAGCGCCCTGATCACCCTGTCGTAGTACAGCGCGTGCCCGAACCCATACACCGACGACGTCTGGTAGCTGGCCTGCTTCGCCTGCTCGTCGTCCGGATCCGGTTCGGCAAACTCCCAGTGCTCCACCTTGTTAGCCGCCACGCCGCCGATCTTCACCGTCCCCTTCTCGCCCAGGATGGTGATCGAGCCTTCGAGGTTCTTCGGGTACGCCAGCATCGTGACGTTGATGGAACCCAGGGCGCCGTTGCGCCACCGCAGCGCCGCCACGCCGGTGTCCTCCACCTCGATGCGACGGGCCAGCGTGGCCGTGTAGGCGTGAACGCTCTCGACCGGGCCAATCAGCCAGTCCAGCAGGTCCACGTAGTGGCTGGCCTGGTTCATGAACGCGCCGCCGTCGAACTCCCAGGTGCCGCGCCAGGCGGCGCTGTCGTAGTACTCCTGCGGCCGGCTCCAGAACACGTTGCACTGCACGCTGAAAATCCGGCCGAACCGGCCCCGCTCCACCGCGCGCTTCAGGATCTGGAGCGTGGGGTTGAGCCGGTTCTGCTTGACGACGAACAGCCGCACTCCGGCCTTGTCGCACGCTTCCACCATGCGCAGCCCATCGTGCCAGCGCGTGGCCATCGGCTTTTCGGTCACGACGTGGCGCCCGGCGGCGGCAGCCTGGATCGCCTGCTGGGAGTGCAGGCCGCTCGGCGTCGCGAGGGCCACCACGTCGCACTCGGATTTTTCCAGCAGCTCGTCCAGCGAGGCGAACCCAGTGGCGCCGCTCGCCTTGCGGGCCGCCTCCAGTGCCTTGGGTTCGATGTCGCACACGGCCACCAGTTTGGCGGCGCCGTCGTGCTTCGCGATCGCTTCGATGTGGCTCTTCGAGATTCGGCCGCAGCCCACCAGGGCAAAGCGCAGGGGTGGTTTCATGGCGGGGGATAATAGCTCGTAAGTTGGCGGAACGCGCGGCGCTCAGGTCTGAGCGAACCTGAACCGGTCAGCCTCCGGCCGCGCCAGCCACTCGTCCAGCGACTGTGCTTTCGCGTCGCGATCCGAGAGTATCGGGTCCCTGACCGGCCACTCGATCCCGATTCGCGGATCGTTCCAGCGGATGCCAGACTCGCCGGGCGCATTGTACGTACCCGTGCACAGGTACTGGATCTCGGCGTAATCCGACAGCACACAGAAACCGCGCGCGAAGCTGGCCGGCGCCCACAGCTGCTTGCGGTTACGATCGCTCGCAATGACGCTCACCCACCGGCCAAGCGTCGGTGAACCCTTACGGATGTCCACCGCCACGAGGAAGGCCTCGCCGCGCGTCACGCGCATCAGCTTGCCCATGGGCGGCTCGTACTGGAAGTGCAGCCCCCGCACCACGTTCTTCACGGAGCCGCTGTGGTTCAGTTGGACGAACCTGTCTGGCAGCCCCAGCGCTGCGAATTGGTCGGCGCGCCACACTTCCTGGAAGAACCCGCGCGCGTCCTCGAAGGCGTGCGGAATCACCACGATCGCTTCGCTTAGTTCAGTTGGCTCGGTCCGGAATGGCATAGGTCCTTCGGACAGTGGGACTGTGGGACTGTGGGACGGTGGGACAGTGGGCCCGCACGCCCTACTGAAGCTCTACCAACACGCTGTCCAGCTGCTCCTGCCACGAACTCGGCGCCAAACCGAATTCGCGCTGGAACTTGGAGCTGTCCAGTACCGACCAGCGCGGCCGCCGCGCCGGCGTAGGATACTCGTCGGTCGCTATTGGCACCACCCGCCCGCACTTCAGCGGTTCGCGGGACTTCAGGGACTCGTAGATGCGCTGAGCGAATCCGAACCAGGTGGTGTACCCCGATGCCGTCAGGTGATACACTCCGCCGGCGAAGTCGGCTCTCCTCAAAGCCGTTTCGAGCACCACCAGCGTCGCGTGCGCCAGAAACCCGGCGCTCGTCGGCGCACCGTACTGGTCGTTCACCACCCGCACCTCGTCACGCTCCTGAAACAGCCGGCGCATGGTCAGCAGGAAGTTGCTGCCTCGGGAACTGTAAACCCAGCTGGTGCGAATAATCACGTGCCGTGCACCCGTGATCGCAATCGCACGCTCACCTGCCAGCTTCGAGCGCCCATAGGCCGAGAGCGGATTGGGTACATCGTTCTCGCTGTATGGCTCCGCCGCCGATCCCTCGAAGACGTAGTCGGTCGAGTAGTGAAGCAGCGACGCCCCGATGCGCGCTGCCTCCTCTGCCAGCACCCCCGGCGCGGTCGCGTTTATGAGGTGCGCCAGTTCGATCTCAGATTCCGCGCGATCAACAGCCGTGTAAGCGGCAGCGTTGACAATGAAGTCCGGCCTTTCGCGGCGCACCAGATCCCGCAGTGAATCCGGCCTGCGGAAATCCGCCTGCGCCGAGGAGAGCGCGATCAGCCGTGGGCAGGGCTGCCGGCCGCGCAGCAGTCGGGCCACCGCGCTGCCAACCTGGCCGGTCGCACCGAACAGGAGCACAGTTGGCACCGCGGAGTCCGTCACCCCAGGCAACCACCGATCAGAACTTGGCTCCGTTGAACCCACTCAGTTGGCGCGAAAGACAGCATCCGGAAGGCGCTAGTAGCTGGAAAACCGTTTTCGACCGTATTACAATGAGCGCCGAAGCTAAGTACCGCGCTCCCATCGTGCAAGCAGGGTCCGACCGCCCGGGCGCCTATCGCACACTCTGAGGCCAAGTGCGAGTCCTGATGCTGAACCCGTCGTTTTCGGCGGGCGCGTTCAACCACAGGCTTTGCAACGCACTGGTTGACCTCGGGCTCGAGGTTGACCTCTGGACGGGGCCGCTTCACGCAGTTCTCAGCAGCGCCTGGGAGCCGCCGCGCTACAATACCCAGGTCCGGTTCTATCGTCGCACCCAGCTGGCATCCTGGCGGCCCGGGATGAGCAGGCACCTGTGGCGGGCGTTCCGGATGCTGGGACACATCGGGTCGGCGCTTCGACTGCTGGCGCAGGCCCGGCGTTACGACGTGGTGCACGTCTACTTCCACGCCGTCCAGGCCTTTGACTCCCTGTGGCATCCTTGGCTGCAGCATCGCGCCGTGGTTGCGTACCACGTGCACAACGTCTACCCTCACGATGCTCCGCGCACGGCGGCACTGACGGCCGGCCTGAAGCGCATCTACCATGGCAGCGACCTGCTGTTTTGCCACACCGAGGACTCCCGCCAGGCATTGCGCGGCGATTTCGGAGTGCCGGACGATCGCATAACGCTGATACCTCTTGGCAATGTCTGCGACATCGTCCGCCGCGACCTGATCCCGGATAAGGGTAAGATCGGGCTTGACGGGGCCGGACCGCCGCTCGTGCTCATGCTGGGCGATGTGCGCCATGACAAGGGCGTGGATGTCCTGCTCCGGGCGACGGCCATTCTCAGGGAGCGAGGCGTCACTGTGCGGGTGCTGGTAGCTGGACGCCATCCCGGGGGCTCACCGCGACGGCTTGCCGAACTGGCTACCGAGCTTGGCGTCAGCGACAGGGTGGAGTTCCGGTCTGGCTTCATCGCCGAAGCGGAGATACCGGCGTATCTGGCCGCTGCTGACATCGTGGCTTTCCCCTATAGGGAGATCGCGCAGAGCGCCGGGGCGGTGTGGGCCATCAGCTACGGACGGCCGATCGTGGCATCCCGGATTGGGGGACTGACCTCACTGGTCGAAGACGGCGGTGCGGGGCTCCTGGTTCCACCCGAATCGCCCAGGGAGCTCGCGGCGGCCATTGAAGCGCTGCTGCGCAATCCCGCCGATCGGGAGCGCATGGGAGCCGCGGGACGCCGCTACGCCCAGTCGTCCCTCGACTGGCGGCCTATTGCGCAGCGGGTTCTGGACGCCTATGAGCGGGCGCTCGCAGTGACCGCCGCAGGCGAGCGTGGCCGATGAACCCGGTGCTGGCGCTCGCGGCCGGTGCGGCGGGTTCGGTTGTGGGTTGGGCCATCCACCAGCGGTGGTTCAATCCGGTGACAGCCTACTCGGCCATCTGGGGAATGGTGCTCGCGCTGACCACCTCGGGGTTGATCCACTACTACCCCATCAGTGGAGCGGCCTGGGGCTACATCGCCTTGGCATGGATCCAGCTGACGCTCGGCTCCGCTGCCATGTCAGGCCTCGCTTACCGTCTTCAGCCCCTGGCGAGCCCGCCACGGGCCGATTCGATGCCCTCGGACAGGCGCCTGGTAACGGCGATCGTGGTGCTCACCACCTTGGCGGCAATTGCCCTTGGGGCCGAGCTCGCGGTTGCACTGCGCGGCTCCTCGAACCTCACCGAAGCGCTCCTCAAGCAGATGAACGCCAGGTATATAGCCCGAGTGCAAGGAGAGGAGGGCGGAGTCATTCCTTACCTGGGATCGGTAGCTTTTACGGCGTGTGCACTGGCCGGAGTGCTCACGCGGCGTATCCGCCGCCTTGCCGCAATCAACGCTATTCCTCTGATCGTCGTTTCCATTCAGGGCGTGCTCACCGCCGGCAGGACAGGCGTCGGAATCGCCGCTGCCCTGTTTGTCGCGGGTCTTGCCTTCGCTCCGCCGGCGCCGCAGGAGTTGCAAAGGCGGTCCCGGCGCATCTCCACCGCGATTGGGTTGGTGGTCGTGCTCATGGTAGCCGCTGGCGGATTTACGCTGGTGAGCGCAAATCGGGGCCTAGTGGTGGACCTGCCGGGCGTGGATCCGCGGCTCTCGTCCACCAGCCGCCACGTGCCGTTCCTTCCGTCAGTCGTTGCGCACCTTTCGGTGTCGCCTCCCGTCTTCAGCGAGTACCTGAAGGCCGGCGCACCGGCGATGCCATTCCCGGGAGCCTACACCTTCGCCCCGTTTGCCAGAGTACTGTCCCGAGTCGGCATCGGAAGTCCGGTCGCCTATTACGAGGAGTCTTACTTCACCCCGGTGGAGGCCAACGTCGGGACCTGGCTGAAGAACTGGTACGCCGACTTCGGGCCGGCCGGGGTCGCCCTAATGCCGTTCGTCTTCGGCCTGGTTATCGCCTACCTAATGGCACGACTGCGACGTGGCAACTGCGCGGGCGCCACTTGTGTGCTGGTGCTGTCCCATCTGATGGCCGTGATAATGATGTCATTTACGTTCAACATCATGGTGCTTGGTGACTGGTGGGTGAGCCTTATCACGGCGGCGGTCGTGGGCGCGATACTGGGCAAGCCCCGCGCCTCCAGCGCGGTCAGCGCGGGGCCAGCAGTGTCCTGAGACTCACATATGTCACGGACATGGTCAGCCCCAGAGCGAGCGAGAGGACCAGCCAGACCCGGCGGGACGGATAGCTCCGCTTCACCGGAGCGACCGCTGAATCGATTACCGTTAGGGGAGGAACGTCGTTGGTTTCCTCGACGCGCATCTGCTCGTAGGCCCGACTCAGCGTCAGGTACATCTCCTGGCGCAGCTGCACCTGCCGCTCCAGCCGCCCGAATTGGAACTGCAGGTCGGGATCGTTCTGATACAGTCGGTTACGCACCAGGAAGGCTCTTAGCTGTTCCTCGGCATCGCGAAGCTCGCGCGCCAGCTCGTTTCGCCGCTCCTCCGCAAACACCCGCCGCTGTCGCGCCTGTTCCCGCGCGGTGCGGAGATTGAAAGCGTTGAGGCGCTCGACGAATGCGTTGGCAACCGAGGCCGCCAGTTCGCGATCGGGAAGCTCGACCCCGATCCTGATGATGGATGTCTGGTTGTCCGCGGAGACTGAGAGCCGCTTGCGCAGGATCTTGAGCGCCGCATCCAGGCGTACAGCGAGAGGCTTCCCGTCCTCGACCAGGTAATCGAGCAGTACGATGCTGTCCGAGGAGGCCGTGGTGACTCGGCTGCGCGGCGCGGGGAACGGCGTCAGCAGCACCTCACGCATGAGCCCGTCGGTTCGCAGTACCTGCACGTAGTAGCCGGGGGTCTGGACGCCTTCTCCCGTGCCGACCCCCTGGAGGAATTGACCGGCTACGCCTGCCAAGGCGGCCGGCAGCTGGGGCATGCGGCGGCCCACTGGCGCCACGATCGCCACCGCTCGGTAACGACTCGTTACCAGGAAGCTGGCGAGCACCCCGAGCACGCCCGAGATCAGGACAACGAGCGCCACGAACCGCCACCGTGGTAGCAGGATGGACAGCACCGATCGCGCCGACAGCGTGTCGCCAACCACGGGTGGGTTCGCGAGGCTCATGGTTGCTGCTTCATTGGCGCGCGGAAGGCGCGCCCTTTACCCTGACTGCGCCAGGGGCATCCAGTTTTCACGGCAACCACACCAGGTCCAGGGCCACATGCCAGTTAGTCACGTCGTTCCGCACCATAAAGTAGCGGTTGTAGTCCCGCATTCGCGCCAGTCGGACCTCCATACGCCACGGATCGCGCTGCCGGGCAATTACCAGGCCCGTGGTGAGGGTAACATCGTGACCGCGGAAGGTCTCGCCGCCGCGGTTCGCGTAGTAGGCATCGTTGTCACGAACCACACGTGAAACAAACAAGCCCAGTCTCCCCCTTGGGGTGAACACATCGACGTCGAGGTACTGGCCGTTGCCACCAGGCCCAACCACTGCCCCGATGACCTCGCCACGGTTGGTGTATCCGCTGCGCACAATGTGGTGCGTGTAGTACGTCGGCGTGGCGCGGACCTGAA
>DATMBH010000291.1:0-6005 GCA_035559335.1 Gemmatimonadales bacterium
GCGTGCGCGCGTTAATCGCGGCTGGAAGGCCACCCCAAGCGCGCTGAAGGGTGGCGACAGGATCCTCGGTCACGCGGCCTGCCTGTTCGAGCCCGGGCATCGGCACGGGCACGACCACGCCTAGCGATGGGCCAGCTAATATGCGTTTGTTGCTGCCGAGCGCGCCGGTGGCTGGCGTTCCTTACGTCGCCGGGCCAGATTGGCTAGGGCGGCGACCTGTGGCTCGCCTAGTGATGAGGCGCGCTCGCAGCAGAAACGCAAGTCGTTAGACCTCAAGGCATGACGCGCCCTCGCTGCACTGCCTCTCTCCTCGTCGGCCTGTGCGCAGCCTGCACGCGTACCGATGCCCCGCCCACCCGGCGCGCTGAGGCGCCACCTCGTGTCGATATCGTCAGGCCTGACACGAGCGGCCCATCGCCCTCAGGCAACGCATCCGCGCCGGTTCGGCAATACCCGGACACCCTTTGGGTACATCTGCGTACCGGCGACTCGATGCCGTTCATCGATATCCGCAGTGAGGATGGGAACGTCACCAACACCCTTCTGCCACCACTTCCCACCGGGCACTTGGTTGTTCGCAGTGTCTTTGAGGACGGCATCCGGGTTTCTGTGATCGAGCCTAGCGGCCGACAGATTATCGAGGTTCCGGCTACTCCAATCTCATCCCCGGACAGCCGCTTCTTCGTTGCCGCGGACGAGGATGCGCTGGCCGACGACATCCTCTCCATCTGGCGGCTGGATCCGGCCATCGGGTGGATACGTGAGTACGTCACCACCAACGGACATCGGGCTTGGGCGCCTCGGCAGGTCACATGGCGTGACGACTCCACCGTTGTTTACGTGCGAGACTTCTTCAACCAAGCGGACAGCACCATCGTCCTAGCGCGGCGCGCTCGTCGCTGGGCAGAGCTGCGTTGAGGCCTAAGTAGTGCGTGAAGCTGGCCACTGCTTGAGGCACTGTTCGGGCATTACGACAATCTCGACGACGACTTGAAGGCGGAGCTATCGTTGGAGCGCATCCGGACAGTTGCGGTCCAGGAGGAAGGATGATCTCGCGATCGCGAGGCTTCGCGTCTAACAACAGGATGCAGCGGACGGCGCTGCGCGCCGCCGCTGATGCTGAGCGTTATGCCGCCTCTTTGGGGATCAGTAGTGGTAGCGGGCTTGGAGGAACTCCACCCGGTCGTCAAAGACTTCGTAGACGAGGCGGTCGGCTTCATTGATCCGGCGCGACCACACGTTGCCGCCGAGATACTTGAGTGCCTCCGGTTTGCCGAGCCCTGCGAACGGCTCGCGAAGCACGGCTTCCATCAGGTCCAGCACCCGGAGCGCGGTCTTCCGATTCGTGTCGACCCAGTAGCGGAGGTCTTCGAGGAACTCGTCTTGAAGGACCGCGTAGCGGCGGGGCCGCGGCCTGCGGTTCAGCCTGCCTTCTCCAGCCCAAGTTCGCGGCGCAGGACTGCGAGATCCGTGGCCTTCGTCCGGCCCCGGCGTGCGCGGGCCAGGGCGGCGAGCAACCGCGCGGCGTTCTGCGGGGAGCGCAGCAGGTAGGCGGTCTCGCGCAGACTGGCGAGCTCCGCGGCGGGCAGCAGCGCCATATCCTCATGGCCGCGACGCTGTATGACGGCGGGTTCGCGCGAGTTCTCGACCTCGTCCCAGAGCGAAGCAAACTTCTCTCGGGCGCGGCTGTAGCTGGTCTTGAGCGCCATGGAACCTCCATGGTTATTGTACAGGTAGTCTGTACAGGTACACCTACGGCGTCAAGAGGCGGCATCACAACGCGTTGCAGTTGCAGGCCGGCTGGCCGCGCTGGCCCGCCCCCTACGGCCAGGGTAGCGTTTGGCTGGTAGGCGACGCGGCCAAGACGCCGGCCCGCAACTGAACGCGCAACCGCTACACCACGCAGGCACGAGTCATGAAGCGCTCCACGTACCGCCACCCCCTCTTCGGCGACATTCCTTTGATCGAGCGGAGCGTCACGGGCAACGACGGACGGCTCGCGAACGGAAAAGGCACTGCGCTCTGAAATCGGTGACCTCCTGCGCCAACTCGAGAAATCCCCGGAGGATCCGGCGACTCTCATTGAGCTGGCACGAGCAACTGTCCAGTATCGGCGTAGAACGGGAGAAGGGAATCTTGATCTGGCAATTGCGGCCTGCCGGAAGGCGAAGAAACTCGCCGGTCGTGGAGAGGCGGCTTTCTGGGAAGGACTTGCTCAGCAACTGGCCGGACGCTCAGCGAAGGCACGTGCCGCACTCGCAGAGTTTCTGGCGCATGCGGGAAACCACCATCGGTATCGAGCACTGATCAAGCAGGCGCGATCGCTGCTCGACGTGCCAGCCGACGAGGCCTAACTTTCACGCTGCAGCCGACGCGAGCCGGATAATCATTGTCGTGGGTTTCAAGTGCTGCGCGTGCGGCTCGCGCGGCTGAGAGTGGGGCAGTTATGCAGCCCCACCTAGAGTTGGAGTGCACGGCGATGACGCATGTTTACCTCGTTAAGGCGGATGGCTCCAGCGAGCCAATGGCGAGGCTGCACTGCGCCGACGAGGCCAAGGAGCTGCAGGAGCTCCTCGCCAAGAACCTCGAACTACTGCCGGGCGACCAGATTGACCCAGACGACCCGCGGAGGTGGCTCCTGGTTAAACGGGAGATGCCCGTTCCTGACCCCGGCACAGGTGGCAACCGCTGGAGCGTCGATTTTCTCCTGCTCGACCAGGACGCTATCCCAACCTTTGTAGAGTGCAAACGCTTCGAGGACACCCGTTCACGCCGCGAGGTGGTAGGACAGGTGCTCGAGTACGCAGCCAACGGCCAATTCTACTGGAGCAAGGAGCTGCTACGAGGCCTGGCCGAAACGGCCGCGAAGGATCGAGGCCTGGGACTGGAGCAGGCTTTGGAGCTTCTTAGACCCAATGAGTCCCTGTCTGCAGATGCTTTCTTCGAGCGCGCGGAAGAGAACCTCCGCCAGGGTCAAGTGCGCCTGGTATTCCTCCTCGAGGAATCCCCAGTTGAGCTCCGAAGTGTGGTCCTCTTTCTCAACGGACAGATGGAGCGATCCGAGGTCCTCCTGGTCGAGGCGCGTCAGTATGTGTCTGAGGGCCGCCGTGTCGTTGTGCCTTCGCTCTTCGGCTACACCGAACAAGCCCGCCTTATCAAACGCGCCGTCACCGTCACGTCCGCGGGATCACGGCGCAAGTGGGACAAGGGATCTTTCTTCGCCGATGCAGCCTCCAAGCTGGAACCCCACGAGGTCCAAGCGCTCTCTTTATTGTACGACCGAGCTGCCAGCTCGGGCTGCGATATCGCTTGGGGTACGGGCAAGGACAATGGATCGTTCAACATCAAGGATACCCGACTATTCCAGCGGTCTCTCTTCTCCGTCTATTCCAATGGGACACTGTCCGTTAACTTCGCGTGGCTTAACGAGACCGAGAGAGCCCAGCAGGCGCGCGACCGGCTCAGGCAGCTCCTATCCGAGCGCCTTCAACTGGCCATCCCTGCCGACTATGCCCAGCGGTTTCTCACGATGCGCGTCGGAGATTGGGCGCCGAAAAGCGCGCACGTCGCGGATGCTCTTGAGCAACTGTTGACCGAGTTCCGTGGGGCTGACTGACTACGGCATGAAGCTGTCAACGCGGCCGCTCCGGCATACCCTCGCGGCTCTTCAGGCCCAGAGCGCCGAGCCGTTGCAGTGCGGGTGGCCGCGCTGCAGCTCATACCGATCACGTTAGCCAGCCCCAACAGAGAATGAAGTATCCGCTCGATCTGGCACCGAGTTCCACCCAGCCGATCGTGCTTCCCGCCGGTGGCACTGTGCACGTTCCCAAGTCGACCCCTGTGTTCAAGCCGTGGGCGGGCCCACTTCCCTCCGACCGATACGGGGGCAAGCAACTGCTTCGCTGGCACCGCGAGCCGGCCTTCGCTGAGCTCGTGGTGTTGTGGACTCTTCAGGCAGCGGGATGGCAGGGCGTGTGGATCGACAGTTACCGTCGCTGCTATCGCACTGGTTACTGGGGCAGCGAACCCGTTACGCTCCCCGCGGCGCGACTGCGACTCCTGGAGCAGCTCCGTGAGGCAATGGGCCAGCGTGGTGGCGCTTGGGACGTCTATTGCTGGCGCGGGAGCAGAGTGCTCTTCGCGGAGCTGAAGCGCGCTGGCCGCGACCGTATTCGCCTGGGGCAGCGCCGGTTCCTTGAGGCAGGCCTTGAACAACAACTCCCGCTCGATGCGTTCCTCATTGTCGAGTGGGCCACACCATAGTTGGGGCTGGCTAGCACGCGCTTGAAGTGGACGGTCCGCGCGCCGTACATTGAGGCGCGTGCACGGCGGAGTGCCGCGCGCGGTCTGCCTCCTAAGCGCATCTCGTGAAGCGGCACCACAGGCTCTCAGCGATATGACAGAGATCGATATCCCTGGAGTCTGCGAACGGGATCTCGACTTGCTACTGCTCGAGGAATTCGTTGCGTCTCGTCCTTTCTTCGAGTGGTTCATGAACCAGATCGGTATACCAGCTTCCGCCCAGCTCAGGCGGGCCGCCCGCTCCACTAGCACATCGAGTGGTGAGTCCGACCTCGACCTGACCCTGGACTGTGGTACACATCTTGTCAGGGTACTGATCGAAAACAAGATCGACGCCACCCTCCAGCCTCGACAGGCCCAGCGGTACACTGAACGTGCCAGGCAGTACATTAGGAGTGGCGAGTGCGACGCATGCGTAACGGTCATCATTGCCCCAAACGAGTACTTTCCTGACGACTCTGACACGCTTGGCTTCGACCGCCGGATCAGTTACGAGGCCCTCCTCAGATGGTTCGACAGCGCATCGCAGCTTGGGCCCCGTGGCCGCTACAAGCAGGTTCTCCTTCAACACGCCCTCGACCGCGGTCGCAGGGGCTGGCAACTCGTGCCGGACGAGGTTACGACCGCATTCTGGAGACGTTACTGGGAGCTTGCCAACTCTCTCGCGCCACAGCTCCAAATGCCCGCGCCCTCCGAAAAGCCCGCGACTTCTGCGTTCATCCGGTTCAAGCCCGCCGCCCTGCCGCCCACGGTCGAACTGCTCCACAAAGTGCCTCACGGGAACGTTGACCTGCAGTTTTCTGGAATGGCTGACCGGCTCGCGGAGCTACATCGCCAGTTCGGTGGCCAACTTCGGCACGGCATGCGCATCGAACGCGCATTCAAGTCAGCGGTCGTGAGAATCTCGGTGCCACGAGTGGACGTCAGAGCGCCCTTTTTGGAATCGGAGCCGGCCCTACGCGAGGCCTTGGCCGCTGCTGCGGACCTCCTCGACTGGTATGAACACGTCACCGAAGCCAGCGGAAGACTTGCGAGTCGTTAGGCCACAGCCATGCGACTAGGAACGCTCCACCGATACTGGTCCCGGCTGGTTACTGGGGATGGCCTGCGAAAGACGCGGCTGCACACCTGCTCGGGGACTCTCATCGATCTGCCCGGCCTGCGGTACTTGCCTCATTCCCTATGGTCCACTGTTCTATGGAAGGTCTTTGGTTACCGCCAACACGTCCCCTGGCTCGGCTACAGGGCGGTCCGGCGGCTAGAATCGATCATTCGACCCGATTGGACGATTCTCGAGTTCGGCTCCGGGATGTCAACTTTGCTTTTCGCGCAGTTGGCAGGACACCTGGTATCGGTGGAGACGGACCCATCCTGGTATGACAAGGTGCAGCAACTACTCCGGGCGTATGGGATCACGCATGTAGATCACCGGCTGTGCCCACCGGGACAGCATACGTTTCACCCAGACCTCGCTGCCCACTCATTCGATCTGATAGTCGTCGACGGCTTCGCCAGAGACCTAGAAGCTGCAGTTGCGGTCGATAAGGTCAAGCCGGGAGGCCACATCTTCCTGGATAACAGCGACGTTCCATGGCCCGAGTATCAGGCCGCTCGTCGGCTCGTGCTTGAGGCAGCCGCCCCAGGCGGAGTCTGGGTCTTCAACGATTTCTGTCCATTCGCCGTTCAGGTGAACGAAAGCATGT
>DATMBH010000292.1:0-5021 GCA_035559335.1 Gemmatimonadales bacterium
TGATCGCGATGACGCCGAGGCCGGCGCGCCGGGCCGCCACCACGACGGCCTCCGGGGGCAGCAGCCCGTCGGAGCACGAGGTATGGAGGTGCAGATCGGCGCGCATTCGGTCTTGACTGGGTCCGACACCAATCTAGCTTGAGTCCATGTCCGGAGCGCGACCCGACGGACGAGATCGCGCAGCCGCAATCCGGCGCGTACTGCTTGGCCTCCTCACCGCGAACCTCGCGGTCGTGGGGGCCAAGGTCGTCATCGGGATCAAGGCCAATTCCCTCTCGGTGCTGGGCGACGCCGTCCACTCATCCGTGGATGCGCTGAACAACGTGATCTTCCTGGCCCTGATGCGCGTCGCCTCACGAGCGCCGGACCACGACCATCCGTACGGCCACGGCAAGTTCGAGATCCTGGGTGCGGTCGCGATCGTGATCTTCCTTTCCGTCTCGTGCTTCGAGCTACTCACCGGCGCGGTGCGGCGCCTGCTCGCCGGCGGCCGGCCGCCGGCGCTTGAATCGCTCGACCTTGCCCTGCTGCTTGGCACCCTGGTTGCCAACGTCTGGGTGGCGTGGTACGAGACGCGCCGCGGCCGCCAGCTGGACAGCGACCTGCTGCTGGCCGACGCGGCCCACACCCGCGCTGACGTGATCATCACCCTCGGCGTCATCGCCAGCGGCGTGCTGAGCCAGCGTGGCATCCCGTACGTGGACCCGATCGCAGCCCTCCTGGTCACGATCGTCATCGCGCGTATCGGCTGGCAGATCGTGCGCCGCGCCGTGCCAATTCTCGTGGACGAAGTGGCCCGCGAACCGGACCAGATCCGACGCGCGGCCGAAGCGGTGGAGGGAGTGCATAGCGCCTATCGCATCAAGTCCAGATCCAGCTCCGGCCTGGTGTTCGCGGAGCTCACCATCGGCGTGCGTGGCTCGCTGGCCGTCGAGCGCGCGCACGAAATCGCCGACGCCGTCGAAGCGACGCTGCGGCGCGACCTCAAGCTCGACGAGGTCGTCGTGCACATCGAACCGTGCTGAACGTGCGTGACCGGCGAGAGAAGCGTCCGCCGCGCAGCCTCCGCGCGGAGTACCAGGAGTTCATCGAACAGCGCATCGAGGAGTACAAGGACAACCTGCCCCGCGAGGCCATACTCGGCATCGGCGACGAGGCCATCCAGGAACTGGGGCGCACCGATCAGCTGGCGCTTACCGAAGTGGTGCTTAGCGAACAGGTGGATGCCATTATCAAGAAGCGGCTGCGCCTGCCGAGCTTCCGGCGCTGGCGAGAGAAGCACCTGGCCCTGCGGGCCGCCCAGTCCCAGCCGGCGCACTGGGGCCTGAGCGCGCACGACCCGGTCGTCACGCTGGCCGAACTGCTGGAGGACCAGGACCCGGTGCTTCAGATTGGCGCCGCCGACGGCGCCTGCGCCCTGTTCCTCGCGGCCCGCGGCGCCCAGCTTGTGGTGCTCGACCCCGACATCGCCGCCATCCTGGGCCTGGAAAACCGCGCGCTGAGCGAGCAGCTTGCCAGCCGTATTGAGTGCCGCGTGGACGGACTCGATGGCGTGAACCCGGAGCCCGCCGAGTTCGTCGCCACGCTGATCGAGACCAGCGCTCTTTCCGGCGTCGAGAGCGCGTCCCTCGCGGCCCTGATCGCGCGGCTCAAGGCAGCCACTGGCGAGGGCGGACACCACGCCGTCATGCCAGGCGGCCCGCATCGTGGCGGGGGTGAGCCGCTGCTGTCGAGCGAAGCCCTCCGGCCGCTTTACAGTGACTGGAAAGTGCAGCTGCCTCCTGGCCAGACCCGGAATTCGCGGTCGCGGAACGCCGGGTTCCTGGCAACCCGACCTGCGTCGAAGTGACACACCAGTTCACGTGTCATTGCGACACAGTAGGTAGTGTGAGAGCGGTCACTCCGAAGTAGTTAACTCATTGTATGCCGATCGTTTACGCCTCATAACCCAGTGGGCACGATGGGTGCACTGGGTTGGGGCACCGGGCAGCGTATGCCCACGCTCCATTAAAGAGGAAAGGCGAACGACGGTATGCCGACAGCGACTCTACAGCAGGAGCCAATCGGGCTGGTGATCCAGGACGGCGGCGAGGCCCACGACCGGCCCCGCATCCTGATGTGGTATTGGGCGAGCGAGGACGAGACGCCCGCGCGCGAGCGCGAAGACACCTAGCATCCGTCATCGCTGCATGGAGGAGAGCGCCGGGGCACGACCCGGCGCTTTCCATTTTATTTTATAGAGATGGAGGCACGAGGCTGCGGGACCTGTCCCTCTGTGCCGCTATACCTCTGCCTCTCACAGACCCAGTTCCAGCCGCGCCTCCTGCGGCAGCCACCTGCGCACCCGTGACATCGGCACGCTGAAGCCGAGGCCGGAGCCCTGGGACAGGGCCCCGAAGTGCACGGCGATCACCTCGCCCCGAGCGTTGAACACCGGGCTGCCAGAGACGCCCTCGAACGTGAGGCCGCTGAACCGGATCCACTCCTCGCCGGTCTGGGAGATCACGCCGGTGAAGATCGAGCTGCGCACGAAGCCGCGCTGGTCCACGCCCAGGCGAGTACCTAACGGAAATCCCAGAACCGCGGCTGGCATCCCCTGCTGCACGTTCCTGCCGCTCCAGTTGATCGCGCGGACCGGCTGGCCGCGGAACCCGCGGATCTTGAGCACCGCGACGTCCTCGCGGTCCACCGCACTGACCGTCACTACGACGGCCCGCTGGGCCACGTTGGTGTCGGCCATGATGATCTCGACGCTCACCGGCTGCTCGAAGCGGCCCGGGGGCTGTACCACGTGGCGGTTGGTGACGAAGAAGCCGGACTGGGTGATGGCGAACCCGCTCCCCATCGAGGTATCGCCGCCCGCGAACCGCACTATCACCATTCCGATCGAGCGCCCATTCTCCTGGGCGACGCGCTCGAAGCCGGCCGCGTCCGAGGTGGGCCGCGCGGCTGCCTGGGCCTCCCGCAGCAGGCGCTCTAGGGAATCCACCACCCGCCTGCCCACGGCGGCGCGGCGCGCCTGATTGAGTTCGCGGCGCAGGCGCACTATTTCCTCCCCGGCCTGCCGCTGCGCTTCCTGTGAACTGCGCAGCTGTTCCTGGAGCGCCCGCTCGGCGTTCGCCAGTCGCTGCTCGGCCTCGCTGGTTCGCTGCAGAGTCACGCGATACAGCTGGAACATCAGCCCCAGCGCCACGACCGTGATCGCCAGCGTCGCCACCCGGAACGCGGTCGAGGACTCGCGCGCCATCTGGCGCAGCATGACCGCGGCGAACGTGCGAAGCCGTGTCAGGCCTCTGGAGCCGAGCGCCGACTCCTCAGCGCTCTGGACCATTCCCACGAAGGTCTTGGGCGGCTGGAGTTCGGGGTGGTAGGGAGCGCCGTCCATTTCGCCCAGGGATTGCGCCCCGGCCACCCGAACCTCGAACAGCGGTCCGGTCCAGCCGAACATGATCCGGTCACCGGCTTTCAGCATGGCCCTGCCGGTGATCGGCTGGCCGTTGACATAGGTACCGTTGCGGCTGCCCAGGTCAGTAATGGTGGCGTTGCCGGCCTCGTCGAATTCCACCATCGCGTGGTGCTTCGAGACCACGGTGTCCACCACGGTGCGCAGCGGTATGGTACAGCCCACGGCGCGCCCGATCACGATTTCGCGTCCGCGGCCGCGGAGGTCCTCGCCGCCATTCACGCGGCGCAACCGCAGTTCCGGGGCGTCGGGATCGACGGCCGCTTCGCGACGCGTGGCTGGTACCTCGCCGGGCAGCCGGACCCGCAGCACCGGGCCGCGCTGACCCAGCGAGAAGCGCGCTCCCGAAGCGACCCTCACCGGTGCTTCGAGGCGGCGGCCGTCCAGCCAGGTGCCGTTGGTGCTGCCCAGGTCCTCGAGCCACCACTGCCCCGTTTCATCCCGCCATACTCGCGCATGGACGCCCGAAACGACCGTTTCGGAGTCGGGGAACAGCACGTCCACCCCCGGCTCCCGGCCGATGCGAGCCGAGGTGCCGGCGACCTGGTATTCCCGGCCGCTGGTTTCGTCTATGAGGAACACGCGATGAATCTACGCTTCAGGTTCGGAAACTGCGCGGGGCCGGCAGACATCGCCGGCCCCTGTGCAGCTAAGCTTACTTCTTCTTCTTCGCGGCCTTCTTCTTCGCGGCCTTCTTCTTCTTGGCAGCCACTTGGGCCTCCTAGAAGGGGTTGAACATTCCGCCGGACCCCAGTGTCGCGGCGGCGAAACCACTCATACCGCGTCCGAAATGCTCTGGAAGTTGAAGTCGCGGGTCTTGATGGCGGGCACCACGACCGCCTGTCCCACGTCTCCCGACTCCGAAGCGCTGACGCGCACACTCTGGCTGAGCATCTCCATATTGTTGAGCATCGTGAGCGGGCTCTCGTTGAACCGCATGTTCCGCACCGGGCGCGAGATCCGGCCGTTCTCGATCAGGAAGGTGCCGTCACGCGTGAGCCCGGTGTACAGAATGGTGCGCGGATCGAGAGGCCGGATGTACCAGAACCGCGTCACCAGCACGCCGCGCTCCGTGGAGCGGATGAGGTCGTCGAGCGACGCCGTGCCGCCCACCATGCGGATGCCAGCGAAGCCGCCCGTGGGTTCGACGTTTTGCCGCTGCGCCCAGAACCGATCGTAGTTGAGGTTTTGCACGACCCCGTTCTCGATCCACACCACCCGGCGGTTGGGGAGCCCCTCGCCACCGAACGGCGCCGCCAGGAGGTCGGGATCCCACGGATCGGAGACGATGGTGACGCGCTCGTCCACGACGCGCTCGCCGATCTTGTTTCCGCCGCCGCGCTTGGAGAAGAACGAGCGGCCCTCGTCGGCGGCCCGCGCGTTCATCGCGAACACCAGCAGCTGCAGCAGATTCGCCACCGCGGTCGGCTCGAGCACCACGGTGTAGCGGCCGGGCTCGATCGCCACGGGGTTGCGGGACAGCTGCGCCTTGCGCAGCGCGGTCCCGGCCAGCTCGGCGGGACGCGCGCGCCTCCAGTCGTTATGTGCGGTGCCAGCC
>DATMBH010000293.1:0-3959 GCA_035559335.1 Gemmatimonadales bacterium
CCCCCCCGTGCCCCCCCGTGCCTCCGTGCTCTCTGTGCCCTCAGCGCCCTCTGTGCCCCCAGTGCCCTCTGCGCCCTCAGTGCCCTCAGTGCCCTCTAGATCTTCTCCCTCCGCTTCGTCCCGAGGTTCACGATCAGTCCCGTCACCACGAACGCCACCAGCAGCGCCGAGCGGCCGTGTGAGATGAACGGCAGCACCAGGCCGGTGTTGGGCGCGATGCCGAGGCTAACGGCGATGTGGAGGAAGGCATCGCCACCGATTAGCGCGGCGCAACCGATGCCGAGATACTGCCGGAACGGATCGGCCGCCGCACGTGCCAGCCGCAGCGCCACCAGCACGAACGTCAGGTACAACCCCACGATCGCGACCACCCCCACGAACCCCCACTCCTCGGCGATAGTGGCGAAAATGAAGTCCGAGTAAGGCAGCGGCAGGAACCCCAGCTTCTGCTGCCCGTTCCCGAACCCGACCCCCAGCAGCTGGCCCGAGCCGACGCCGATCAGCGACTGCTCCAGCTGGTAGCGCTCGGCGGGCCGAGCCGCCCCGGGGTCGGCGAACGCGATCAGCCTCAGCAGCTGATACTGCACTTTCGAGATGTGAGACCACAGGATGGGCACCGCCAGCGCGCCGAGCACGATGAAGTGCCCAATTCGCGCTCCAGCGGCGAACAGGACGATTGCTGCGATGAACGTCACCTGCACCGCCACCGACAGGTCCGGCTGCATCAGCATTAGGGCCGCAAGCGGGCCCACCACGACGAACACCGGCAGCGCGCCGCGCGAGAGCCGCCTGACGTCCTTGCCTTTTTTCGCGCACAGCATCGCCACCCACACCACGATCGCCAGCTTCGCCAGCTCCGAGACCTGGATGGACACACCCAGATCCAGCCAGCGCCGCGCACCGAACTGGCGCGGCGCGATCGAGTGGGTGAACGGCAGCACCAGAATCAGCAGCATCACCGCCGTCAATCCGATCAGGGGCCAGGCCAGCTCGCGCAGCCGGTCGAGGTTGATCCGCGAGGCAATGAGGAACAGCACCACCCCGATCCCGACCCCTAGTAGCTGGTCCTGCACCCGCGCCGATCCGAGCTGCTTGCCCCCCTCGACCAGCACCGAGGACGCGGAATAGACCGCGGCCAGCCCGAACACGACCAGCACCGCCGTGATCACGACCAGCAGCCGCGCCTCCCAGCCCAGTACGAACTCGCGCCGCGCTCCGCCGCCCACTACATGGCCTCTACCAGGGCGCGGAACCGCTCGCCGCGTTCCTCGGCGTTGGTGAACATGTCGAAGCTCGAGCAGGCCGGCGCCAGCAGCACCGCGTCACCTGCCCTGGCCAGCGAGCGCGCCTTCGCCACCACCGCCTCGAAGTCCGAGCCCGCCCTCACGAGCGGCACCTTGCCCGCCAGCTCGCGCTCGATGCGCGCAGCCGCCTCGCCGTAGGCGATTACGCCGCGCGCTCCACCGAGCGCCGCAGCAAGCGATCCGAAGTCACCGCCCTTGTCCTTACCGCCCAGCAGCAGCACCACCGGGCGATCTACGCTCCGCAGTGCCGAGAGCGTGGAAGCCACCGTGGTGGACTTGGAGTCGTTGATCCACAGCACGCCGTCCAGCTCGCGCACCGGTTCCAGCCGGTGGTGCAGCGCCCGGAACGATTTCAACGCCGCGGCGATCGCGTCGCGGTCGGTCTCGGGAGGCACGGCCAGCGAGGCCGCCAGTGCGTTGGCCACGTTGTGCTCGCCCAGCAGCTTCAGGTCCGCGCGCCTGACGAGCGGCATGCCGCGCAGCAGAAGCCAGCCAGAGGACCGATCCAATGCGGCGTCGGCCAGCCGCACCTCCAGCGAGAACAGTTCGTGGCGCCCCGGTCGGCCCCGCGCCAGCTGCTGCACCGCCGGATCGTCGCCGTTCGTCACCCAGCGGCTCGATTCCGTAGCGTTGGCGAACAGCAACGCCTTGTCGGCGTAGTAGTCATCGAGCGATGCATAACGGTCCAGGTGATCAGGCGAGAGGTTGGTCAGCACGCCCACGGCCGGCGCCAGGGCCGGCGAATCGTGCAGCTGGAACGAGCTGGCCTCTACGGCCAGCCACCTGGGTCGCGGCGCGTCCAGAAGAGCCACTTCGGCGAGCGGGTAGCCGATGTTCCCGGCTGCCTTGCCCGGCCCCAGGCCCGCGGCTTCCAGGATGGCGGCGATCAGCGCCGCAGTGGTGCTCTTGCCCTTGGTGCCGGTCACTACGATCAGCTGCGTCTCCTCGAGCAGTCGCGCAGCCAGGTCCAGCTCGCTGATCATCGGCACGCCCGCATCGCGCGCGGCCCGGCATGGCGCTGCGTCGGGGGGCACTCCCGGCGACAGCACCACGAGCGCGGCCCGCGCGATTCGCGCCAGGTCATGCCGCCCCAGCTCCACCTCGCAACCGGACTTGCGGAGCGCTTGCGCGGCCTCTTCCAGCGCGGCCTCGCGCTTCACATCGGATGCGTAGACGGTCAGTCCGTGCCGCCGCAGCAGCCGGCACGCGGCGCGCCCACTGACCGCGAGGCCGACCACCGCGACCTCGCCACGCCGCCAGGCCTCGGGGATCACCGCACCTTGAGAGTGGCCAGCGCCACCAGCGCGCACAGCAGGCCGAGTATGTAGAACCGCGTCACCACCGTGGACTCGGCCCAGCCCAGCTGCTCGAAGTGGTGGTGCAGCGGGGCCATCCGGAACACCCGGTTCTGCTGCGCGTACTCCCTCCCGTGCCTCCTGGCGCGGTACTTGAACACCGAGGTCTGGATCATCACCGACACGGTCTCGGCGACGTACACGCCGCCCACCAGCAGCAGCAGGAACTCGGCCTTCAGCAGTATCGCGACGGTACCTAACGCGCCGCCGATTGCCAGCGAGCCGGTGTCGCCCATGAACACCTGGGCCGGGTGGGCGTTGAACCACAGGAACCCGATGCACGCGCCCATCAGCGCGGCGCAAAAGATGGCCAGCTCGCCAGCGCCCGGCAGGTAGAACACCTTCAGGTAATCCGAGGTGTCGGTGCGACCGAACACGTAGGCGAAGGCAGCGAAGGTGATGGCCGAGATCGCGCCCAGACCCGTGGCCAGCCCGTCCAGCCCGTCGGTCAAGTTGACCGCATTGGAGGTCCCGGTAACCACGAACGCCACGAACGCCACCCACAGGGGCGGCCACATCACGATGTACACGTACTTGAGGAACGGCAGCGTGGTGGCGGTCGCCGGCAGCACGGTGCCGCGCCACGGGAAGGCCAGCAGTATCAGGCCCAGCGCCAGGCCAAACACGATCTGCCCTACCAGCTTGTAGCGGGCCACCAGCCCGCGCGGCCGGTGCTGCACCACCTTGAGATAGTCGTCCACGAACCCGATCGCGCCCATCCACACGATGGACAGCATCGCGATCAGCACGAACCGGTTGTCCAGCCGTGCCCACAGCAGCGTGGGAACGACCGTCGCGATGAGGATGATGACGCCGCCCATCGTGGGTGTGC
Source organism: Gemmatimonadales bacterium (assembly GCA_035559335.1). Taxonomy (GTDB): domain Bacteria; phylum Gemmatimonadota; class Gemmatimonadetes; order Gemmatimonadales; family JACORV01; genus DASXPG01. The sequence goes on from DATMBH010000293.1 coordinate 3,492, forward strand.
CGCGCTTCTCGAGGTGCCGGGCGGGACCCTCGGTGCGCACGATCTGGCCCACGCGCAGCGCGCGCAGGCGCTCGATGACCAGTGGCCCGATCGCGAAGGCGAGCAGCAGCGCGGTCACGGTGGCGGCCGCGGCGCGGAAGGAGATGTAGCTGACCAGGTTGGCCAGCGACACGTAGTCCGCATACGGGTGCAGCAAGTGGTAGAGCATTCAGTGCACCTCTTCGAAGCTGCGTTCCGGCCACAGTATCGCGAACAGCCGCTCCAGCTGCACGCCGCGGCTGGCCTTGAGCAGCAGCACGTCGCCGGGGCGCAGGGCCCGCTTCAACTCCAGTCCCACGTCCTCCGGCGCTGCGCCGCTCACCAGTTCGACCCCGCCGTCGCCTTCCGCACCGAAGGCGCCGGCGAACTCGCCCACGGCCACCACCAAGTCCGGCTTCGCCTCCAGCACCTGCCGCGCTGCTTCACGGT
>DATMBH010000294.1:0-6194 GCA_035559335.1 Gemmatimonadales bacterium
AGGATCCGTAGCTTCTCCTCAACCGTGAACCGCCGCGCCTGCCTGCGTCCCATCCAGCACCCCCTCGTGGTCGTCCGTTCCCACGAGAAGGTGTAACTTGCTCAAGCCCCCGAAAAGTCCTATTACGCCTGAACCACTACACGGAGAGGCCAGCGATCACAGACTTCGGTTCTTGTGTGTACGCGACGAGTCCAGGTCTTGGGGGCGGTGAGACGCAGTGGTGTGGGTCCGATTCGGCTCAACCTCACATTCCCTCACGTGCGGGAGATGTGTACAGACGCTCGAGACACAATCGCAGGCAATGGTGCGAGGGGACTCGCGATTACAGCGGGGCGCGGGATCATACTTGTCGTGCCCGACATTCTGCCGACCGTGTCCCCAGAAGCGAGGTCGCAGTACTTGTCCGAGATTCGAGTGCTCACTCCGGACCTCAGAACCAGCGACGGATTGGGCGTGGGATCGTACGTAGCGGATATTGTGCGTAGGTCTCGCCGCATCGACGCTACTTACTGCGATGGGCGCCTCAGCTCGATCAGCAGTGCGTCACGGCCGGAAGTTGTGTTCCATGTCCAGGAGTGCGTGGGAAGAGCCGCCGGCAGGACCGGAGTTTCTCAAGATGACCTGCGGTTGCAGGTGAGCGCAGTCGTGGTTGCTGATATTATCGACTGAAGTAGGGGGCCGGCTCCCGAGTGCTATGTGAAGCGCTAGAGAGGCTCCTCACTGGAATTTCTCAGTGCTCCGACCGACTTGGGCGTGGGTGTCACGGGGGCGGTTCTACGCCTGCAGTCGAGGGACGTCGTGCTGGGTGCATCCGAGGCCCTGGCTACCACGCTGAGACCTTGAGGTGAGTTGCGTCACATGGAGACGGGCGTGTTCACGGCCGTTGGTCCCGAACGCTCAGTCCTTGGAGGGATCGATCTTGTCCGCGCCCGCCATCACCGCGATGGGTGCTTAGCCCCGCCCGCTGGACAGGATCAGGCCTGGGGCCTGGAAGGTATACAAGTGGCTATGGGCGGTGTGTTGTGATCCGGCACTAATGTTGGTGGCTCTGCGAGGCACTGATGCGATCCGGAAAAATCGAAATCGGCCTACTCTTGCTCGCGGTTGCGGGTGCTACGATACCTCGGGTCTTACCTGCTCAGAGCACTGTCGAGTTCTGTGGAAGGACCGTCTCGATAGTTGGGGCGCTGACCAGGACCAGCGTCGGTCCGATCCAGTTGTCGCAGGAGTTTGCGGACGTTCGGCGAATGTGTCCGCAAGCCAGAGACACTCTCATCGGCCCGGAGTTGCTGCCGGCACTGACAATCGTCGGTGGCCGTGGGCGGGTTATCGTATATCCCGACATAGTCCCGGAGATCAGCTCTGAGCCCAGATCCGAATACATCGCAGCTGTGGCTGTGTTAACGCCGGATCTTCGCACGGCGAATGGGCACGGAGTCGGATCCACAGTTGGCCAGATCGTGGGTCGATCCCGCAGAATCGTGGCAGCTTATTGCGGTGACTCGTTGAGTGCGGTTAGGCTGGCTACTATGCCTGAGGTGTGGTTTGATGTACGTCCTTGCGAGGGACGAGGCATGAACCGGCGCAGCGTGTCTTTCGAAGATCTTGGGCTTGTGATCTCTGAGGTCGTGGTCGCAGTGATCATCGACTGACGACCTTTTCGTGAGGTCCCGGATCGCAGGGTGCTGCGGCATTTTGAGGGGCGGACGATCGCTCACACTGACGCGGCAAACTCGGCCTGATAGAACTTAGCTGCAAACCGTTCACGAACCGGGACGACTCCTGGCCGCTCCAGCCCCTCGCCAGGCGAGTGCTTGGTGGATCCTGATGCGGGGCGGCTCTTGCAACAGTAGGGTACGCTGTCGGATCTGTCCCCTATCTGCGTGAAGCGACAGGTTGGAGGGAGTGCGTGAACTACGAAGGCGGGGCGTATGCCGCCGGACAGGTTGCGGGTGGCCTAGCCGCAGTCGCGGGAGGCGGCCTGGCTGTAGCTCGCGCCGCTGGCTGGACTTCGCGGGTGGCCGTCCATGGTGCCCATCACGCGTTTCCGAGTGGTAGGCCGTGCCGCTCACATCCAAGCGAACATTTGGCGAGTCGGTGTGAGCGGTTCCGGACGCGCGTTGCGAATCCCACTGCCATGGAGGTAGAGCATGAGGGTGCTCGCGCATGCGACATCGCCGGAGATGCTTGGGGCGATAAACGACCTCATTCACGATCGGTGGTTCGAGATCAACAGAGCAGTGTTCGATGAGAACACCAGCACCGTGCGAATTCCGTTTGATCCGACAGTGCGCTCGACCGCTTCAGCCGCGACGGTGACGCCAGAAGCTACGCTGTTGCTCGAGGTTCGTCGCGCTCGATTCCTAAACGTTCAGGACAGCGAACGGGTTGGCAGGTACGACTTCGACAGAATAGAATGGGACCGCAAGACAAACGTGGTCCTGATCCGCACGGGGGTGCCGGTTTCGATCCGTGTGGAGGCAGACGACGTGGACGTCGCCGTGCTTGATCCACAGTCACTGACTCCGTCCTGAAAGAGCACGTCGGGGTTTCGGCGTGCGCGCTAGCAACAAGAACTGACGGAGCGGTGGTGGCACTGGTGCCGCACACCAACTGCCAGGGCGACTTCGAGATCGGCAGCTGGCTGGGCGGGAGCCTGCATGGCCAGGCCACGAACCGGTGCAGCCCCGGCACTTGGGGTGCGGCGATCCGGTCACGTTCACTGATCCTTTCGGGTTGTGCCCAGAGGATGTTGGCGGTGACGGCAAGACGTCGTCAGTCGACGATTGCCCCCAAGATGTACAGGATCGGCGGGCGGCGACACACATTCGTAACACGTCGAGCAACAACACGGACATCGCAGGCCTTGATCCAGCGCTGTACTCCGCCATCGTGCGCGCCTCGATGGGGCTTCGCGCGGAGTTTGGAGTCTCGGCTGCTAGGGAAGGCGGCCACTCGGTTGTCGGAGGCCACGATGAAGGTCGTGCCGTGGATATCAACCGGGTAAATGGCGTTCGGTTCCGCGACATGCCGGCCGATATCGCCGCCGAAATCGGGAATCAGGTCGGCGATGAGATTGCTAACAGACTGCTCGTTCGCAGGTCGGCAGGCTCTATGGCGTCAACTACGTGAGTCCCGGTCAGCGTACGGCGCCAAGCAACGCGCGCTGGGACCACGCATCACTCCTCGCCCACGAGCTGGGGAAATCTACGGCTCGATCCTAGATTTTCGTGGATTGGATGGCAGCGCCGCTGCCGTGAACTGGGAGAACAGCGTGCACGGGCGCCGCAACCGTCCGCTGCGCGATCAGCGGTGCCATCGCCACGGTCCATGAACACGCGACGATGGTCGGGCAGGCTCGGCGCAGGAGGTGTGCCTCGATGACTGGGCTTCGCGCGTTTGGCGGCGCTGCCTTGGGACTCGCTGCGGTCCTGCTCTCGTGTGCGCGGCCGGCGACTCCGCCTGGCCTGGCGATGGCGCGTGCCGGCCAAGCGCAGTCTGTGAGGGTACTGGATCCGAGCGACTGGCGGCGTGCGATAGTTGGGCGGTGGAACGTGACTTTCGTTGTGGAATCGGTTTCGGCCGCTACACGCGATGCCCCTGCGGTCTGGAGAACGGTCTCCAACCGCACGCTTTCCAGCCACCTTATCGTCTACGACTCCTTGGTGCAGGACTTCCCCGCCGTGGGCCTGCGACGCTCGGAACTCCCTGACTTCCGCTCCGTCCTCGAGAGATCGCTCTCATGCTCAGAGCCGGACCGGCGGGTCCTGGGGGTACGTCGGACTGACGAGGGCGTTGTTGTACTCGATTTCGTGCCGGAGGCGCGGGACTGCGGACTCCGAGCTGAGGTGCGCCTTGGCCAGGACTCGCTGTTAGGGAGATGGCACGAGCCCAGTATCGGTCTTGCCGCCGCGGTGGGGAGAATTCGCCTCGTGAGGCAGCGGTAGGAGGCGCACGCTTCTCGCGAATCCTCACGAACGACGGTTTTGTTGCATGGGCTGCGGGCTCCGCCGTGCCGCCATCCGTGCGCATGGCCACGTGCAACTCACGTCTTGCTGTCCGGCGCTCTCACGCCATGAGCCGGCCCACTCTACTGCTTCTGCTCACCCTCCAACGCCGCCCGCCACACCTCGTCCGCCAACCACTCCAGCCGCTCCTCGGCATACTCGAGGTCGTGGCTGCTCATGGTCTTGACGTTGCGGGCCACGTACCGAACGTGCTCGACCAGCTCGTCGAGCACCTCGCGTAACTCGCGATTGCTGCGCCGCTCGGTGTTTGGAGCGCTCATGCGCTGGCGGCCTCCCCGGCGCGCGCCTCCGCGCCGATGAACTCGGATTCGTGGGCCCTCACCGCCGCGGCGAGACCGCCCTGCGCGAGCAGCGCCTCCGCCATTCGCGCACCCAGATAATACCCCGCACGCTCCGGCAACACACGAGCCCCAACCAGACGCGCCGACAGGGCCAGGCCCCCCGTCAGCCAGCGCAGCTTGAGCCCCAGGCCGGTACGATCCAGGTCGGGCTCAGCCAGCCGCAACAACGAAGCTTCCAGCTCGCGCAACCGGCGATACTGGCGCCGCGTGAACCCGAAATACTCCTCCTCGGCGCGGCCGGGTAGCACCGCCCGCGAAGCATGCACCGCCAACCCCTCGTTCAACATCAGCTCGCGCAGAGTCACGCGGCTAGGCACGTCCCAGGCATCATAGTTGCCTCCGGAATCGGCAATCACGCGCCGCAGCTCCGAGCGGCTCCGCGGCGAACAGTAGCGCACCACGTGCGCGGCCTCGTGCGCGATCCACAACGGCAGCAGGTCGGGGGACAGCCCCAGGGACCAAGTTTCCTGATTCGAGACTCCCGTGAAGTGCTCCAGAGCGATTACCACGACGCCGCGACCGCCCACCACCAGTTCGCTGGCGTTGGCGCCGCCAACACCCACGGTGAGATAGCAGTCAATCTCCGTATCCGCTTCCAGCGCCTCTGTGGCACGTGCCATCGCCTCCGATGCGGCGGCAGCGACGTCATGGCTCTCCACAAGGCGCAACAGGTCGCGGCGGTCAGCCGTCACGACGCTCCGGATGACTTCCACGGCCTGCGGCGAGTCGAGGTCCAGCACGTAGTTGTGCCAGTAGGCGCCGAGCACCGCGCGGTGGCGAAGCAGATAGTCGTGGTAGGCGGTGATGCGATCGCGCGCGTCCAGGACGGCGAGGAACTCGGGGACGAGATCAATGATCACGGAGACCGGGACGAATGTCGGGCTTCGGCCCCGAATCGGCAAGCCGGAACGGGTCAGCGCAAATCGAAATGGACCGCCGCGGTGGTGGCCGTGGCGCGGCGGGCGAGGTCGTTCACCTGAACCGTGAGGCGATAGCGCCCCGGCGGCAGTCGGCCAGGGTCGATCACGACCGACTCGACAATCTCCGCTGCGTGTGCCACCTCCCGCACGAACGTGATCACGGTGGTGCGAGGCCTGGGGCCGAGGCCGTGGAACCGGCCACGTAGCGGCTCGAAGCTGTAGCGCACTTCGTACCGCGCCATGCCCTCCGTGCGGCCGAGGCCGTAGATCTCGCCGTAAACCCGCAGCGGCGTTCGGGCCGGAAGACGCAATCCGGCAGGTGCGGCGGCCACCATGGCAGAGCGCGAGGCGGCAACCTGGCCAGGTGCGAGCAGAAGGCTGGATACGGCTAGCGAATCGTGGTGGTAATCGGGTACCGCGATGGCGCCGCGATAGCGTCCCAGCTGCCCACCTCGCTCGGCATCCACCAGCAGGTGGTACAAACCGCCGGCCACCGTGGCACGCAGGGCGCGAGCGGTGGCCGTGTCCCGAGCCGCCTCGCGGCCCCGCGAATCGAGCAGCACGGCCGTCGCGCTCACTGAGTCGGGGAAGAGGTACAAATCGGTGCCGCGGCCGGTGACCGACCGAAACGTCGCGGGCCAGAAGCTGAAGCTGAGCGTGGCCTCGAGGGAGGGCCGGTCGGTGGAAAGCAGGTAGCGCGCCGAAGGCACCTCCGACGACAGCACCGGCGCCACAACCACGTCGCCGCTCAGGCCCCATCCCCCGGTGCGCCGGATGAACGTGACCCGCAGCCGACCCTCCGGCCGCTCATAGCACCAGGTCTCGGCGTCGGTGGAATGCACGAAACGCTGCTCGGGCGGCCCGTAGCGCAGCCAGATGCGGCCGCGGTCGTCCAAAGCATCCTC
>DATMBH010000295.1:0-8133 GCA_035559335.1 Gemmatimonadales bacterium
CCCGGGCTTCGGCGTCACCGCCAACACCATGGCCATCGGAGCGGCGCTGGCGCTGCTGCTCGCGCTCGCCAGTGGGATGGTGCCCGCCGTCCGCGCCGCGCGGCTCTCGATTGTCCAGGCGCTGAGGCACGTCGAATGAAGATCCCGCTCATCTACAACGTGCGCAGCCTGCTGCAGCGCCCGGTTTCCACCGCGCTAACCGCGCTGGCCATCGGCATGGTGGTCGCCGTGTTCGTGGCGATGCTCGCTCTAGCCAACGGCTTCAGGGCGGCGCTGGTGCGCACCGGCTCGCCCGAAAACGCGATCGTCCTGCGCCGGGGCGCCAACGACGAGCTGTCGAGCGGACTGACGCGCGACGACGTACGCACCGTCTCGAGCTTCGCCCACGTCGCGACCGGGCCGGACGGCCGGCCGATGCTGAGCGCCGAGGTGTACGTGCTGCTGAACCTGACCCGCAGGGACGGCTTCGGGATCGGCAACGTGGTGGCGCGCGGCGTCAACGAGCGCGCCTTCGAGGTCCGCAGGGGCATCAGGGTCGTCGCTGGCCGGCGCTTCAACTCCGGCGCGAGCGAGGTGATCGTGGGCACTCGGATCGCCCAGCGGTTCCAGAACATGGACTTGGGCGACACCCTGGAATTCGGCGGCCGGCGCTGGAGAGTGGTGGGGCACTTCGAGGCCGACGGCTCGGCCTTCGAGTCGGAGGTGTGGGGCGAGAACGAGCAGTTCATGCCGGTGTTCCGCGGCGAAGTGTTCCAGTCGGTGGTCTTCCGCCTGGCAGACCCGGCCGCGTTCGAGGATGCCAAGCGCGCCATGGAGGCCGACCCCCGCCTCCAGGTGACCGTCAGGCGCGAACAGGACTTCTACGTGAACCAGAGCGCCATGCTCACCACGGTGCTGAGCGTACTGGCGGTGGTGATCACGTCCATCATGGCAATCGGGGCGGTGTTCGGGGCGGTGAATACCATGTACGCCGCGGTGGCCACCCGTTCCAGCGAGATCGGGGTGCTGCTCACCTTGGGCTTCAAGCCGCGCAGCGTGCTGGCCAGCTTCCTGGCGGAATCGGCGGTAATAGCGGCCGTTGGCGGCGCGTTAGGTTGCGTCGGTGCGCTGCCGATCAACGGCCTGGTGACTAGCACCACTAACTGGGCCAGCTTCAGCGAGGTGGCCTTCGCCTTCCGGGTCACGCCAGCCCTGCTACTGTCGGGCATGATTTTTTCCGTGGTGATGGGCTTGGTGGGCGGCTTCTTCCCCGCCTGGCGAGCAGCGCGGATGCCAGTGGTGGAGGCGCTGAGGTGAGTGGCGGAGGTGAGGCGCTCTGTCCCACCGTCCCACCGTCCCACCGTCCCACTTGCCCCCTTTCGTCTAACTCATTATCTTCGTGCCAGTTCGGCAGGCCTCATGCAGCCCGGTCACACGGTTGACGGCATCGCAGTGGGCAATCCCGCGCGGTGCCGTTGTTGTTTGGGAGCCATGCCTCACGATTCGCTGGCCACGGTGGCCGGTGGTGTACCGGGCGCACAGTCGCGCCCACAATGAGGAGTAACAGATGACGCAGGGCAAGGTGAAGTGGTTCAACGACGCGAAGGGTTTCGGCTTCGTCCAGCAGGAGGGCGGCCCGGATGTCTTCGTGCACTTCTCGGCAATTCAGGCGGACGGGTTCCGCACGCTCGCCGAGGGTGACAAGGTCGAGTTCGAGGTCGTTCAGGGCCCCAAGGGGCTCCAGGCCGCGAACGTCCGCAAGATCGGTTGAGCCGCTTAGGCACCGATAGCAACATGGCGCCGGTCCGAAAGGGCCGGCGCTTTGTTTTGCGGCGCTAGCGGCGCTATGAGTGATGGGGCGCCCCAACCACCTTCACCTTCCCAGGCCCCACCCCCTAGCTCCTACCTCTCGCCCCTCACCTATCAAACATCACGCAGCTCGCCTCGCAACACAGTCACAGCCTTCCCTCCCAGCGCAACCCGCTCGCCCCTCACCTCCACCCTGACTATGCCGCCGCGCGGCGAGGCCTGATAGGCAAGCAGCTGGTCTCTTCCCAGCTTCTGCTGCCAGTAGGGCGCCAGCGCGCAGTGCGCTGAGCCGGTGACTGGATCCTCCGGCACTCCGCTCCGCGGTCCGAAGAACCGCGACACGAAATCGAACCCCGGTGTGGTGGCGGCCGCGGTCACGATTACCCCGCGCGCCGGGACTCGCGCGATCAGCGACAGATCGGGCTCCAGGTCGCGAACCGACGCTTCGTTCTCCAGCTCGACCAGGTAGTCGTAGGTGCTCTGTGCCACCGCCACCGGCCGCGCGCCTATCCCGTCCAGCAGGTCCGGCGGCGCGTCGGCCGGCGCCGTGGGCAGGGCGGGGAAGTCCAGCTCGATCCACTCACCAGATCGCTTCGCCCCCAGCATCCCGCTGCGGGTGCGAAACCCGATGGCGGAACCGTCAGGCACCGCCCCCGACTCCCACAGCACGTGCGCCGTGGCCAGCGTGGCATGGCCGCACAGATCAATCTCGAGCGTCGGAGTGAACCAGCGCAGCGCCCAAAAATCGCCGCGCGGCACCACAAACGCTGTCTCCGACAGGTTCATCTCGCGGGCCACGTTCTGCATCCACCGCGCGTCCCGGTCCGCGGTTAGCCTGCACACCGCGGCCGGATTCCCGCTGAACGGCTTGTCGGTGAACGCATCCACGATCGCCAGGCTGAGGGCCATTGGAGCTCCGTTGTCGGTGAGTCAGTGAGTCAGTGCGTCAGTTAGTCAGTGAGTCAGTGCGTCAGAGGTCGTGCTCGGGAGTCTCTGGGGCTCTGTGACTCTAGCTCGTCATGCACAAGTACCTCGTGCCCCTGACCGGCAGCCCCGCGGCCAGGCGCCAGGCGCGGCGCCAGGCGTACTCGGCCGCCGGATGGGTCGGGTTAGCCGCGATCACCGCGCGATAGTGCGCCAGGGCCAGGCGGCGCGCCGCCGGCGCCTCGGTGCTGTAGCGCGAGCTGTCGGCCCACTCACCTCCGGCGCCCTGGGCCAGCGCCACGATGTCCCGATAGGCATCCGCTAGCGCCAGCCTTACGTCCTGTGCTATCGGACTGGTGGGCAGGCGCGCCAGATAGCGCTCGCCGTTCTGGATCACGCGGCGAAATGCCTCAGCGCCTCCGGCGCAACTACCTGAGAAGTCGAAACCTGACGACAGTTGGCTCAGCAGGATCCTCTGGCCCAACCTGCTGTCGCGATCGAGGGTGCGCGCCTGGACCAACCAGTTCCGGTCGTACACCCAGGTGGCGCCCGACGCGGCCCAGGTGAACCGCGCCCCCAGCGCCCGGAACGGCGCCAGCATCGCTCCGGTTTCCTCGTGACACAGCCCGTGCTGGCACATCGTCTCGTTGAGCAGCCGGTCTGCGGCCACCAAGGCTGCCGCGCGCCGCGGCGCACCAAGCGAGGCCGCGGCAGCAAGGGCGCGCCGCAATATTTCCTCCAGCCGACGCGAGGGAAGGTAACTCACCGGCGAATTCTCCCAGTCTCGAAACGCCAGCGCCGTCTCGCGCAGCTGGCGCAGCTCACGTCTCACGGCAGCCGGCAGCCCGGACCACTCGAGCAACGTGTCGAACGGGATCGAATCGGCATCTGGCGGCATCCAAGTGCGCTCCACCGCCACCGAGTCCACGCTGAGGCGCGAGACCGGCAGCCAGGCAAGCGCGAACACCGCGTGCGCCGTCGGCCTGAGCGGGACCGAGGCCAGCGCTGACACGGCGTTCAACTCCTCGCGCCGAAATCGGCCGCGCACGCTCCAGAACGCCGATCCGTAGAACACCAGCCGCCCGTCGCGCTCGCCGCCACCGAAGGCGCTGCTCAGCACCGTACGCAGCGAATCGGCCAGCCGCGATCCGGTGGCTGAGTCGGGCACCTGCACCGTGGAGGTGATCGCGCCCAAGCTACAGAACCGCACCATCTCGGGAGCGCTGTCGGGCAGCACCAGCGAATCGGTTAACGGCGGCGGATAGAAATAGGCGGCGCGTTCCACCGTCACGGCGCCCAGCTGCGTGAGGCGCACTGCCCGAAGGCACCAGTCGCCAAGCCGCGCGCCCGGCCCCGAGTCCACCGGCGGCTGGACGTCGTCATCAGCGTGGACCGCGAGCCAGTCGGTCAGCATCACCCCGGCACGCAGCTCCCAGATGTCGAGGGCGATCCGTCCGGTCGGAGTGGACGGGCTGACCGATAGGGTGGGGAGCGAATCCCGGCCCCCCGCGCGGCCCCGCTCGCCCGGCCCACAGGCCGCGGCGCAGACCGCTGCCGCCGTGACCGCTGCAGTAAGGAAGGGACAGGTGCGCATCGGCCCGGGAATGTAGCTTTGCAGTATGTCTAACGCTCCCCTCCTGGACCGGGTCAGGGCCCACGTTCGGCGCCGCGGCTGGTTTACAGCCCCTGGCCGGGCCGTGCTGGCCGTCTCGGGAGGGGCCGATTCGCTGGCGCTGCTGGACCTGTTCGCGGCCCTGGCTCCGGAGTTCGCACTGGAGCTGGTCGTGGCCCACGCGGACCACGGCATTCACCCGGCCAGCGGCCTGGTTGCCTCCGAAGTCGAGCGGCTCTCGCGCGGGCGCTATGGTCTCGAGGTCATCGCCGGCCGTCTGGGCCTGGGTGAGGGGACGAGCGAGACCACCGCCCGTGAGGCGCGCTACCGGTTCCTGCGGCGAGCGCAGCGCGAGGTCCAGGCCCGCTGGCTCCTGACCGCGCACCACCGCGACGATCAGATTGAGACAGTGCTGCTGCGGGTGCTGCGCGGCTCGGCGCCGGTCGGGCTCGCCGGGATCCGGGAGGCCGGGCCACGCGGTCTGCTCAGGCCGCTGCTTCCGTTCACTCGCGCCGAGTTGGTGGGGCACGTGCGCTCGCGCGGGCTGGATCCGCACGAGGATCCGGCCAACTCCGATCCCACTCACCTGCGTTCATGGCTGCGAACCCTTGTGCTCCCGGTTCTTGAACGGCGTCTTCCCGCCTTACGCGATGCGCTGGCCGTGGTGGCGGCGCACGCCGCTCGCGAGCGCGAGGCCTGGGATGCGGTTCTGAACCGACTACCAGAGCTCGAACTGGCGGTGCGCGAGGAGCGGGTGGACGTTGCCCGCGCCCCACTGGCCACCTATGATCAGGCACTGGCTGTCGAGCTGCTGCGGGCGGCGACCCGCCGGGCCGGGTTGATCGTGGGTCCGAGAGCCGCCTCGCGCTGCATCCGCTTCGCGGCTCGCGCCGCGAGCGGACGGCGCCTCGAGCTGGGCGAGGGTCTTGTCGCGGAAGCGGCCTTCGACCGGCTCGTGATCACTCGGCCGGCGCCGGCGCCGGCGCCGCTGTTTCTGGCGGGCGAGTCGGGCGAGGCGGAGTTCGACGGTTTCCGCCTCAGGTGGACGCCCGACGCGGCGCCCCCGGTGCAGCCGCGCGCGGGCTGGCAGGCGTGGTTTACGCCGGGCCCGCTGGCGGTGCGCGCACCGGTCTCAGGCGACCGGCTGCGACCGCTCGGTGGCGTCGGGCATCGGGCGGTGCGCCGGCTGCTCATGGAGGCCGACGTGCCGCGGGCGGACCGCTGGCAGTACCCGGTCCTCGCTAGGGGCGATGCACCGGTTTGGGTGCCCGGAGTGTGCCGGGCCGACACGGAGTTACCGGCCGCCGGCGATGCGGCAGTGAGGGTGGATGTCGTTTCCCGCTAGCGTGACGGACAGGATGGGCGGCCGCGCCGTTTCCCGCATCGTGTTCGATGCCGAGACCATCGCACGCCGCGTCGCCGAGCTTGGCGCGGAGATCGGGGCCGCCTATCCCGACGGCGAGCTGCTGGTGCTCGGCCTGCTCAAGGGCAGCTTCATCTTCGTGGGCGACCTGGTGCGCCAGATCCCGCGGCCGCTGCAGGTGGACTTCCTGGTCGCCAGCTCTTACGGCGATGCCAAGGTGTCCAGCGGCAACGTGAGGCTGGTGTACGACCCCGAGACCAGGCTCGAGGGGAAACATATCCTCCTGTGCGAGGATATAATTGATTCTGGGCGGACGCTGAACCGCCTGGTCGAGCTGCTGGGTGCGCGGAACCCGCGGTCGCTGGAGATATGCGCGCTGCTCGACAAGCACCTGGCCGACGACGTGCTGGTCAAGAAGCCGCGCTTTACTGGCTTCGATGCGCCACGCGAGTTCCTGGTCGGGTACGGACTGGACCATGCAGAGGACTTCCGCCACCTGCCGTTCGTGGCTGCCCTCGCGGAGTGACGAAAGCAACTGATGGCTGAGCGCACACCTCCCCCTGACGGGAAGTTCAGCTGGTCGCGGCTGTCGAAGACGCTGGCCTTCTGGATGATCGTAATCCTGGTGCCGGTGGTCATATTCCAGCTCAACCTAAAGCGCAGCGGTGAAGCGCCGGAGATCTCCTACTCCGACTTCATGCGCGAGCTGGACCGCGGCAACGTGCGCTCGGTGGAGATAGTCGAGCTGCGCGACGTGCGCGGCGAGTTCAAGGGTCCGGTGCGGGTGGGGCAGCGCGACGTGGTGCGCTTCACCACGCAACTGGGCTTCGAGGCCGACCTGGCGTTCACCGAGCGGCTGCGTCAGGCGGACGTGCCGGTGCGCGCCAAGCGCCAGCGGCAGGGCTTCTTGACGCTGTTCATCGGAATGCTGCCCTGGCTGGTTTTGATCGGGTTCTGGATCTTCTTCATGCGCCAGATGCAGGCCGGCAGCGGCCGGGCCTTCGCCTTTGGGAAATCGAAGGCCAAGCTGCTCACCGGTGACACGCCCAAGATCACCTTCGCCGACGTGGCCGGCGCGGACGAGGCCAAGGTCGAGCTCCAGGAGATCATCGAGTTTCTGAAGGATCCGCAGAAGTTCACCCGGCTGGGGGGCCGGCTGCCCAAGGGCGCGCTGCTAGTGGGACCTCCGGGAACGGGCAAGACGCTGCTGGCCAAGGCGGTCGCGGGCGAGGCGGGCCGGCCGTTCTTCTCGATGTCTGGTTCCGATTTCGTGGAGATGTTCGTGGGCGTGGGTGCTTCGCGCGTGCGCGACCTGTTCGAGCAGGGCAAGGCCCACGCGCCATGCATCATCTTCATTGACGAGATTGACGCCGTGGGACGCCACCGCGGGGCCGGTCTGGGTGGTGGCCACGACGAGCGGGAGCAGACTCTGAACCAGCTGCTGGTCGAGATGGACGGGTTCGAGTCCACTGACGGCGTGATCCTGCTGGCCGCCACCAACCGCCCCGACGTGCTCGATCCGGCGCTGCTGCGCCCGGGCAGGTTCGACCGCCAGGTGGTGGTGGACATGCCTGACGTGAAGGGTCGCGAGGCAATTCTCAGGGTGCACACGCGCAAGATTCCGCTGGCGCATAACGTGATGCTGGATCGGCTGGCCAAGGGCACGCCGGGGCTGTCCGGCGCCGACCTTGCCAACCTGGTGAACGAAGCCGCGCTGCTGGCCGCCCGCCGCAACAAGCAGCTGGTGGACATGCAGGACTTCGAGGACGCCAAGGACAAGGTGATGCTGGGCGTCGAGCGCAAGAGCCTGGTGCTGACCGAGGACGAGCGGCGCCTGACGGCCTACCACGAGGCGGGCCATGCGGTGGTCGGGCTCAAGATTCCGGGCATGGATCCGCTCCACAAGGTGACCATCGTGCCGCGCGGCCGCGCTCTCGGCCTGACCACCTGGCTGCCCGAGGAAGATCGCCACAACTACACGCGGGTGTGGCTGGAGGGCCGACTCGCCGCCGCGTTTGGCGGGAGGGTGGCCGAGGAGCTGGTGTTCGGGGCCGAGAAGGTGACGACCGGCGCCGCCGGCGACATCGAGCAGGCCACCAACATCGCGCGCCGCATGGTCACGCAGTTTGGCATGAGCGACAAGATCGGCGTGGTGGCGGTCGGCGACCGCGAGCAGGAGATCTTCCTGGGCCGCGAGATCACGCAGCGCCGCGAGATCAGCGAGCGGATGAGCGAGCTGGTGGACGCCGAGGTGAAGCGCATCATCGACGACGCGTACCACCGGGCGCGCACCATTCTGTCGGAGAACCGCGACCTGCTGGATCGCATGGCCGGCGCCCTCCTCGAGCGCGAGACGATCGACCGGGAGGAGATCGAGGCCTTGGCCCGCGGCGAGGAGCTTCCGCCGCGCGAGGCGGCGCCGCCCGCGACGCCGCCGACGGCCGCC
>DATMBH010000296.1:0-9534 GCA_035559335.1 Gemmatimonadales bacterium
CCTCCGCCGCCGCCACCGCCGCCACCACCTCCGCCTGCTCCGCCAGCGCCCGCGCCGGCTGCCCCGCCGTCGCCGCCGCCACCGCCACCGCCGCCTTACGAGCCGGAGCCGGCTGCCGCGTTCACGCCGCCACCATTCGACGTCCCGCCACCGCGGAGCGCGGACGTCGTGGTCGAGACCGTCGGAATGGGAGCGCCAGCCAAGGCGCCGGAGCGCGAGGCGCCGCCGCCTGCTCCCGCTCCGGTCGAGGTCCCGCATGGGGACGACATCGCGCGCCTCAAGGCGGAGCTGGAGGCGGAGCGACAACTGGTCGAGCGGTTGCGCGAGGCCAAGCTGCAGCTCGAACGGCGAACCGCTGAGGCGGAACAGGCCGCTTCTGAGCGGCGCGGTCGCCGCGGTTCGGTGATCCGCCGCATCCTGGGCGGCCAGTCCGGCGAATGACCAATCTTCCGCGTGGACGTATGCCAACTGTCGGCGTTCGCGAGATCGTCGCGGCCCTGCACCGCCGCCGCGAACGCCGCCAGGCCGCAGTCGGAGAGATGGCCAGCGCGCTGGAGAACCTCTCCGCCGCCGTGGAGCGGCACTTGGCCCGGATCGCCGAGCTCAAGGCCGCCATCGAGGCGCAGGGCGGAGACCTCGCGCCGCTGCGCCACTACGACAACTTCCTGGCGCGGCTGCGCTCCGAGCTGCGATCGGCGGAGCGTTCACTGGCCGACGCGTTCCGCGCGGCCGCGAGCGGCAACGGAGCCGCCTGAGGGGCCATGATCGCCGTCCGCGCTCGGCTGTTGCGCGAGCGCCGTGCTGAACGCATCGCCATGATCCGCTACCAGATCGTGTCGCGGGGTGTTTCTCACCGCCGCACCCTGGCGGCGATCGCCAAGGTGCCGCGGCACCGCTTCGTGCCGGAGGCGCTGCGCCACCAGGCCTACGATGACGCGCCGCTTCCGGTGGGTCACGGCGCCACCATCTCCCAGCCCTATATCGTGGCGGTCATGACGGCCGCGCTGGCTCCGCGCCGCTGCGATCGCGTGCTGGAAATCGGAACCGGCTCGGGTTACCAGGCCGCCATACTGGCCGAGCTTGCGGCCGTGGTTCATACCGTGGAACGGGTGAGCGCCTTGGCGCGTGAGGCAGCCGATCGGTTGGCGGCGCTGGGCTGGGCCAACGTGGTCGTGCACGAGGGCGACGGTTCCCTCGGATTTGCCGAGTGCGCGCCGTACGCCGGCATCCTGGTGGCTGCGGCCTCGCCCGATGTTCCTCCCGCACTGCTGGAGCAGCTGGCCGAGGGCGGCCGCCTGGTCATACCCGTCGGCTCCCGCGCCGAGCAGGAGCTGCTGGTTTTCACCCGCAGGGATGGCACGCTCGAACGCCGCAGCGCCGGCGCGGTGAGGTTCGTTCCGCTGCTCGGGGAGGCCGGGTTCAGAAGGTAAATCGCGTGTTGGGGAGAGCTAACGAGCGATGGGACGTGGGTGCTGGGCGATGGGCAATGGGTGATAGGAACGGGCGCCGGGCCCGGATCGCACGCCGGGGCCGCAACGCCTCTCACCAATCACCTTGCCCTCCCATGCAGACCTCTCACCCCTCACCCATCACGCCTTCATGCTCATCTCACGTGTCCTCTTACTTGACCAGTGATAAGTTTCGTTCATGACCGTACCGCGCCGCACGACGCTGCTGCTGCTACCGCCGCTGGCCGTGGTACTGGCCGCGTGCGGCGATGACCAGCTGAGTCGTTGCTTCGAGTCCAACGCGAGCCGCTACCCCTTCTCGCTGCCGGGCGATACGGCCGCCGTGTTCAACTGGCCGGCCGCGCGCCAGCCGGTGCGGGTGTACGCGGAACCCCGGCTCGCGCTGCCCGCCAATGTGGACACGGCGCTCGGGCTATGGGTGAATGCGCTGCGGTGCGGCGAGCTGTCGGCGCAGCGCGTGGCCGACTCCGGCCAGGCCGACATCATCGTGCGCAACCCCGACAACCTGCCGCCCCTTGCCGAAGGGAGCATCACCCTGGCGGCCGATTCGCTCAACGCGTGCCGGGGCAGGACCGACGGGGAACTGGGACCCGGCGACACGCTCACGGGCCCGCTGCGCAGCTACATCGTGCCTAACACAACTGATAGCACGGCGATGGCCGCTTGCTTCCGGTTCGTGACCGCCCACGAAATCGGTCACGCGCTGGGGCTGCTGCAGCACAGCCCGTGGCCTGACGACCTGATGTACACCCAGCCGCGCCGCAGGCTGCTGACCCTTAACGACCGCTACACGGTCCAGACCCTGTACCATCGCGCCGCGACCATCGCGCCGCCGCCCCGGTGAGCCGCAGACCGCTGGTCACCGAGGCGCAGGTGCGCGAGGCCGCTCGGGCCGGCGCCGAACTGCGCATTCCCGCAGGTTCGCTGGTAACGCCCGCCGCCCGCGACGCCGCGGAACAGCTGGGCGTCACTCTCAAGGAGGAATCCCCTCCGGCAGCAGCTGAACCAAGCTCGCTCGAACCCCCGGCCCCCGACCGCCGAGCCCCGACCCCCGTGGCCATCGCCTCCGACCACGGCGGATTTAACCTCAAGCAAGCGCTCAAGCCGGTGCTCGAGGAGCTGGGCTGCGACGTCGTGGACCTGGGTACCGACTCGACCGAACCGGTCGACTACCCGGACTACGCGGTCGCGGTGGCGCGCAGCGTGCAGGAGGGACGGACCCGGTTCGGAATCATGGTGGACGGCGCGGGCATCGGCAGCGCAATGGTCGCCAACAAGATTGCGGGCGTGCGCGCCGCGCTCTGCTACGACGTAACCACCGCGCATAACGCTCGCGAGCATAACGACGCTAACGTGCTCACGCTCGGCGGTGCGCTGATCGGCCCGCGCCTGGCTGCCGAAATCGTGCGCACGTTCCTCACAACCGACTTCGGTGGCGGACGCCACCAGCGCCGGGTGGACAAGATCAACCAGCTAGACAGCCGGACCTGATCCGGCCGGAGGACATATGGCGCTCCTCAAGCAGGACGCGCTCGATTACCACAGCCAAGGACGGCCAGGAAAGATCCAGATCGCCGTCACCAAGCCCTGCAGGACCCAGCGCGACCTCTCGCTCGCATACACCCCCGGCGTTGCCGCTCCGTGCCTCGAAATCGCCTCCGACCCCGACGCCGCCGACCGCTACACCGCACGCGCCAACCTGGTCGCGGTGGTGACCAACGGCACGGCCGTCCTCGGTCTGGGCGACATCGGCCCGCTGGCCGGCAAGCCGGTCATGGAAGGCAAGGGCGTGCTGTTCAAGGCGTTTGCGGACATCGACGTGTTCGACATCGAGATCGCGGCCCGAGAGCCGGCGGACGTCATCCGGTTCTGCGAGATGCTCGAGCCAACCGTTGGCGGCATCAACCTGGAGGACATCAAGGCGCCCGAGTGCTTCGAGATCGAGGAGGCCCTGAGGGAGCGACTCCAGATTCCCGTGTTCCACGACGACCAGCACGGCACCGCCATCATCGCCGGAGCTGCGCTGCTCAACGCAGCGTTGCTGGTGGGAAAGAAGCTCGAGGACCTCAGGGTCGTGTTCTCAGGCGCCGGGGCTTCGGCGATGTCCACCGCCGGCCACTTCGTGCGGCTCGGCGTACGCATGGAAAACGTCACGATGGTGGACTCCAAGGGAGTGATCCACTCCGGGCGCAAGGACCTGAACCGGTGGAAACAACCCTACGCGCGCGACACCTCGCTGCGCACCCTGGAGCAGGCGGCTCGGGGCGCCGACGTCCTGGTGGGCCTGTCGGTGGAGGGCGCCTTCAGCCAGGAGATGGTGCGCGCAATGGCCGACCGCCCGATCGTGTTCGCGCTCGCCAACCCCAACCCGGAGATCCTGCCTGACGCGGTGCGGGCAGTGCGGCCGGACGCCATCATTGCGACCGGCCGCTCCGACTTCCCCAACCAGGTGAACAACGTGCTTGGCTTCCCGTTCATCTTCCGGGGCGCGCTCGACGTGGGCGCGCGGGCGATCACCGAGGAGATGAAAATGGCTGCCACGCGGGCCCTCGCCGATCTGGCGCGGGAGGAGGACGTGCCTGACGAGGTGACCCGTGCCTACGGGCTGGAGCGCCTGACGTTCGGGCCCGAGTACCTGATACCCAAGCCGCTCGACCACCGCGTGCTGCTGCGGGTGGCGCCTGCGGTGGCGGGAGCCGCGATGGCGAGCGGCGTGGCGCGCCGCAAGGTGGACCTGGAGGAATACGTCCACACACTCGAAGTGCGCTTCGGCCGCTCGCGGGCCGTCATGCGCGCCCTCACCGACCGTGCCCGCATGAAGCCGCAGCGCATCGTGTTCCCCGAGGGCCACCACCCCACGGTTCTCCGCGCGGCCCGAGTGCTGGCGGCCGACGAGATCGCCCGGCCGATCGTGCTCGGCGACCCCGCGCGCATCAGGCAGGTAGCGTCCGAGCACGACGTGGACCTCGACGGCGTCGAGGTGCTGGACCCCGGATGCGACGGTCGCGCCGCAGCCTACGCCGCCGCGCTGTGGGAGCGCCGCCGCCGCCGCGGAGTGACGCGCAATCGCGCCGCGCGCCTAGTGGCGGACCCCAACTACTTCGGCTCGATGATGCTGGTTGCCGGCGACGCCGACGCCATGGTGGTCGGGATCGATCAGTACTACCCCGACAAGCTGCACGCACCGCTCCAGTGCATCGGGGCAGCCCCGCACTCGCCCATCGTGGCCGGCGTGACACTGCTGGTGGTGGAGCATGAACTGTACTTCCTGGCCGACACCACGCTGACCGACCAGCCGGATGCCGCGATGGTGGCCGCCATCGCTTCGGAGACCGCGCGGCTGGCGCGCAACACCTTCGGCGTCACGCCCAGGGTCGCGATGCTCAGCTACTCCAACTTCGGTTCCGCCAGGTCGCCCGAGACGGCGAAGATGGCCGAGGCCACGCGGATCCTGCGCGAGCGGGAGCCGGAGCTCGAGGCCGACGGGGAGATGATGGCGGAAACCGCGCTGGTTGTGGACATCCTCAAGGGAAGCTACCCGTTCAGCCGCCTGACCGGCCGCGCCAACGTGCTGATCTTTCCCAACCTCTCGGCGGCGAACATCGCCTTCCAGCTGCTGGAACACCTGGGCCGGGCCGAAGCCATCGGGCCGATCCTGGTTGGCATGGACCGGCCGGTGCACGTGCTGCGCCGCGGCATCAAATCCCAGGACGTGGTCAACATGGCCGTCATCGCGGCGGTCGATGCGCAGGAGAGAGGGAGAACCAGGTGATGGATTATTGGTGGGAGTGAGGAGATCGGGTGCTAGGCGACATCAATCGCTGATCGCCCGCCGGTCGGCCTCGCCCCCTTGCCCCTCAGCCCCCACTAACCCATCACCTGTCACCCATCAGTTCCGCCGGTTATCTTTGCCGGTTCCACGGAAACCTGAGCCCTGCGACTCATGACCTTGACCGCCCGAACCTCGTCCCTGGAACGCCACGGCCTGCGCCACACCGGGACCGCCCACTGGAACCTCGTGCCCGCTGCGCTGATGGAAGAAGCGGTGCGCCGCGGGGAGGGGACCATCGCCCAGGGTGGCCCCATCGTGGTCATAACGAAGCCCCACACCGGCCGCTCGCCCAACGACAAGTTCGTGGTGCGCGAGCCGGAGTCCGAGGAATCGGTATGGTGGGGCGCCGTGAACCAGCCGTTTGCGCCCGACGCGTTCGACCGGCTGCGCGACGAGGTGCTGCGCCACCTCGAGTCGCAGGACCTGTTCATCAAGGACCTGTACGCCGGCACCGACCCCGCGTACCGCCTCGCGGTGCGGTTCATCACACCTAACGCCTGGCACGCGCTGTTCGTCCACAACATGTTCGTGCGACCCCACGCCGCCGAGCTTGCCGGCTTCGAACCGCACTGGACCGTGCTGCACGCGCCGGAATTCCAGGCCGACCCCGCGCGCCACGGCACGAAATCCGGCACGTTCATCATCATCTCCATCAGCAGCCGCACCATTCTGATCGGCGGCACCCGCTACGCCGGCGAGATGAAGAAGTCCATCTTCACCATCATGAACTACGTGCTGCCCGAGCGCGGCGTGTTCCCCATGCACTGCTCGGCCAACGTCGGCGAGGACGGCGACACGGCCATCTTCTTCGGCCTGTCCGGCACCGGGAAGACCACGCTCTCGGCCGATCCCGAACGCGGCCTGATCGGCGACGACGAGCACGGGTGGTCCGACCGCGGCATCTTCAATTTCGAGGGCGGCTGCTACGCCAAGGTGATCCGGCTCTCGCCCAAGGGCGAGCCGGAGATCTACGCCACCACGCGCCGCTTCGGCACCGTGCTTGAAAACGTGGTGCTGGATCCCGTCACCCGGCACCTCGATCTCGACAGCCAGGAGATCACCGAGAACACCCGGGCCTGCTACCCGATCGACTTCATCCCCAATCACGTCCCCTCGGGCCAGGCCCCGCACCCGCGCAACGTGGTGTTTCTCACAGCCGACGCTTTCGGCGTGCTGCCACCGATCGCGAAGCTCAGCACCGATCAGGCGATGTACCACTTCCTGTCAGGCTACACCGCGAAGGTGGCGGGCACCGAGCGCGGCGTTACCGAACCGAAGGAGACCTTCTCCACCTGCTTTGGCGCCCCGTTCCTGCCGCGGCCGCCGGCGGTCTACGCCGAGATGCTGGGCCGCAAGATCCGAGAGCACGGCGTCAACGTGTGGCTGGTGAACACCGGCTGGACCGGCGGCCCCTATGGCGTCGGCTCCCGAATGAACCTGGCCTACACGCGCGCTATGCTCCGCGCCGCCCTGTCAGGCGCGCTAGACCGCGCCCACTACGCGCCCGACCCGGTGTTCGGCGTCATGGTGCCGAAGCACGTGCCCGATGTCCCCGACGCGGTGCTGGTGCCACGCGAGACCTGGGCTGATCGCTCGGCCTACGACGCTGCGGCCGCCCGGCTCGCCGCGTTGTTCGCGAAGAACTTCGAGAAATACGCCGCCGGCGTCCCGCAGTCGGTACGCGACGCGGGACCGAAAGCCTGACGGCAGCGTGAGCCGGGACGGCTTGGGCGCCCGGGAGGTCGTGGTCCGTGACCTCCTGTGGCAGAACATCGTCCTGGAGCCCGCAGCCGCCCTGGTGGTGGACACCCCGACCTTCCAGCGGCTGCGTTATGTGCGGCAACTGGGACACGCCTTCCTGGTGTATCCCGGCGCGACCCACACCCGATTCGAGCACGCGCTCGGCGCCTACGCCCTGGCGCGGCGCGCCCTGGCCGGACTCGGCGACCGCGGAGCGCTGCGAGCGCTCGAGCCGCCCGAGCGGCTGCTGATCCGCCTGGCAGCGCTGCTGCACGACGTCGGCCACTACCCCTTCTCCCACGCCATCGAGGAACTGGGCCTCACCTCGCACGAAACCCTCGCCGCCGGCTTGCTGTCCGACGAGCCACTGGCACAGGCCCTCGCGGCAACCGGCATTGCCGACGCGCCCAGCCGGATCTCCGCCCTGATACGCGGCGGAAGCGACCACCCCCTGGCGGGACTGATCTCGGGCTCGATCGACCTCGACAAGATCGACTACCTGAAACGCGACGCGCTGATGTGCGGCGTGCCGTACGGGGAGGTGGACGTCGACCGGCTGCTCGCGTGCCTGACGCTCGCCGATGTCGGGGGCAGGCCCTGCATCGCCATGCTGGAAAAGGGCATTGCCGCACTGGAATCGCTGTTGTTCGCCAAATACCAGATGTACCGCAACGTGTACTGGCACCACGCCGTGCGTTCGGCGACCGCGATGTTCAAGCGGCTGATCCACGAGGCGGTGACCGATGGCCTGCTAGAGCCGGGCTCGCTGGTCGAGGAGACCGACGACGCTCTGATGCACCGGCTGCGAGCGAGCGACCGCACCGGCCTGGCTGCCGCGCTCGCCGAGCGGCGACTCTACAAGCGCGCGCTGGAGCTGCTGCCATCGGAACTCCCGGTCGGAATTCCGGCTTGGCTGCGCGATACCTCGCGCCGCTCCCGCGCCGAGGACACCCTCGCAAAACGGGTGGGCCTCGGGCCCGCCGAGCTGCTGATTGACCTGCCCGTGAAGGAGGCGATGCTGGGACTCGACCTGCCGATCGTGCGCAGCGACGGCAGCGTGGAGAACCTCACCCAGGACGGCTGGCCCGGACGCATGGACCTGCCGCCATTCGCCAAGCGGCTGGCCGACTCGGCCTGCCGGCTCAGGGTGTTCGTTCGTCGTGCAGTGAAGGTGCCGCTGGAAGACCTGGCGGATGTGCTGGCAGCCTGACGGTTTGCGTCAGGCGCCGTAGGTGCGGAACTCCCCCGACGTGCTCATCAGGTCGGCGGGCTCGTCCACGCTGTCCACTTGCACGATGATCGCGGTGATGTTGTCCAAGCCGCCGCGGCGGTTGGCCTCCGCCACCATCCTGTCCACCCACCGCTCGGGATTGCCTGGCTGCCCCAGGATCTGGAGCAGGACCTCGTCCTCCACCATTCCCGTCAGGCCGTCGCTCGCCAGCAGGAACAGATCCTTCTCCCGGACCGTGCCAGAGAAGATATCGGGCGTTACATCGCCGCTGGCTCCCACGCACCGAGTGATCACGTTGGCGTACGGATGGGTCCGCGCCTGCTCCGGCGTCAGGTAGCCGGCATCGACCTGTTCCTGAACGTAGGAGTGGTCCTTGGTGATCTGGTGGAAGACCCCATCGCGCAGCAGATAGGCGCGGCTGTCTCCCACCTGGCCGATGAGGTAGCGGTTTCCGCCGTGGATAACCAGCACCGTGGCGGTCGTGCCCATGCCGCGCTTGTCATGCTCGCTAAGCGTGCGCTCGAAGATCGCGGCGTTCGCACCCTTGATGGCGTTAATCATCCGCAGCGCCGCTTCCTCCGACCCCAGCCCCTTGAACGAGCCCAGATCGCGGGAAATCAGCGTCACCGCCATCTCGCTCGCGATCTCCCCGGCCGCATGGCCGCCCATCCCGTCGGCGACGACAAAGATCCCCCGCTCCGGCACCATCAGGTAGTTGTCCTCGTTACCGGACCGGATCAAGCCGACGTCCGTACGGGCGGCGCAGGTGACGTGCACGGTAGGCAGGGTCAGCGGCCCGGCGGCGGTTTGAGGTCCTGAAGCTTCACGGCTGACATCGCGCGAGTGGCTCCGCCCTTCTGCATGCCAGCCGAGTCGTCGGTCGGCTCGAACACCAGCTGGACCTCGCCGAAACGCACGTAAGCGCCGGGAGCGAGAGGCACGTCTCCTTCCACTTTTTCACCGTCAACCATCGTCCCGTTGGTCGAGCCGAGGTCGGTCAGTATCCACACGCCTTCCCTGCGGGTCAGCTTGGCGTGCTGGCTCGACACCGAGTCGTCGGGAACCACAATATCGTTGTAATCGGCCCTGCCGATGTTCACGATCGGCACCTTGACCATCAGGCGCTGTCCCTTCAGCATCCCCGAACGCACCAGGAACTTGGCCAGCGGCTGCGCGCCTGACGGTCGCGGCGGCGCGGCGGCCGGGGGAGCGGCGGCCTGTGGAGGCTGCGCCGCGGGCGCAACCGGCTGGGCCGGAGCGGG
>DATMBH010000297.1:0-11954 GCA_035559335.1 Gemmatimonadales bacterium
AATACTTCATTCGGCTGAGTGGTCCGCTCCAGCAATGTGACCGAGGCGGCATCCCCGATCAGGGGGTAGATGGAGCGGTCCTGGGGACTGCACGCGCGGCTCAACGTGTCTCCAGCAAGCAGCAGCACCCGGTGAATCCCCTCCAGCTGCAGCAGGCTGAACCCGAGCAGCAGCCCTCGAACGTATCCGCAACATCCATCGTTGATGTCGGCGCACACGACGTTCTTGGGCAGTCGGAGTTTGCCGTGAAGAACCGCCGACGTCGGTGGGATGAAGTGGTCTGGCGTCTGGGTCACGAGAAGCATGGCGTCAATCGTGTCCGGGACCAGCCATCCTGACTCCACCAGGCGCTCCACGCCCCACTGACAGAGGTCGGAAGCGCACTGGGAGTCTGATACCACCCGACGCTCCCCGAGTCCCATGACCTCCCCGAGCTGTTGCATCTTCTCGGCGGAGAAGTCGTAGTTCGCTCCCTCGTCGGCAAACGACACGCGGTTCTCAGGAATGATGCCCAGGATCCCCGCAATCCGGACTCCGGTAATTCTGGTTCTCATGCGCGGCTCCCACCGTGGTCACCGACGAGAAGCCCCGAGATCAAGCGCTGCAGCGCCTCGAGATTCCGGAGGTTTTCGGGAACAATCGCGTCTCCGGGGATCAGGACCTCGAACCGCGCTTCCAGGGCGGCCACGAGAGCCAGGACGTCCAGTGAGTCGAGTAGCCCATCTCTGAAGTAGTCCGTTGACGCGGAGAAATCGCGTTCTGGTCGGACCGAGGCCAACGCGGACAGGATGAGCCCCCTCATTCTGTACGGCCCGGCGCGGGACGGACTGCCAGCTGGATTGTCCCGTCAGGGAATCGCAGCGTCATCGAGCGGGCGTTCCGCGACCCCAGGGGCCGGCTCTCCGCAGCCGACGCCGAGCCTGGAAGGATGCGGTATCGAGCGATCTCGAATACCCGTCCATCAGCCACGATTCGAGGTGGACGCACGACGCCAATCGGTCCGTAGTCCATCGCGCGAAGGAAGCGGCAGGTGACGTCGAAACTCCAGGTGCGACACAGCTCTCCGCCGTTCGGCAAGTCGGTGCTCTTGTAGGTCACATTTGGCAGTTCCTGCGACCGGCCGCGTTCTGCCGGGTCCAAGAGCCGCGACCAGTGTGTCCTGAACAGATCGAAACCGAGCTCGATGGCGCGCGTCATCAGTTGACCTGCTGTTGCTGTCGCGGCTACGGGGAACTCTGCCCGGGCGAGCACCGGTCCGCTGTCAACCGCGGCATCCACCAGGTGCCACGTGGCGCCGTGAAACGCCACGTTATTGAATACCACCCAGGTAGCCGTATTTCTGCCGGCGTAGCCCGGTAGCAGACCGCCATGAAAGTTGAGGATCCGCGCGGCGTTCACCTCGCACACCTGCCGCGGAAACACGTAGTTGTTGTTTGCGCTCAGGATGAAGCACGAGCCCCCGAGCGCCATCAACGACTCGGTAATGGAGGCCGCGGCCCCGCTGAAGTATCGCAACTGGCGCCGACGTGCCAGGTGCTCAATGCTGCGAAACCGATCCCGTTCCGGCTCGATCAGCAGGTCCACCTTCACACCGGCGTCAAGCAAGTGCTCAGCGCATCTGGCCGGCAGTGCACCGGTACCAATGACGACCACGTGATCGTAGAGCTTCCACGGCTCAACCGGGGCCTGCACGGTGGCACCGGACAGTACCTGGCGCGCCACTCGCTCCCTTGGCGACAGGGCCTGAGCCGCACTCATACGAGGTGCCTCCCACGCACGATCGGGGCAAACCGCGCGCTGATTCGGGTCCGGCCATCCGCCCACTGCGCCAGGAAAACACGAAACCCGAAGACGATCACGAAACGCACCGTGACATAAACTTCCCAGCCGGCCGTTCGATGCGAGCGAAGCGAGGTCTCATT
The DNA here is from genome assembly GCA_035559335.1 of Gemmatimonadales bacterium. Classification (GTDB taxonomy): domain Bacteria; phylum Gemmatimonadota; class Gemmatimonadetes; order Gemmatimonadales; family JACORV01; genus DASXPG01. Next base: position 1,923 of record DATMBH010000297.1, read on the forward strand.
GAGGGCGTCAATCACGCCGTACAGGGGCACACCACCGGCCGAGCGTGCGAGACTCCACATCCCCCGCATCCCCGCGAGAAACGCTCCACGCAGCCTGTGCTCGCGCTCCACATGGTTGTTGTGGCACCAGGTGCCACCGGGAGCCGGTACCCTGAACAACCATCCATATGCTGTCCGAATATGTCGCCGACCCGGAATCATCCATGTCGCTCCAACGATCCTCTCACCCCTCTTCACCAGTACGCACTGTTGGCCGCGCCGCCAGCGGTCGGCGATCGCTCCGGCCTCTCCAGGACACGTCTCGAGAAGCCTCGCGAAATCCCCGTCCGTGGCCACGCAGGCGCGGTAGGGAACCTCGACCGGAACATCACGAAGGGATACGAGCCGACAGACGTGGAATCTGCCCCAACTGAGAACTGCATTCTGATTCATGAACGTCCGGGCCACCACGAGCCGCAGCAGTTCTCCCACCCCCCGGTCCCGCAAGACACCGCGCACCCGTTGAATCATGCGGTTGAGACCTGAGCGGGCCGGCGCCATGACCCCTGGCTGCCCAACGGAAGCCGCAGCGACCCGAACCACGGTCAGGATAGCGCAAGCGTTCTCGCCCGCACGAACGCCTCGATTGCCTCCACGCTGTCGAGCAATCTGGGATCAACAGCATCGCCATCGAGGACGGTTCCGAATGTCTCGTTGAGATAGGCGAGGAGCATTAAGATGCTGAGCGAGTCCAGCACGCCCGCCTGCACAAGTGATTGATCGTCTCTCAGCTCACCCTCGTAGCCATTCGCACGCATGAGCCCGGCGAGGAAGGTCCGGATCGAAGCTCGGATGTCCACTTGTTCCTCCTTCGCACCAACGTGCGGTCGCAAGACACATGCCCTTCGATGAGACTGGGTCCGTCGAGTGACAAGCGCGTGGCACACTGCCGGGAGGACACTTACAGTCGGGCCGTGATTGAAACGTGAAGGCTGCGTGAATCGAAACTGAAGCGGCCCGCTCCTGACCCGTTGCGAACTTCAGCGAAGCCGAGATTCGCTGCAGCAGATTTCAGGGATTTCAGAAGGACAGTCAGTTCGGGAGCAGGTGCGAATCGGGACGACGGCCGGTGGCGGGGAAATGCCGAATCTCAGCGTGGAGGTCCAGATCACCGATTTCTGGCGCCCATCGCGTCCTGACTCGCTCAAGCGGGCATGCAGTAGCGTATGGAGCAGACCGGCGGCTCCACGCACAGAGCCCCGACATAGCCCTCGCCGAGATCCAGCCGCTCCAGCTTCCAGCGCTGGAGTCCGCGACCGCCGGGAGCGACGGCGACAAACGCCGCCGGCTCATCCGGCCGGACCGTCACTGCGAAGCTGTCGAGATGCTGGGTCAGCCCATTCCCGACTGCTTTGAGCACTGCCTCTTTCAGTGTCCAGCAGCTGAAGAAGGCGAGGTCCCGCTCCCGCGGAGGCAATCCACGGAGCGCAAACCACTCCGACGGTGTGAAGAACCGCTCTGCCACTGCCTCCAGGTCCCCCCACGACCGCACTCGTTCGACGTCCACACCGACTTCCTGCCCGCGTGTCACAGCGTAAACAGCCACGCCATTTGAGTGGGCAAGATTGAAGCGGATGTCATTGCTCGAACCCTGGCCGTCAAGCTCTGGTTTGCCATGTTCTCCATATCGAAATCGCAGATCCTCGGGCGGTACCGCGAGGTAGCGCGACAGGATGAGCCGCAACATGCCGCGCCCCACGATGAAGCGCCTGCGATCATCGGGTGAACGGAATCGAGCAGCTCGATCACGCTCGTCATCCGACAGAGTTCGATCGAGCCGAGGTGGAACCCCGGCGTACGCGTCGAGCGCCACGCGCCACACGTGGATCGCACCTCGATCCAGCGGCACGGCGAGCCCGTGTTCCTCGAGTCCTGAGACCACTGCCTCGGCGTCTCTCAGCGTCTCCTCCGGTGGCTGACCGCTGATGCACAAACAGGGCCGCCGCTCCCGGGACTGGCGCTGAGTTTATCTCGAAGATTCGTAAGCAGTTACGTCGCGCCACCTGGCGCGGCTGAAAAACTCCGTCACGCCGTTGTTCGCCCGCAACGATGCTCCCGCGTCCTCCCGTCGCATTTCAACAACCGATCCAGCACCGCCGTCGCAGCTTGAGCCACCACTCCACCAGTCGCGCATTCCACGCTCCGAAGCGGTCGACACCCCCGCAGCCTCGACCAGTGACGCTTTCCCGGTCGCCCTCAGGGCTTTGACGCCAGCAACCGCCACTCCTGCGCCTTGATCAACTCCTGCAACACCTGGCACGCCGCCCACGCCGCCTTGAGATCCGCCGTCACCTCGGTCCCTGCGCTCGCGCCGGTCACTCCAACAAACCTCCCGCGCAACTCCTCCAGCCGGGCGGCCTCTCGCTCCAACGCCCGCTCGCAGGCTTCCTCCTCCGGGGTGGCCGCCCTCCCCTGCTTGGTTCTGGTATCCAGCGATTGGTCGAGAAACACCCGCGCGCGCCGAACGCACGACTCGCTCCAGTTGACGATCCCGACGAACCGCGCGGCCGCGCTGTGACGGCCGGCCGAACGTGCCGCCAAACGCCTCGCGGCCTGCTCCGGATCGCTCAGCGCCTCGTCAAGCAGCGTCCCCTCCGCCAACGCCGCCTCTCCCTCGAACGCCTTCAGGAGGATCCGGGCCAGCCGCACCATCCACCTGCCGCGCCACCCCTCGAAGAACCTGAGCCACCGCTCGGTCCGGGACACCTTGCGGTGGAGAATCACCAGCGAGCAACCGGCGGCGGCGGCGAACAGAGCGCCCACGATCACCCCGCCCACGACGACCTTCTCCGGCAACGGCACGCGGAGCAGCGCGAGCAGCGATCCCAGACCAAACGTGCCCAGGGCGGAGAAAAACGCTCCCCAGCCCACGGCCCGCAGCAGCTTCACCCGGGGCTTCTCCTTCCCGGCCTCCGGACCGAATTGCCGGCGCAGGTCCATCAGCAACGCGTGGATGATGCGAGCGCGGCCATAGCCCTGCTTCACGAGCCGGTAGGTGGGGAGCAACGCCCCCGCCAACCGGGCCAGGAGCAGGCCCAAGAGAAACGCCGTGCTGAGGCCGAACGTAAGCCAGCGGCCATGGTCCAGCGCGTTGCCCCACACCATGAGCCCCGTGAGCCCCGCCGCGGCGCCGAGCGGCGAAGACTCCGAGCGCGAGTGAAGCTGGGTCACGAACGTCTGGAGTTCCTCCCGCAGCACCGGGGTGAGCTCGGGCGCCGCCGCCAGGAAATCCGCCAGCTCCTTGGCCGTCTGGAACCGCGCATCCGGATCCTTGGCCAGGCAGCGCGCCACGGCCTCAGCCAGCGTGGTGTCCAGGCAGTCGCCGAACACGAGCAGCTCCGGCGCGAGCGTCGAGAGATGCTGCTGGATGAGTTCCTCCTCCGTGCCGTCGAACGGGGGCTCACCGGCGGCCATCATGAAGCCCACCAGGCCCAGGGCATAGATGTCGCTCCGGCGATCGGCCACGAGACCCGCCAGCTGCTCGGGACTGGAGAAATGCAACGTGCCGATCGTGCGGCCCGCGCCCTGGTCGCTCGCCCACGCCCCCGCCACTGCCTCCTCCCCCGCGCCCTCGGGCCCACCATCGCCCATGAGGCGGGCGATGCCGAAATCCACCACGTGGGGCGTGCCCGTCCCATCCTCGATGAGAATGTTGTTGGGCTTGAGATCCCGGTGCACCACGCCCTGCTCGTGCGCGTAGTGCACCGCCAGGGCCACCTCGTGCAGGATGCGGGTCACCACGGCCGCGGGCAGCGGCCCGTCCCGGATGATGCGGTCGAACAACGTCTCGCCGCGGATGTACTCCATCGTGTAGTAGGCGTACGGGCCGGCCGTGCCCACGGCGTGGATCGGCACGATGTTGTCGTGCTGGAGATTCGCCGCAATCCTGGCCTCCGCGAGAAACCGCTGGCGCAGATCGCCGGTGGCCTCGGACGGTGGCAGGATCTTCAGCGCCACCAGGCGGTCCAGCGCGGTCTCCCGCGCCAGGTACACGATGCCCATCCCGCCGCGCCCCAGGGTGCGTTGCAGGACGTAGCGATCGCCCAGGGCCTGCTGGAGGGCGATCATTGAGTCGATTGGTCGTTGCATGGCGGGGGTCGGGGGTCAGGGGTCAGGTGTCAGGGGTCGGGTGTCAGGGGTCGGGGGTCAGGTGTCAGGTGTCAGGTGTCGGGACAAACGTGCGCGCGCATCGTGCAGGATGTCCAGCAGGTCGTGCCAGAACTTGGAGCCGAAGCCGAGCCAGAGACCAGTGAGCACGGTGCCGGCCAGCGTCGTGAGCAGTCCCGCGGGCGAGGCGGGCGTCGTGCTCCGGCTCCAGCCCAGCGTGCGCCAGGGCGCCTCCAGCTGCGCCAGGATCGCGAACAAGTCGGCCTTCACCACCAGCGCGAGGGCGACGGATACGATCAGGACGCGGTTCGCGATCCGCCGCTCGCGGTCTTTCTCCGCCGAACGCGATGTCCGTTGTCTGGACTCCCGCAGGTCCGGATGCCGCAGCTTGACCAGGTTCGCCAGCCGCTCAACGGCCACGCTCAGCGTGCCCATAAGGACGACCAGATTGATCAGCGGCGTGAGCGCTTCCATCTCCCACTACCTCCTGGCGGAACGGAGCGAGAGCCCGTGCCACCGAACCGTGTTGGCGCGTTCGCTGCCGTCCACGCCGCGCCCGCGCCGCCACCGGGGACGGTGCTCCAGCTCGGCTCGCAGCGCGTCCAGCAGCACCCCCAGCACGCAGCCGTCGGGGCCGAGTGGAGGACCACTCGACCCCACCTGGCTACGTCGAACCGGCTCGTGGTTACAACACCACGGTGACCGTGGCGCTCGGCTGCCCGGTGCCCGCCTTGTTCACGGCGAACACCCGGTAGTACAGCTCGACCCCGCGCGGCTGGCCGCTCGCGAGGTGCTCGGTGGTGGTGGCGATGCCGATGTCCTCCCACGGCGATCCGTCGCGCCGCCGCTGGATCTTGTAGACCCCGGGCACGCCACCGTCCACCGGCGGCTTCCAGCGGAGAATGACCCAGGTGTCGCCCTCGCCGCCGATGCTGATGTCTCGCACCTCGCCGGGCGGCTGGAGCGGCGTGCCTTCGCGCCGCGGACTCCAGCCCAGCCGCTTGAGCCTCTCCGGCTCATCGCGGGCCGCGAACTCGGCGTACTTGAGGTTGATCCGGAGGCTGTGCGCCAGCGCGGCCAGCGCATCGTCCTTGACGGCGTGCTGCTCCTGGGCCGCGGTGTCCGCGGCCACCGCCGCCGCGTTAGCTCCGTTGAAGGCCTCGAGCTTGGCCCGCAACTCGGCCACAGGTACCGGCGGATTGGGAAAGTCGTCCGGCGCCTTTTCGAGACCTTCGATCACCAACAACCCCAGCGCGGCGATCTCGGCCTCGGTCTTGGGAAACTGCGACATGCCAAACCTCCGTGGAGTGGGAATTGAGAAAACACGATCTACCAGCCTGCACTCGTCCTCCGCCCGCCGGCACAGCCGGGTGTCAGATCGGCGGGGACGGCGGCGAGCGGCGAACGCCTGCGGGGACGCCGGCAACGATCCGCCGTCAACTGACGGCGGGGTGATGTGAATTGACGGCGGGTTGGAGCAATTGACTTCGGGTCGAGGTCAATTGACGGCCCCATGATGTCAATTGACGGGACCCCGCCGTCAATCGCCATTGGGTCGAAGTGGACTGCGCCGGGCCGCCGCAATTGACGGCTAAGCGTTTCCAATCGGAATCGCCCCGGCGCCAATTGACGGTAGGTCGTTGCCGATTGGAATCGGGCGGATGTCAATTGGCAGCGACCCGATTCCAATTGCGGCAGGGCGATGTCAATTGGAATCACCCCGTTGCAAATCGGCAGCGCCAGTTCGCAAGTGCCATTGCCACAATTAGTTATCTGACTCTTGCTCAAGTAACCGTTCACGGTATCGCCCTCCCCGCCACGAGACCCACGCCCACGGCGCCGATCAGGCCCAGGGCCCGCCCCAGCCGGACCCGGGGCCTGGAAAGCTCGGCGATATGCCGTTCCGACAGCCCCTGGTAGGCCGCGTAGGCGACTTGGTAACCGGTCTCATACGCGTGCGCGTTCGCGGCGACGAGCCGCCCGATGGAGTCCCCAAGGGCCGTGACGACCAGCCGCAGCGAGTCCACGGCGAGCAACTGGTCTTTCTGGGCGCGCCACGACTCGGCGTTGGCGTGATCAATCACGAAGGTCTCGGCGAACCAGGCGGGGACCATCAGGTACTCGATGCCGACGGTATCCCCGCGGTCCAGCGGGACCCGTGTCAGGCCCCAGCCCGACGTTCCAAGCTCGGGGAACGTGGTCCGGAGTCGTTCCTGGAGGACCCCCACGGTGCGGATCTCGCGCACCGTGAGTTGAAACGCGGCGCGGCGGCGCTCCTGGAAGGCGACCGAGTCGCGCAGCGCGCTCGCCGTGGCGCTCACGCGGTCGCGTTCGATCGCCAGCGCGGCCCGTTGCCGCTCGCGTTCGGCGATCACCGCCAGGAGCGAGTCGCGCTCGCCGGCGAGCCAGGCCGCCTCGGCCCTGGCCCGGGCGATTGCCTTGCGGTTCTGGCGCGCGGAAATGAGCACGAGCGCGAGCGCGGCCACGGCGGCGAGGAACGCGAGGCTACGCACGCCACACCTCCAGCTCCTGCTCGGTGACGCGCATGAAACCCAGCGCGCGACCCAGGTGAATCACTTCGTCGCGATCGCCCTGGACCACGTCGTAGCCCACGCTGCGGCCGCCCGGCGCGGGCGTGGCCAGCTTCAGGTATACGTCGCGCCGCTCCAGCTCCATGAGCAGCGTCTTGACCAGGCTCCCCGCCGCCACGCTCATGCGATCCAAACGGCGCATGTTTCGAGTGAACAGCGCCTCGACCTCGACGTCGGTCAGCGGTGTGGCGATGGCCGTGGCGAGCGGGGAAGGAGATATGGGTGTGGGTACGAGACCCGCGAGACGTTCGAGCGTGCGCCACAAGTCGGGATCGGGAGCCGGATCGCTCTTGTCGGACCGCACCATGGCGTGCCCGATCACGCCGTTGAACGAGCGCAGCGCGTCGCCGTAGTACAGGAACGGCTGCGCGGGATAGACGCGCGGAATGGAGAAGCGGGCGCACAGCTCGTCCACCAGACCGCCGAGGGCGGTGAGCTGCGCCGGCTCGTAGCGATCAAACCAGCGGAAGCCGCGGTAGGGCGTGCCGCAGTCGAGCGCTTCGTCAGGCGATTTCTCGAAATGCGGCGCCACGCGATCGTAGGCGTAGAGCCGGCCGTCGTGCTCCAGCAGGCCGCCTTCGCTCGCGATCTCGATGCCGATGAAGCGCCGCTCGAACGGGATGCGGTCGCTGCGGGCCCAGGAGAGACCGAACTGAAACGCCCAGCAGGCGGGATCGAACGCCTGGAAGATCGTGCCGTCGCGATCAATGACGAACGCGGTGGCGACGCGTTTGGGCTTGCCGCCGGCGGTCCGGTCGCGCCGCCACAGCATGAGCGTGGTGCGCGCCTTGTCGCACACGGTGTGGTGCAGCGCGATGCCGTTCTTCGCCTGCGGTTCGGCAAAGTATTCGTCGTCCGGCAGCCGCAGGCTGCGATCCACGTGCACGGCCATGGGTCAGCTCCGTTTCGTCGGCCCCTACTCTTACAAACGACGAAATCGGAAAACTGATTTCACGCGGCCGCTAAGCGATTGGTAGAAACGGAGTTGTAATCATGAGGAAAACTTGGAGTGTGGGCGTCACCCGCGCTCGCGTCGCCTTTGCCCTGTCCCACGCACCCCGGCGTGGAATCCAGTGCGTCGCTAGGCCTGCGTTGCCGGACCGGGTGAGGCGTCCGTGCCGAGCCATGGCTGGAGCATCTCTCTCAGTTGCAACCGGGCGCGGCGGACGTTGGTCTTCACGGTTCCAGCGGGGAGCCCCTCGCTCCTGCTGATCTCTTCGAACGATCGCTCCTCGGCGACGTGCATGAGGAAGCAGCGGCGGTCGGTGCGGTCGAGCCGGCGCAGCGCGTGCTCGAGCGCGAAGCGGAACCGTCTCTCGTCCAGCTCACGGGCCGTGCTCGGGTCCGAGGTGGGGTTCGGCACCTGGAACCCGAGGGCCTTGAGCGCCTTGCCCGTGGTGGCATCGGGCGAGCCCCGCAGCGGCACGATGTCGGGGCGCCTGAGCTTGACGTAGTCGAGCGCGGCGTTCTTGCCGATCCTCGTAACCCAGGCCGGGAAACTCGTCCCCGGGCGATATGTGTCCAGCTTGGTGTGCGCCCGGAAGAACGCCTCCTGCGTCAGGTCCTCGGCGGCGTCCGGCTTCCGCACGATGGCGGTGATGAGGTGGCGCACGCGACTCTCGTAGCGGCGCATGAGCACGGCATACGCCTCGTCGTCGCCATCGCGCGCCCGGACGGCCAGGTCGTGGTCGGAGAGCCTGGTGACATCGGGAGAGGGGGTCATGGCGACCCGATACGATGAGGGCCGGCCAGAAGTTTCACAATGCAGGGGGGAGAGGCACGAGCGGGGGGGGGCGACGCTCAGTGGCGAGATAAGCCGGCTGGTCCCGGAGCGAGCCGCAGTGCGTAGGCGAGCGGAAGGACCACGCGGCTCGTGAGCCCTCAGCCCACCGCGAGCCACCCTTCCAGCGCCGCTATGTCCCCCTGCGACAGCCGACTGTGGGTGGGCAGCGTGGCGAGCCGCGCCGCAAGCTCGCGCGCACCGCTGAAATCCTCGTCCCGGTTCTTCACGCGCTCCTTGAACCCCGCGAGATCACACAGCGCCAGGGGATACCCGGCCGCGATCCCGAGCCGCGCCGCACGCCCTCCGATCGCACCGCGTGCTGCCCCGCGGAGCACGGGCAGTCGAAGGTAGCCGGGACTCGCTCCATCCACGCTCTCGACCACGCGCACCTTCTCACTCGCCCGCGCGGCGGCCAGAAGCCGTGTTCCATTTGCCTTGCGCAGCTCGGTCTCGCGCTCGAGCAACTCGCACGTGCGCCACGCGGCGCCCACGCTCGCCCGCGACGCCGCGCGCGGCTCGCTCGCTGGGCGATAGATCGTTTCCCCGAGGTGGAGAAACGGCAGCGACGCCGGGAGACCATACAGCGACGGCTGACCGAGCAGCAGCTGCGCGCCGAGCCGCGCCACGTCGGCCATGCCGCGAGATCCGGGTGCCATCGCGTGCCTGGCCCGGGCCACGATCGCGGCCCCGCGCTCGTCGTGCGCGAGCAGCGCCCCGCCGCTTCCTCCCGTCCACCCCTTCCCTCTCCCGAGACTCAGCACGCTCACCGAGCCGAAGCTCGCGAGCGGCACGCCGCGCAACGTGGCCCCGATCCCCTGAGCCGCATCCTCGATCACCAGCGCCCCCGCCGCGCCAGCGAGACGCGCAACGGCGTCCACGTCCACGGGCTGGCCGTACAGGTGGGCTACCACGACGGACGAGACGCCGCGCTCCAGCGCGCGTTCGAGCGACTCAGGCCGCGGCGCGAGGGTCCGCGGATCGAGATCGTACAACGCGACCGGCACGTCCGCGCCATCGGCGGCGGTCGCGACGTCGTAGCAGCAGTAGGCCGGGAGCGCCGTGGCCAGTGCCGGGCGGAGACTCGCTGCCCCGGCGATGGCCAGGCGCAACGCGGAGGTGCCCGAGTCCGTGAGGAGAACGTCGCTCGCGCCGAATCCGCGCGAGAGATACGCGACCAGCGCTTCCCGAGCGGCGCGAGCCCTGCCGGATGACAAAGCGCTGGCAGCGCCCGCCAGGACCGCGTCGAGCGTGATGGGCGAGTAGACCGGAAGCTGACGCCTAAGCACCGGGGCTAGGGGCGACGCCTAGCGTTGGGGCGAGTCGAGCGAGAACGAGGCCCTCCGGGCGCTGGCGTGCTCGGCGGACTCGACGGCCTCCCGGTGGGCATCACCGCGCGATCCAGGGCGTCGCCGCCGTGACCGCCGGCACGCAACGCGCCCTGCGGGCCTCATCCTCGCTCGACTCGCCCCAACGCTAGGCGTCGCCCCTAGCCCCGGTGCTTAGGCGCCAGCT
>DATMBH010000298.1:0-4531 GCA_035559335.1 Gemmatimonadales bacterium
CAGCAGTTGGGAGATCCGAGCGTCACTCGGGCACGCCTATGCGCGCGCAGGCAGAATGGATGATGCGCGCCGCGTTCTCGCGGACTTGGAGCGGGACTCGCAAGGGCGATATGTGTCCTCGTATCTCATCGCCGAGGTCCTGGTCGGACTCGGAGAACATGATCGAGCGCTCCATTTTCTTGAACGAGCGTACGATGAGCGAGCCGGTTTCTTGATTTGGTTGCATCTATGGCCCCGCTTCGACAAGCTCCGAGGCGAGGCGCGCTTCGCCGAGCTCCTTCGGAGAATCGGCCTCCCGAACAGCGGGTCAGCGGCTCGTCCCATGCCTCAGTGATGCACGGGGAGCCAGCTAGCGTTGCCTTCATGTTCTCCCGCAGTTTGTGCTCGGCGTTAACCAGCGCTCCTACTCCTCGCTGCTCTCCTCCACCGCACCGCTGGCCGGCGGCGCGTCTTGGCAAGTTCGCGAAGGAACAGATTGAAGTGTGTCTGATACGGGATCCCGGTAATCTCTCGGCCAGGGACTTGAAGTACACTATCGTGGGCTCGTCCAGGCGGATCGTTACAGACTCCTTGAGCCGCGCAGCGTACGGGTTCGGACGACCCTTCGAGAAGTCGTATTCCTTTCTCATGGCCCCCACCCCTTTGCGTATCTGCCGCGTCCGGAGCGCCACGCCTTGCGAGCTGAGATGATCCCGATGGTCTCTCGGTCCACCTCGTAGTAGTGCACCACTATCAGTATCCGCAGTCGCGCACTCAGCGCCAGGAGCACGAATCGCTCCTCGCTAATCGAGTGCTGCGGATCCTCAACGCGCCGGCCTTTGGCGCATTCTTCCCGTCCAGGTCGATTCAGCCCGTCCCAGTTTACGATGGCGAGGCCAGCGCATGGGTGCGGTCAGGGGACCTGGGCCAAGGCATCCCCGATATTCCAGAAGCCGAGTGGCCCCGATCCGATATCCAAGGCTGGCTGCTCGCCGGTACCCGCGAGTGGGACCAAGGCCGCATTGTCGTCCTCGTTGATTCAACGGCGTGTACGGCACAGCTTTACGGCTCGGAGTCAACACCGATCGCGATGAGCCACCCGTCGGGTCGACAGAACGCACAGTTCCGTTTGAATCTCGTGCGGTGGTTAGCGCGCGCAGTCTAGCGGACCTGTCACGTCACCTAACGAGGCGTTGCACCTGACAGCGAGCCTCGGGCGCTGCGAGGTGAACGCCAGCGCGTCATGTGGCACACAGTTAGCGTGGGATCGCGCCCGTTCGTGGTCGGCCAGCTAGCGGCCTGCGTGGCAGGGCGGCACTGCGAGAGCCGTTGCAGGCCCATGGATGTCCCGGGCCTGGGACCGAAAGCCGCAGCGATAGCCGTTTCGCTCGCGCGTGCGCACTGCGGGAGGCAAGATAGAGACAGGCCGTGCAAGCCAATTCAGGGTTGCCCCTTCTGGTAGCAATGCTGGCGTCGTCCGCGTAAGATGAACGCATGCACCACCTGGACCTGATCCTAACGCTGACCGGCGGCTTGGCGGCCGCCCTTGTCCTGGGCTACCTGACCCATCGGCTCGGGCTGTCCCCGATCGTGGGCTACCTGTTGGCCGGCATCGCGGTCGGGCCGAGCACGCCCGGGTTTGTCGCCAACCGTGAGCTGGCGGATCAGCTCGCCGAAATCGGGGTCATTCTCCTGATGTTCGGCGTCGGGCTCCACTTTCACTTCAAAGAGCTGCTGTCGGTGCGTCGGGTGGCCGTCCCGGGTGCTCTCGCTCAGAGCTTGGTGGCGACGCTCCTGGGCTGCCTGGTGGGCTTCGGCTTCGGCTGGGGCTGGTCGGCGGGCCTCGTGTTCGGTTTGGCGATCTCCGTGGCCAGCACCGTGGTCCTGCTCCGGGTCCTCGCCGATAACAACGATTTGCACACCCCGACGGGCCACATCGCCGTCGGCTGGCTCGTCGTCGAAGACCTGTTCACCGTTCTCGTACTGATCCTGTTGCCCGTCGTCTTCCAGACCGAGGCTGCTCCCTCCGGCGTGGCGTTGGCGTTGGCCTGGGCCGTTGTGAAGATCGCCTTCCTGGTGGGGTTTGTCATTCTCGTCGGCGGGCGACTTCTCCCCTGGCTACTCGGCCGTGTCGCCGCGACGCGCTCGCGCGAGCTGTTCACGCTGACCGTCCTGGTGTTGGCGCTGGGCATCGCCGTGGGCGCCGCCAAGCTGTTCGGCGTATCGATGGCGTTGGGCGCGTTCCTGGCCGGGATGGTCGTCGGCCGGTCGGACTTCAGCGCGCGCGCGGGGTCGGAGGCGCTGCCCATGCGCGACGCGTTCGCCGTCCTCTTCTTCGTCTCCGTCGGGATGCTCTTCAACCCCACCTTCTTGGTGGAAGCACCGGGGTTGGTAGCTGTGACCCTGGCGATCATTCTTCTGGGTAAGCCGCTGGCGGCGCTGGTGATTGTTATCCTGCTGCGCTACCCTTTACGGGTCGCCCTCGCCGTGGCCGTGGCCCTGGCGCAAATCGGCGAATTCTCCTTCATCTTGGCCACCCTTGGCAGGGGGCTCGGCATCCTGCCTGAACAGGCAACCAGCGCGCTCATCGCTGCTGCCATCGTTTCGATGAGCCTCAACCCGATCTTGTATCGGCTGGTCGACGCCCTGGAAGCTCGCGCCAAACGCTACCCCCGTCTGTGGCGCTGGCTAAGCGTGCCGCCACGGGTCGAGGCTCCCGGGCAGCGCGCGGGCGAGCCCGCCCGCAATAGCCGGGCCATCGTCGTCGGGTATGGCCCGGTCGGCCGTACGCTGGTCCGGTTGCTCCGGGAGAACGAGATCGAGCCGACCGTCATCGAGTTGAATCTGGACACGGTTCAGCGCCTGCGTGATGACGGGGTGCGGGCCGTGTACGGTGACGCGACCCACCTGGAAACCCTCAAGGAAGCCGGGGCGCAGGACGCCATCGCTTTCATTCTCAGCTCAGCCGGCATGCGCGGCAGCGAGGAAGCGATTCGGCTGGTCCGTGAGGTCAACCCGCGGATTCGCGTGTTCGCGCGCTCCCACTACCTCCGGGATATACCGGCCTTGCGCCGCCACGGCGCGGACGCCGTCTTCGCCGGCGAAGGGGAAGTGGCCCTAGCGATGAACGAGTTCATCATGCGCGAGCTTGGCGCGAGTGGGGAGCAAATCGACCGCGAGCGGGATCGCATCCGGGAAGAACTCTTTGGCACCCAGCGCGCCATCGGGCTCTAGCTACCTCCCCGCCGCGCCCGGCGGCTGATAACGAACGCGTTGCGGTCCACCTCCCGTCCTCGTCTATACGGCGGCCAGTTTGCGCCGGCAGTCGCGAGCGGCGATCATCACACCATGACCCAGCGCACCCGCCGCATCAGCCTCGTGCTCACCACCGGTCTGCTGATCGCGCTGGTCCTCGCAGCCCTGCGCGGCAGCTACGTAATGCAGGCCCTCGAACTCAAGACGCTGGACTTCCGGTTCCGCGCTCTTCACGATCCGGCCCGCGCCGACACCAGCGTCGTGATCTTCGACGTGGACGACCTCTCGCTCGACCTGCTGCGAAGCGCGGTGGGCCGCTGGCCGTGGCCGCGAGACGTGTGGGCCATGGTGCTCCAGTATGCCTCTGCGGCCGGAGCCAGGGTGGTCGCATTCGACATCACGTTCCCCGATCCCGACCTGGCCAACCCCGGCGCGGACTCAGCCTTCGCGGCCGCGGTCGCAAGCGCCGGCTTCGTGGTGCACGCCCTGTCGTTCCAGCGGGTCCACGACAGCGCCGCAGTGTCCCGGCTCGCGCGGTTCCGCGAGGACACCGCGGCGCTCGCGCTGCTCGCCTCCCGCTTCAGCCTGCCGGTCGAGTCGCTTCCGGCGGGCGAGAACGCCTTCGAGCTGGCCCAGCATCCCGTGCGCCCGGTTCTCGCCGGCGCCCGAGCCGCCGGATCGGTGAACTTCACCCCCGACCCGGTGGACGGCACCGCGCGCCGCGTCCCGCTGCTGTATCAGTTCCGCGGCGCGGTGTTCCCGGCCCTCGGACTGGCGGCCGCGCTGGCAGCCGACTCCGCCCGCCTCCTCGGCTGCGGCCGCGCTCCGGTGTGGAGCCAAAGCGCGCTCCGACTGTGCGACGTAGCCGTCCCGCTCGACCGCGGGACCATGCTGGTGAACTGGAAAGGCCCCTACCGAGACCCGGCTCGCCGCCGCGAGACCTACCGGATCTACCCGGTGGCCCAGATCCTCAACTCCTTCGAGCAGCTCAGTCGTGGAGAGACACCTGAAGTCCCGCTCGAGGCGTTACGCGGCAAGGTCGTGTTCGTCGGCGCCTCGGGCGCAGGGCTGTTCGAGGCGCGCGCCAACCCGTTCGGCCCGGCCGAGCCCGGAGTGCTGATCCACGCCACCGTGACCGACAACCTGCTGCGCGGCGACTTCCTGACCCGCGCATCGCCGCCGGCAAACCTCGCCGCGCTGCTGCTCACCTCGCTGCTGGCCGCCGCGGCCGTCGCCCTCCTCTCCTCGGCGGCAGCCGCGGGCGCGGCGGGACTCGGCATCGCCGCGGCATATCTGG
>DATMBH010000299.1:0-2410 GCA_035559335.1 Gemmatimonadales bacterium
CCGCCTGCCGGATCTCGCCCAGCCGCGCATAAACCTCGTCGAAGCGGCTGGCCGGCCACGCCGGATCGACGATGCCCTCGGCGACCAGCTGCCTCGAGTAGAGCTCGCGCACGGTGGGATGGTCGCGGATCAGCTCGTACAACGTTGGCTGAGTGTACGCCGGCTCGTCGCTCTCGTTATGCCCGTGCCGGCGGTACCCGACCAGGTCGATCACCACATCGCCGTGGAATTCCGCCCGGTAGCGCATCGCCAGCCGGATCGCCGCGAGGCAGGCCTCCGGATCGTCGGCGTTGACGTGGATGATCGGCGCGTCGAAGCCCTTGGCGAGGTCGGCCGCGTACTCGGTGGAGCGCGCATCGCGCGGATCGGTGGTGAAGCCGACCTGGTTGTTGGTGATGATGTGGATCGTGCCGCCGGTGGTGTAGCCGGCCAGGCGGGCCAGGTTCAACGTCTCGGCCACCACGCCCTGCCCCGCGAAGGCCGCGTCGCCGTGCAGCAGCACCGGCACCGCCACGTTCATGTCGTGACGCGCCACGCTGGACCGGCGGTCCGTCTGCTCGGCCCTGGTGCGGCCCTCGACCACGGGGTCCACGGCTTCGAGGTGGCTGGGATTGGGCAGCAGCGTCACGGTGACCCTGCGACCTGAGGCCGTCTCGTACACCCCCTCCGCGCCGTGATGGTACTTCACGTCGCCAGTGCCGCCGTCCGGTCTCAGTTCGCTGCCCTTCCCGTGTCCCTCGAACTCGGCCAGAATCTTCTCGTAAGGCAGGTTCACCACGTGCGCCAGCACGTTGAGTCTGCCGCGGTGCGCCATGCCGATCACCACGTCGCGCGCGCCCGCCTCGCCGGCCAGCTCCGTGACGAGATCGAGCATCGGCACCAGCGCGTCGAGTCCCTCGATCGAGAACCGCTTCTGGCCCAGGTACGTCTTGTGGAGGAAGCGCTCGAGCGCCTCCACCACCGTCAACCGTCCCAGGAGCTTGCGTTTCTCGTCGCCCGACAGCGGCGAGCGGTGCTCACCGGACTCGATGACGCGGCGGAACCACACCCGTTCTTCGTGGGAGCCGATGTGTTCGACCTCGTAGGCGATGTTGCCGCAGTAGATCTCGCGCAGCTTGGGGAACACGTCCGCCAGGGTGTGGCACCCGGGCACATACACGCGCAGTACGTCGGCCGGGATCTGCTCCATGACCTGCGGCGTCAGCTCGAGCCGCTCCGGATCGCAGGCCGGATCGCCCACCGGGGTGCGGCCCAGCGGATCGAGCGTCGCCAGCCGGTGACCGTGGAACCGGTGAGCTCGCACCAGCGCCATCGCCGCCGCGACCAGCCTGAGGAACGAGGGGTCGGGGGTCGGGGCTTGGGGGCCAGGGACCGCGGGCGCCGGCGCAGCTGTGCCGGCCGCCGGTCCCGGACCGCCGACCCCCAGGCTCTTGAGCACCGAGTCGTAGAAGCCGTCCTCGCCCTGGAGTAGCTGGTCCACGTAGCGCAGGAACATGCCCGATTCGGCGCCCTGGATGATCCGGTGGTCATAGGTGCTGGTGATCGTCATCAGTTTCGTACCAGCCACCTGGCGGATGGCGCCGGTTGCGATGATGGACCCCTGAGAAGCCATCAGTCGCGGCACCGACGCGACGGTCCCGATCGTACCGGGATTGGTGAGCGTCATCGTCGCGCCGCGGAAATCGTCAGGCAGCAGGCGCCCGGCGCGCGCCTTCTCGACTGCGGCCTCGTAGGCGGCGTGGAACGAGGCGAAGTCCAACGCGTGGGCGTTCCGGATCACCGGCACCACGAGGCCGCGGGTGCCGTCCTTCTTTTCGACATCCACCGCCAGACCGATCGAAACACCCTCGGGAACGAACCGCGTCGGGACGCCGTCAACGCGTGCGAAGGCGTGCGTCATGACGGGGAAGCGGCGCGCTGCCTGCACCAGCGCCCACGCGATCAGGTGCGTGTACGAGAACTTCCTCGGGGCCAGCGCCGCGTTGAGGGCTTTGCGGCGCGCATCCAGCACCGCGACGTCAATGTCGCGGAAGCTCGTGGCCGTCGGGACCGCAAGCGAGTCCTCCATGTTGGCGACCAGTCGCGCGGCGGCGCCGCTCATGGGCTGAGCCACCCCGGGGGGCATCGGGGGCCGGGGGCCAGAGGTCGGAGCTCCGGCGCTGCCCGCCGCCGCTGGAGCCTCCTGCGCCCGTTCGCTGGCAGCTTCGGCCCGCCTGACCCCTGACTGCTGAACCCCGACAACTGGGTCTAATCCCCGCCCGCCGTTCTCGAACAGCGCGCGCCACTCGGGATCAACTGACGTCGGGTCGCGCAGGTACTGCTCGTACATGGCCTGCGCGAACGCCGCATTCATGGTGCGGTAGATGTCGGTCGGTGAGATGTCGGGCACAGATGGAAAATAGGCGGTAAG
>DATMBH010000300.1:0-3799 GCA_035559335.1 Gemmatimonadales bacterium
GGCGGGCGGCGCGGTGGATTCCCCGCACGCCGCCAGGCCGGCAGCAGCGCCCAGAACCGAGAGGAAGCTGCGACGAGTGGGCACGTAGTAGGGATACCCCGGAGCGGAGGGCGGGGTCAATCCTATCGCTTATTCAACGGCACGAACGTTCTGGCCCTGTGTCCGGTGTAGATCTGGCGCGGGCGGGCGATCTTCTGCTCCTTGTCGGTGATCATCTCCTCCCACTGCGCCAGCCAGCCGGGCAGCCTTCCCAGCGCGAATAGCACGGTGAAGTAGTCCGTCGGGTAGCCCATCGCCTGGTAGATCAGGCCGGAGTAGAAGTCCACGTTCGGGTACAGCTTGCGGCTGATGAAGTAGTCGTCCTCGAGCGCGATGCGCTCCAGCTCGAGCGCGATCTCCAGCTTGGGGTTCATCCCCGTCTGCTCGAACACGTCGTTGGCGATCCGCTTGATCAGCTTGGCGCGCGGGTCGTACGACTTGTACACCCGGTGGCCGAAGCCCATCAGCCGGCCCTCGCCACGCTTGACCCGCTCGATGAACGTCGGGATGCGGTCCTTCGAGGCGATCTCGTCCAGCATCCGCAGCACCGCCTCGTTGGCCCCGCCGTGTAGCGGTCCGTACAGCGCCGCGATCCCGGCCGACACGGCCGAGAACGGGTCCACGTGCGAGGAGCCTACCGAGCGCACTGCGCTGGTCGAGCAGTTCTGTTCGTGGTCGGCGTGCAGGATCAACAGGATCTCGAGCGCCCGCTGCAGCACCGGGTTGGCCTGGTGCTTGCCGCCGATGCTGAAGGTCATGTTGACGAAGTTCCCAATGTAGTCGAGGTCGTTGTTCGGGAACTCGTAGGGCAGCCCCCGCGAGTGGCGGAAGATGAACGCCGCGATGGTCGGCATCTTCGCCATCAGGCGAACCTTCTGCACGTAGCGGTTGGCTGGATCGCCGACGTCCTTGGCGTCCGGGTAGAAGGTGGAGAGCGCTCCCACGGCGCCGAGCAGCATGCCCATCGGGTGCGCGTCGTAGCGGAAGCCCTCCAGGAACTTGATGATGTTGGTGTGAACGTAAGTGTGGTACTTGATGTCGCTCACCCACTTGTCGAGCTGCGCCTGATTCGGCAGCTCGCCCGTGTTTAGCAGGTAGGCGACCTCGAGGAACGAGCACTCCTCTGCTATGACCTCGATCGGGTAACCCCGGTACTCGAGGATCCCCCGGTCGCCGTCGATGAACGTGATGTTGCTCCGGCATGAAGCGGTATTCATGTAGGCCGGATCGTAAGTCATGAGCCCGAAGTCCTCGGGCCCGGTCTTGATCTGGCGCAGGTCCATCGCGCGGATGGTGCCGTGCTCGATGGGTAGCTCGTAGCTTTTGCCGGTGCGGTTGTCGGTGACTGTCAGGCTATTGGTAGGCATCGCGACGCCTCAGAATCGGTGGGAACCGTGGCCGCCGGTGCGGCCCGCGCATCAAATATCGCGTTGTGTTACGTCCCGCACGAGCCCCGTGTTGATGTCGTAGACCCAGCCGTGGAGGCGCGGCAGGCCTGGCGTCTCCTCCCACTGCCGGCGCACCACCGCCAGGTGAGAGAGGTGGTCCATCTGGAGCCGCACGTTCTGCTCCACTACGAGCGTGTGGAACGTGTCTTCGTCCACGGTGCGGCCCTCGGCATCCAGAGCAGCGCGGACCTGGTCACGGGACCGGGCCGCGATCATCAGCCAGTCGCCCAGGTACGAATCGGGCAGGCGGCTGGCGCAGGCGGCCTTGATGCCGCCGCACCCGGTGTGCCCGCACACCACGATATCGGGCACCTTGAGCGCGCGCAGCGCGAACTCCAGCACCGAGCTGATGTTTACGTCGTTGTAGGCGACGATGTTCGCGACGTTGCGGTGTACGAACAGCTCGCCGGGGCCGCAGCCCACGACCTCTTCGGCCGGCACGCGCGAATCGGAGCAGCCGATCCACAACAGGCGTGGGTGCTGGCCCCGTGCCAGGCGTTCGAAGAATTCCGGGTCCCGCGCCAGTTGCGCTGCGGCCCATTGGCGGTTCTTCTCAAGCAGGTCGTCGAGGGACACGGCGCACAATCTGGCCGCGCCATTCCGGGACGCAAGGGAGGAGGTGGTTCCTGCCGATGAACCGCGTGGGCGCCGCCGTCGCCGCATTCCTCGAGGCGACGCTCAACATCCGGCCGGGCGAGGGCCGGCGCACCGCCATCCTGTTCCTGCACCTGCTGCTTGCCTCCGCCGTGTTCATCCTCGGGCGGACGGTCCGCGACACGCTGTTCTTGAGCCGGTTCCCGATCCGCTACCTGCCATGGATGTTCGTGCTGTACGGCGTAACGAGCGCCATAACGGTGGTGGTCTACAGCCGCTATGCCGACCGCATCCCGCGCCACCGCCTGATAGTCGGGTCGGTGGCGGTCGGCATTGCCACCTATCTCGCCACCTGGGTGCTGGTGCGGGGCGGACAGACCTGGATCTACCCGGCTTTCTACGTGTGGTCGGAAGTGGTGGCCAACCTGTTCATCGTGCAGTTCTGGACCCTGGCCAACGACCTCCACGACGCCCGCAGCGCAAAGCGCCTGTTCGGGACCATCGGATCGGCGCGGGTCGTCGGGGTGGTGCTGGTGGGACTGGGAGCAGGAGCGGTGGTCACGGCCATCGGCACCGCCCAGCTGCTGTTCGTACTCGCCGGGCTGATGGCCGGCATAGCCGTGCTGGCGCTGCTCATCAGCCGCGAATCGCGCGCCGAGGTCGCGGTGCGCGCCGGGACCAGGCCGCGGCGTCGCGGGCGCGCGCCCAGCATCGTGAAGGACCCGTACGTGCGGGTGCTGGCCGCGATCATCGGCCTCACGTTCGTGGCGCTCACCATCGGCGATTACCAGTTCAAGCGCATCGCCCGTGCCACGTTCCAGGAGGACGATCTGGCCCGGTTCTTCTCGCTGTTCTATGCCGGCACCGGGATCACCTCGTTCGCGTTCCAGATCTTCCTCACTCCACGCATCCTGGCGCGACTCGGTGTCGGCTGGGGCATGACGGTCATGCCCACGCTGTTCGGTGCGGCCAGCGCGGTGCTGATCGGCGTCCCAAAGCTGGCCGTCGCCACCATCATGAAGTTCGCCGACAACGGCTTCCAGTACACGATCCACGAGACCACTCTCCAGGCGCTATACGTACCGTTCGCGCCTGAGGTGAAGGCGCGCACCCGCGCCTTCCTGGACGCCGTGGTCAAGCCACTGTCGTACGGCCTGGGCGGCCTGCTGCTGGTGGTGCTGGTGCCGCACCTGACGGTAGGGCAACTGGGCCTGGTGACGGTGCCGCTGGCCATCGCCTGGCTGGCGCACATCCCCGTGGTGAAGCGGCGCTACCTGCGCACCCTCGAGGCCACGCTCTCGGCCCGGGGTTCGCTGGCCCTCGACCACGAGTTCCTGCTCGACTCCGGCGGCCGCAGCGTGTTGTTGCGCACCCTCGAGTCGGGCACGCCGCGCCGCGTGCTCATCGCGCTGGAACAACTGGCTGGCGAGCGCACGCCCGAGGTAACTCGGGCCGTGGAGCGGCTGACCTCGCACAGCGAGCCGGTGGTGAGGTCCGCAGCACTGATGCACCTGGCACGCGCCGGTGGCGGGGCCGACCCGGCGGTCGCGCGCGCGGCCCTGGGCGACGCGGACCCCACCGTTCGCGCCGCGGCCGCCGCGGCGCTCGCGACGTTAGCCCGCGACGAGGCCGTCGAGGACCTCGCGGGCCTGCTGAACGACGCCGACGCTGATGTGCGGGTCGCCAGCCTGGCCGGGCTGTTGGCCCACGGTGGAGTG
>DATMBH010000301.1:0-4317 GCA_035559335.1 Gemmatimonadales bacterium
GCCAAACAGCACCAGGTGCGATACGTCCAGCAGCCTCACCTCGCGCAGCTTCTCGTCCTTGAGCTTCACCACCAGCCGGTCGCCATCCTTGCCTACGCTCGCGCCTTGCTCCTGCACGTAGAAGGGCAGCGCCTCCTCACGCCCCGGCACCAGCCGCCTGGGCTCCACCCCAAGCTCCGGGTGACTCAGGCGCGTGATCTCGTCAGGCAGGCAGATTCCGGCCAGCGAACAGCGCACGCACTTGGGACTGTCCACCAGCGGAGGCGGCATCCGCCCACCCACGGCCATCTGCCTCAGTCCTGCCAGGGCCTCGCGCGCCCGCGCTTCCAACTCCGCCGTGAACGACACGTCCACCCGGGTCTTCGACTCCGCGTAGTACAGCACTCCGCCATCGCACTCGTAGCCGTTGTCTCGGAGGATCAGTCCCTGCACGCACAGCTGGATTAGCTCGGGCTCGAAGGAGCGTTCCGGCGTCGCCGGAACCGGGCCGCGCTTGTAGTCCACCGGCCTCGCGCGCCGCCCTGCGATCTCGATAAGGTCCATGCGTGCGATGGCGCCCAAGGATTCCGAGGAGAGCGTCACCGACCGCGCCGTCAGGCTCCGGTCCTCGGGGGGCTCCGCGGTCGGGACGGCGCCACTGGATTCCACGTCCACCCGCCGATGGGCCCAGCGACCCTGCACGGTGTCGGCGTTGTCGTCCCACTCGCCCTGGACCCACTCGAGATAAGCAAGGCGCGGGCAGTAGACGAACTCGTTGACCATGCGTGCCGGCAGCAGCTCGGGGAGAGCGGCGCTAGCCGCACTGGTGCCTGACGTGGGCTCGGTGACCACTCCGGAGCAAAATGCTGGGAGGGTGTGACAGTGGCGGCCTCCCGGGCGAGCCAGGCCGTCCGACCTGGCGCAGTGCTCAGGCCACTGCCCTGCGCACCGCTTCCCGGTAGGCCGGCGGATCGAGCACCTCCGCCTCCGCGCCATACTGAAGCACCGTGCGGACCAGCCACCGGACGTCGCTGACCTCGAATGCCACCACCACCGATCCTCCCGGCTCCTGCTGCGCCTCCGGGTGGCGCTCCAACAGCCACCGGGCAACGCTCGCCGAGAACCTGACGCGCACCAGATCTGCCGGCTCATCCGACGGCCGGTAGACACCGCCCGGCGTATCCGCCGCCTCCATCTCCGCCCGCACCACGAAGGTCTCGTTGAGCAGATCGGCGCTCAGCACGCGATCGGCCCGGAAGTGCCGGCGAGCCCCGGTGCGCCGGCACCAGGCGATCAAGTAGCAGCGGCCCTCCCACTCGACAAGCCGGTACACCTCCACCACGCGGTCCGTGACGCGTCCATCGCTCCCGGCATATTTGAGCGCCAGGCAGCGGCGCTCGCGCGCAGCCCGCGAGGCGAGGTCGGCTATCCACGTCGCTCCGCCTCTGTCCGCGCCGGTGGCGTGCCAGACGTCGGCGGCGGCCGCACCCTCCCGGAGCAGCGCGGCGAGATCCTCCGACAGCTGCCCGCCTTCCCCGTCCATCGCCAGCGCTATCTGGATCGCCGCAGCCTCGTCCGGCGTCAGGCGCACGGGGCGCCGGAAGTGGCCGCGGCTTTGCAGCGCAATCGCATCGCCTTCCTGAAGCACCAGTAGCGAGCTGAGCCAGGAGTGGTCAGGATGATCGTTCACCGCCGCGAGCGCACGTACGTCCCGCTCTATCTGTGCCGGTGTGACATCGAACTGGTCCGCGAGCGCCCTGATCGCCACGAACCCGTCGCCCTCGCGTTCGCGCCGCGACAACTCGGCGACGAGCTGCACGATACGGTTGAGCTGGTTCGCGGCGGACTCGCTCATCGCGGCTCCCGATAGATGTCGTAAACGCGTGCGCGCAGTGCCGCGAGGTCGCGTCGCACCGCCGCCGGATCGAGCACCTCGATCCGGTCCCCGAACGTGAGCGCCCAGCGGAGGAACGGCCCTCGCTCCCGCACCGAGAACTCGAGGATCGCGCCGCCGTCGTCGAGGACCGGTTGGATCGGGGTACCCAGGCCCTGCGCCTGCACCCAGCGCGACTCGGGGAACGCGAATCGCATCCGGACCACCACCGGCGACGCCTCGCTCAGCTCCCAGGGGGCGCGGCCCACGTAGGCGCGAATGCTGAAGCCCTGGGGCACGGTGAAACCGGCGTCGGCGCCGACCAGCTGCCGGGCAGCGCGCATCCGGTCCACGCGAAACACCCGCAGCGCGTCGCGACCACGGTCGCGCGCCACGCAGTACCAGCGGCTCCACTGGAAGAACAGGCCCAAAGGTTCGATGGTGCGCCGTTCGGTGGCGTCGCGACCGATGGCCCGGTAGGTGCAGCGCACCGCCCGTCGCTCGGCCACGGCGCGCTGGAGCGTCGCGAGTGCTGCCTCCGCTTGACCGGAGAGCGGCCGCGCGAGTACGCTCTCGACCGCACGCAGCGAGAGCGGCAGGTCGAAGCCCAGCTTGCGGCGCGCCGTGGCGGCGGCCGCGGCGAGCGGAATCGTGCGAAGCGAGGCGAACCGCGCCGTGGCCCGGTCGAGCCGCCTCATGTCATCGCGGGTGACCCGGATCTGCCGCAGCGACGGATAGGGTCGGTCCCCGCCGGGGGACTCGGTTACGAGCTCCAGGTACGGCAAATAGAAGTCGCGCGGGGCGAGCTGGTAGCCGTCGGCGCGGGCGTCTTCCTCGCCGGCCGCAGCGGAGACCCTGCTGATCTCGATGCCCAGCTGCTTGAGCTCGGCCTTGTCCCGCTCGAACGCACGGCGCGCTGACTCGCGGGCGCGCTCGTTGTCCCCACCTTCACGGTATCCAGCTACCGCCTCGAAGATCTGCTCGCGCGTCACCGGATAGCGGTGCTGCAGCAGATAGGCCAGCAGGTCAAGCCAGCGGGCGACCTTTGGCTGGGTCATATCGCCGGCGACGGGCTCGTGGCGGCAGCAGCCGTCATGCGCGCTCCTCAGTAGTGCCGGCGACTACGCTACACGCCAGGTGTGACCGGCAAAAGGTACCCGTAAGCCGCAAGCCGCTCCCGGTCATTGACGAGAGCAGGCGGTCCCAGTACGTTGTTTCACATTATGAACGAAATTCGTTCACGCCATGAAACAGCAGGCCCCCTGCTGCCACGCGCGGCCGGCCAGGTGCTGGCTGAAGCCCTCGGCAGGTTCCCAGTCGTGGCGGTCATCGGGGCGCGTCAGACCGGCAAGAGCACCTTGGTGCAAACGCTCCCCGCGCTCGCCGGCCGGCCGTACCTGACGCTGGACGATCCGGAGCTGCGTGACCAGGCCCGATCCGACCCCGGCTCGGTGCTGGCGCGCGGCGCACACCTAACGCTCGACGAGGTCCAGCGCGCCCCCGACCTGCTGCTGGCTGTGAAGCGCGCCGTGGACACGGACCGCCCGCGTCGGCCGGGCCGCTACGTGCTAACCGGTTCGGCCAACCTCCTGCTCATGCAGCGGATCTCGGAGACGCTGGCGGGGCGGGCGTTCTACCTGAAGCTGTGGCCGCTGAGTCGCCGGGAGCGACTGGGGCTCGCCACGACGGGGATCTGGAGCGAGCTGCTGGAGGCGTCAGTTCGGGATTGGGAGTCGCTGGTCCGCGGCCAAGACGCACCGAAGGAAGACTGGCGCGAACTGGCTGCGCACGGCGGCCTGCCCGTGCCGGCGCACGAACTGACGGAACCGGCCGCGCGCGCCCAGTGGTTCGACGGGTACGTCGAGACGTACCTGGAGCGGGACCTCCAGACGCTGTCGCGAATCGAGGATCTCGGCGACTTCCGGCGATTGATGAAGGCCGCGGCCCTGCGCACCGGATCGGTAGTGAACCAGGCCGATCTGGCTCGCGACATAGGCCTGTCGCGTCCGACGGCGCACCGGTGGCTGAACCTGCTGGAGGCGTCCTTCCAGATCGTGCGCGTGAACGCGTACGCGGTCAATCGGACCAAGCGGCTGGTCAAGAGCCCGAAGCTGTACTGGTCGGACGTGGGTTTGGCCCGGCACCTGGCTGGCGGCGAGGTGTCAGGGGCGCACCTGGAGAATCTGGTGCTGGCGGATCTCGTCGCGTGGCGGGAGTTGGCGACGCCGCGCCCCGAGGTGCTGTACTGGCGCACGGTCAATCAGGAGGAGGTGGATTTCGTGATCGAGGCTGGGCGGAAGCTCTTGCCTATCGAGGTCAAGGCCACGGCGCGGCCGAGCCACCGGGATGCGCGGCATCTGATCACGTTCCGGAGCGAATACGGCAAGGCGGTGCTGGGAGGGCTGGTGCTGCACACCGGTGAGGAGGTGTTCTGGCTCGCCGAGGGGATACTGGCGGCGCCGGGG
>DATMBH010000302.1:0-2384 GCA_035559335.1 Gemmatimonadales bacterium
CCGTGTTGCCGGTGTTGTTCCAGACCGGCTGGGCACGGCCCCAATACAGATTGGCGCTGTTGTTGGTGCCGCTGTTGGTCCAGACCTTGATGGTCGCAGCGCCGGCGGCCAGGGTGAAGGACGGGAAGGTGTAGGTATTGCTCGCCAGGTCGCTGAGCGTCCTTCATCTCCAGGGGCGAATAGAACTTGAACGTCTCGCGGCCAGGCTGTGGATCCCATGCCTTGCCGACGAAGACAGCGACCTTCGCCGCGGGCACGGCGGCGAGCCCGGCTGTGCGTAGCAACTCAGGGATACCGGTATAGCCGGAGGCTGCCACGCCAGCACGGGCCAGGTGGTAGAGCGCGGTCAGGGGGTGGGTCTTGCCGCCACCACATTGGGTGACGAGGGTGAGTACCGGAGCAGTGCCTTCAGCACGGCCGTCGAGACGGCGCAGGACCATGCCAAGATGCTCGCGCAGCGCGCGAGTGAACGAGGTGCGCGAAAAGCATTGCGCCGGGTCCTGGTAATCGCGCGGGGCGCTGCCGGCCACAACCTGCTCCAGGTGGATGGCGAACTCGTCGGGATTGAACGAGCGGCCCTCGCGGACCTCCTGGCGAAGCGAGACGGCTGTATACCACGGTTCCATGCGCTTCCTCCGTTCTGGCCGTTTGAGGCAGCGATGGCAGGGCGGGCGTGCTATAATCAGAGTAACACACCGCCTTCGGTGGTTGCCATCGGGCGAAAGGAGGCCGCGATGACCACAGACGCACCAACCCGCGAGCAGATCCTCGCTCTGGCGCGCCGGCTCCCGCCGGCTGATCAGGCATATCTGATTGCGCAATTGGCACCGGCGATCGCGGCCGCGCTGGAGGCACCTGTGCGGTCCACCGGCGACGATGCGTGGCGCCGCCTCGACCAACTGCGCGAAGAGTTCCGCGCGATGGAGCCAGGGCCGGTAAGTATGGCCGAGCAACTTGACCGTGACCGGCGTGCGCGCGACGCGGCACTGCGCGGTGAACGAGGCGATGTTCACGCTTGACGCCAACATCTTTGTCCGCGACGTGGACCCGCGTGAGCCGGATCACGATGTGTGCCATGCATTGATCGAGCGCCTACGCGCGGGTGGCGAACCGATCATCGTCCCGTTGCTCATCCTGGCGGAAATCGCCGGCTCGGTGAGCCGCGCGCGCAACGACGCGATACGGGCGCGCGTCTTCGTCGAGATCGTGCGCGACCTGCCGGGCATCACGTTCGTGCCGCTCGACGAGCAGCTGGCGCAGGCCGCTACCGAACTGGCAGCCGACTACCGCCTGCGCGGCGCCGACGCGGTCTATGTCGCCGTCGCACGTCAGGCCGGCACAACCCTCGTGACACTTGACGACGAGCAGCGCACTCGTGCCGCCGCGGTCGTTGCTGTACGCACTCCTGCTGAAGCGCTGGCAGAGCTACCACCCCTCACGCCGAACCCCTGACCTCTACCGCGGCACCGCGAGCAACATCGCGTCGAGCAGGCGCTCTTCCTGGCTGACCTCCGGGTAAAGTGCCGAGAGGGCATTGGCGAGGCGCAGAAACTCAGGGCCGCGCTCCTGCTCGGCCTTGAGCAGTGCCCGCAGTGCATCGGCCTGGCCGCTCGCCTGAAGCAGCATGGCGGCGTGGACACGGTCGTGCGTGGTGGCTTCGTGCCGCGGATCGACGACCGACGACTGACGACCGACCACCAACCGCCTGCCGATGCGCGGCGACGTGGCCCCTGTTCCCTGTTCCTTCTTCCCTAATCCCTCAAGAAACGTGAGTTGCTCCGGCCCGGCCTTGGCCTGTGCCACGCGGCTGGCGACCATCTGAACGCCATCGTCGCCAAAGAGCTGCTTCGCGCGCGCGGCGAAACCAGGGAGGTCCATGCCGCCCGGCCCGCCGCAGGCCGCCACCTCGGCCGGGACGTTGGCGGCCTCGGCGAAGCTGAGCCAGAACACGCCCCCGGCGAAGAACTGCCCGTAGCGGTGGACGAACTCGGTGGCCAGGTTGGTCTTGCCGATGCCGCCCAGGCCCGTGGCAGCGGCGATCGGCCAGGTCGCCGCGGTCGCGCCGCCCTTCAGGGCGCTGGCGAGGGCCTTCAGATCGCCCTCGCGCCCGACGAAGAGCGGGTTGCGGCTGAGCGGCATCCGCGAGCCCTTCGGCAGCGCCGCGACGGCGGGGATGGTGGCGAGGGGCAGCTGCGCCAGCAGCGCCTCGGCGAGCCCGGCGCCTGCCACACTGCTGTGCGGCGCCCCCTCCGGCGGCGCCACGTCGTCGGGGTGATCCGCGACCTCTACGCCCCACGTGCACAGCGTCGCCTTGCAGCGCGCGATGCCGGCGCGGGCCTCGGCGATGCCGTGGGCGATGTGGGCGGGGACATGCCCGGCGCTGA
>DATMBH010000303.1:0-3696 GCA_035559335.1 Gemmatimonadales bacterium
CGTGCCGCTCGATCAACTGGCTGTGGCGCTGGCGGCCCACGGCGCGTTCCTCGCGCTGGACCCACCGGGCGAGCCGTACCGGACGTTGGGCGGCGCGCTGGCGGCCGCGGCTCCGGGCCCGTTGGCCGCGCGCTTCGGGCCGCCGCGAGATCAGGTACTGGGGCTGACCGCCGTGGCGGGCAACGGCACGGTGTTCCGGACCGGCGGCCGGGTTGTGAAGAACGTGGCCGGGTTCGACCTGGCCAAGGTGGTGATCGGGGGCCACGGCGCATTCGGCATCATCAGGTCGGTGCACCTCAGGCTGCGCGCGCTGCCCGCCGAAGACCTGACGGCCGGCTGGGTCGGCACGCGGGAACGGGTGGCCGCCGCCGCGGCGCGGCTGCTGGCGGCCGGGGCCATGCCCGCCGCAATGGAGGTGGTGAGCCCCGCCCTGGCAGCCACGTTAGGCATCGGCCGGGAGTGGACTCTGATGGTGCGCGCCCTGGGCACACCGGAAGGGGTGGAAGAGGAACTCGACTGGGTGGACGAGCAAGTCAGGCCCGCGGGCCTGGCGGCGACCGACGGGCCCGACGACGTATGGGGGCGCTGGCGGCCCGCCGTGGGCTCCTATCCGGTCCTGGTGAGGATCGGCGCTGATCCCGGAGCGTGGACCGCTGCGGCCGACCTGGCCGTGCGCTGGCTGGGGGACTCGGCCGCGCTAAGCGTGACGGTGCCGCGCGGCACGGTGCGGGCTTGCGCCGGCGAGGCGGAGGCGGTGCGGATCCAAGCGCTGCGCCGGGACTGCGCCGCACGCGGCTGGCCGGTGACGCTGGAGCGCGGGCCCGCGGAGCTGCGGCGGTACTGCGGCATCTGGGGTGAGCTGCCCCCGGGCCTCGCCCGCCTGACGGAACGGGTGCGCGCGGTGTTCGATCCGAATGGCGTGTTCGCGGTGCCGCTGTCGGCCCTGTCCTCTAACGGCACGGCCGCGGCATGACCGCTGTTCCCGCCTTCCCGCCTTCCCGCCTTCCCGCCTCATTCTGGCGCGGTCTGGACGCGTGCGTCCATTGCGGATTCTGTCTCCCCGCCTGTCCGACGTACGAGGCTACGCTGGACGAAGCCGATTCGCCGCGGGGGCGGATCGTGCTGATGCGCGCCCTGGAGCGCGGAGATCTGGGACCCGACGATCCCGGGCTGCGCCACCACCTGGACCGTTGCCTCGGCTGCAGGGCCTGCGAGAGCGCCTGTCCGTCGGGCGTGGTGTACGGACCGGCGCTCGAGGCAGCGCGCGCCAGGTTGGCCAGTGCCGCTCCGCTGCCGGCCCCAGTGCGGCTCGTCCTCTGGATTCTAGCCCGGCCCGCCCTCCAGAAGCCGCTGTGGTTGCTGTCGCGTCTCTTACGCGCGACGGGACTGCCAGGCTGGCTGGCGCGGGAAGCAGGCCGTGGCGCCCCGCGTGTAGCCTGGCTCGCCGCGATGCTGGCAGCGAGCGGGGGGCCGGGGGTCGGGCGTCGGTGGTCAGTGGGTCCTTCTGCCAGGCGGCTGATACCTGACCCTGACCGCCGACCCCCGACGACCGAGCCCTGCGCGCTGTTCACAGGCTGCGTGCAGGCAGGTCTCTTCTCCCACGTCCACGAGGCCACCGTGAAGGCGCTGCAGCATAACGGGCTGAGGGTCGAGATCCCTCCGGCACAGGTCTGCTGTGGCGCGCTGGCGGCGCACGCCGGCGCGGCGGACCTAGCAACGGAGCTGGCGCGCGCCAATCTCCACTGCTTCGCGGATACCCGCGGGCCGATCGTCGTGAACGCCGCGGGGTGCGGTGCGATGCTGCGGCATTACGCCGCGTGGTTCGCGGACGACCCGGACTGCTCGACTATGGCCCGAGAGTTCTCAGCGCGGGTGCGCGATGTAACGGAGGTGCTTGCCGAGCGAGGTCCCGCACCTGGAGGCCGGCTACCGTTGCGCGTGGCGTACGACGCGCCGTGCCATCTGCTCCACGCCCAGAAGATTGCCGACGCCCCGCTCGCGGTGTTGCGTGCCATCCCCGGGCTCGAATTGGCGCCGCTGGAAGGCAGCGACCGCTGCTGCGGCGCGGCGGGGCTGTACAGCCTGGTCCAGCCGGAACTGAGCCTCGCGGTGCTGGAGCCCAGGCTCGCAGCACTACGCCGCTCGGCGGCCGACGTGCTGGCGACCGGCAACCCGGGCTGCCAGATGCACATCGGCGCGGGTATCCTCATTGCCGGCATCAGGACGGAGGTACGCCACCCGGTGGAGCTGTTGGCATGGTCCTACGAGCGGTAGACGAGCAGTTCCCGCTGCTGATACGGGCTGCGGACGGCGTGGAGCTGGCGCTGTACCGCGCTTGCGGCAGCGGACGGCGCGCTGCTCCGCCCCTGCTCATGGTGCACGGAACCTTTTCCAACCGCACCTTTTTCCTCGGCGCCGGGGAGCGTGGCCTCGGGCGCTACCTGCGCGATCGCGGACACGACGTGTGGGTCGCTGAGCTGCGCGGCCACGGCCGCTCGGGCGACGCGGGACGCGCCAACGCCTGGCAGTTCGAGGACTGGATCCGCCTGGACGCCCCCGCGCTGGTGCAAGGTGTGCTCGAAGCCACCGGCGCCGAGCGGGTGGCGTGGCTCGGGCACAGCGCCGGCGGCGTGATCGCGGTGGCGTTCGGGGCCACTGGACATCCGTTAGGTGCAAGGTTGGCCGCGCTGGTGCTCGCCGGTTCGCCAGCCCCTACGGGACTGGGGCCCGTGCAGTATCCGATGGCGGCTGCGGGGCTGACGGTGACGCGGCTCCTGGGCCGGTTCCCCGCCCGGGCCCTCGGCATCGGTCCCGAGGACGAGCACCCAGGCATCTTCGCCCAGTGGATGCGGTGGAACCTGCGCGGCCGCTGGCTCGGCGACGACGGCACCGACTACTTCGGCTTGGCGCGGCGGGTGAGCGCACCCGCGCTGGCGCTGGCCGGCGGCGGCGACCGGCTCATCGCGCCACCCCGGCTGTGTCGCGACCTGCTGGAGGCGACCTCATCCAGCGACCGCACCTTCGTGATCTGCGGCAGGAGGCAGGGTTTCCGCGAGAACTACAACCACCACCGCCTGCTCGCCTCATCCAACGCGCGCGAGGACGTGTGGCCGCTGATTGCGGGCTGGCTGGAGGAGCGCCTCGGCTGATGGACGCGCTGCTGCTGGATTTCAACGGCGTGGTGGTGGACGACGAGCCGCTGCACCTCGAGTCGTTCCGCCGGGTGCTGTTCGAGGTCGGGATCAGTATATCGGACGCCGACTACCAGGAGCTGTACCTGGGACTGGACGACCGCGGGGCGTTCCGCGAGGCGTATTCGAGGGCCAGCCGCACGCTGGCCACCGAACTGGAACGGGCGCTGATACAGCGCAAGGCGGAGCACTACGCCGAACTCGCGGCGCGGCGGCTGCCGGTGGTTCCTGGGGTCGCCGAGTTCGTGAGGGGCGCTGCGGACGCGGCGCGGATCGCGATCGTCAGCGGGGCGCTGCGGCGCGAGATCGAGGCCGGCCTCGATGTGGCCGGGATCGCGGCCCACGTTGACGTGGTGGTTAGCAGCGAAGCGACGCGCAGCGGTAAACCGGATCCCGAGTGCTTCCGGCTGGCGCTGCGCGAGCTGGCCGAGCGGCACGGGTCCGGACGCTGGCGCGCGTGTGTGGTCGAGGACTCGCTTCCGGGTCTGGCAGCGGCGCGGGCGTT
>DATMBH010000304.1:0-16583 GCA_035559335.1 Gemmatimonadales bacterium
CCGCCTGCAGCCGCTCCGCCAGCGCCGCCGCGCTCGGCACCCGGTCCTCGGGGCGCTTGGCGAGCAGCAGCATGACCAGTTCATCCAGCGCCGGCGGGATGCCCTCGACCAGCTTCGACGGGCGCACCGGCTCCTCGCTCAGCACCTTGGCGAACAGCGCCATTACGGTCGGCGCCTCGAGCGGGATCCTCCCCGTCAGGCACTCGTACAGCACCGCGCCGACAGAGTACAGGTCGCTGCGCGCGTCCACTTCCTCGCCGGTGAGCTGCTCTGGCGACATGTAGGCCGGCGTGCCGACGATGAGGCCGGCCTGCGTCAGCCCCGCGCTGCGTTCGGCGAGCCGGGCGACCCCGAAGTCCATGACCTTCAGCACACCCTCGCCATCGAGCAGCAGGTTCTGCGGCTTGATGTCGCGGTGGATCACGCCGGTGCGGTGCGCGACGTCGAGCGACTCGGCAAGCTGCGGCCCGATAGCCAGCACGGACTGCGCGCCCAGCCGGCCGCGCGTATCGATCAGGTCGCGGAGCGTCAGACCCGCTACGTATTCCATCGTGAGGAAGCCGAGTTCATGCCAGGTGCCGAAATCGTGGGTGCGCACGACGTTGCGGTGCGTTATGCGGCGCGTGAGCCTGATTTCGTCCTTGAACCGCAGCAACGCTCCCTCATCGGCGACGAACTCCGGCCTCAGCACCTTTAGCGCCACCACCTCGCCCAGCTCCTCGTCACGGGCCCGGTACACGGTGCCCATGCCGCCGCGGCCCACCACCGACTCGATCACGTATCGATCGGCCAGCCTCGTGCCAGCCTCGATCGAGTGGCCCTCGCCCACCACGGCGAAATCACGGGTCGAGCGCGCCACTCCAATCTCGTCGCGCAGACCGGCGATGCGATCCTTGAGCCGCGCCTCGCGTTCGCCGACCTGCACCGCCATTCGATCCACCACCCGCGCCAGGCGCCCGACCGCGTCGGAGCGCTGCGCCACCTCCGCGAGCTGCCCCGGCCGGTAGAGGCCGCCCTCCACGGCGGCCGCGGCGGCCGTGACGACGCCTAACGCGCGAGCGGTCTCGCGCTCCTGGTCCCGCCACCGCTTCTCGGCAAGCGAGGCCGCCAGGCGCGCCCGTAGGATCACCGGCTCGAACGGCTTGGGCAGGTAGTCGAGCGCGCCGGCCTCGATGCACCGCGCGATCGCCTGCAGATCGTCCAGCGCGGAGATCATGATCACCGGCACGTCGCGGGTCGCGGCGTCGGCCTTGAGCCGCTCCAGCACGGCGAGCCCGTCCAGATCTGGCATCATCACGTCCAGCAGCACCACGTCCACCGACTCGCGCGCCATCAGCGCCAGAGCATCGCGGCCGCCTGCGGCGGAAACCACCGTGTAGCCCTCGCGCTGCAGACGGCGGCCCAGCAGATCGCGATTGCCGGCCTCGTCGTCCACCACGAGCACCCGCGCTTTGCCGTCCTTCGCAGCCGCAGCGTCGCTCGCCACCGGCGGCTTCGCCAGGCGCTCCCGCGGCACCAACCGCTCGGCCGCATCCATGATCTTGCGCAGGTCGTCGGCGAAGGCGGGCGTGGGGGCCTCGCCGGCCGCCTCGAGCAGCGCGCGAATGGTGTCGAGAATGCGGTGCTGCGGCCCCTCCAGTTTCTGATACAGCAAATCGAGCTCCGCCGGTTCGACGGCATCGCGCGTGGGCGCCAGCACCAGGCTGATCACCGCCAGCGCATCGCGCGCCGCCGCCACCGCCTGGTGCAGCGCCGCGCGCCGCGACTCCTGCCCGGGACCATCCAGGTCCTCCAGCAGCATCTCGGCATAACCGACAATGTGGTTGACCGGCGTACGCAGATCATGCCTCAACGCCGCAACAGGATTACTCCCCGGCCCGGTATGGCTCACGCCAACTCCCCTCTGTCCCCACCGTCCCCTCTGTCACCTAACAATCTCCCCATCTTCTCAAGTAACCGGTCCAGCTCGATCGGCTTCGTATCGTACTCGTTGCACCCTGCCTCGAGCGCCTTCTCGCGGTCCCCCGCCATCGCATGAGCAGTGAGTGCAATGATCGGCACGGCGGCCGTCCTGGGCTCGGCACGCAGCCGCCGCGTCGCCTCCCACCCGTCAATCTCCGGCAGACTCATATCCATCAGGATCAGGTCGTAGTCGCCCTCCACCGCCTGCGCCACTCCGGCCAGTCCGTCCACGGCGATGTCCACCTCATAACCCTTGCGCTGCAGCCGGCGCGAGAGCATGTCCCGGTTCAATTCGTTGTCCTCCACCAGCAGAATTCTCGCCATCAGTGCCCCTCCGCCTGCCCGGCCGGCAGCGTCAGTGTAAACGTCGAGCCCTCACCGGCACGGCTGGTCACGGTGACGTCGCCGCCCATCAGCTCGCTGAACTTCCTGGTAATCGCCAGGCCCAGCCCGGTACCGCCGTAGCGGCTCGCGGTCGAGGCCTCCGCCTGGGTAAAAGCCTGGAACAGGCGGCCCATCTGCTCCTCCGTCATTCCGATGCCGGTGTCGCAGACGCGAAACCGCAACCGGTCACCTCCATCGCCGTCGGCAAGGCGTTCGATCTCCAGCGACACCGTCCCATCGCGCGTGAACTTGGATGCGTTGGACATCAAGTTGAGCAGCATCTGGAGCAGCTTGGTGCGGTCGGCGCGCATGACACCGGCAATCTGGGCGCCCTGCACCGTGAGGCGGTTGTGGTTGCGCTCGACCAGCGGCTGTACCGTGGCGGTGAGCTCGGAGACCACAGAGGCGACGTCGAAGACTTCCGGGTGCAGCTCCATCTTGCCGGCCTCGACCTTGGAGAGATCGAGGATGTCGTTGATGAGCGACAGCAGCAGCTTGCCCGCGGAGTGGATGCGCGTTAGGTCCGCGTTGAGCTGTCCGGCGCCGATGTCGGACGCCTCCTCCTGGAGCAGCTCGCTGTAGCCGATGATCGCGTTGAGCGGCGTGCGCAGCTCGTGGCTCACGCTAGCCAGGAACTGGCTCTTGGCCCGACTGGCGGCTTCCGCCTCGCGGCGCGCCTCGAGCAGCGCGGTGATGTCGTGGTACAGCGCCATCGCGCCGACGCGCTTCCCGCCGACCACGACCGGGACTCCGAACACCTCCACATCAACCAGCGTGCCGTCCCTGCGGCGGCGCTGGCTGATGATCTTCACCCGCTGCTGCTCCAGCGCCTGCTCCGTATACGACACCGCCTCGCGGCGAGTCGCCTCGGTGGTCACCAGGTCATCTATGTTCCTGCCGATGACCTCCGACTCCGCCCAGCCGAACAGCGCCTCGAACGCCGGGTTGCACGAGACGATGTTGTGCCGCAGGTCGAGGGTGACGATCGCGACTGGGTTCGCGTTAACCAGGTCCTGGAAGTACTGCCGCTGATGCTGTGCGGTCGTGAACAGCCGCGCGTTCTCGATGGCGATCGCCGCCTGCGGAGCGAACAGGTTGGCGAGCCGAAGGTCCGCCTCGCCGAACTCGCGCGAGGTGTCCTTGTCCATGAACGCGAGCGCGCCCACCAGCGTGTCGCCCACCAGCAGCGGCACCACCATCACCGCCTTGAACTCCACGGTGGCGTACTGCGAAGAGCGTCCGGACCAGGCCGGATAGTCGGGGATGAGGATCGGCTTCCGGGTGCGCGCGACCTGGCCCATCGCGCCCTCGCCGATCTTCATGCGCGTGCCGATGGTGCTCCCGGCGCCGAGGATGTTGTGGCTCGCCGCGATCACCAGCTCCTCGGTGGCCGGCTCGTAGATGGCCAGCTCGCCGTGGCTCACGTTGAGCAAGCGAACCGCGCGGTCCAGCACCGCCTGGAGCACCGTCGCCAGCTCGAGCCGCCCGGCCAGGTCGGCCATCGTGGCGCGCAGCGCTTCCTCCTCATCCGCCCGGCGCCGCTCGGCGGCCAGCAGCCGCACCCGCCCGATCGCGATGCCAGCCTGGTGCGCCGCCGCCGTGAGGATGCGCTTGTCCTCTTCGTCGAACGCGTCAGCCTGGTCGCTCTCGACCACCAGCACGCCGATCAGGCGCCGGTTGGCAAGGATCGGCACGTCCACCTCCGAGCCCTCGTTGCGGGTCGGCAGGTAGCGCGTCTCCTTGGTGACCCGTGGCGTATGGTGCAGCTTACCGTCGAGCAACGGCCGCTCGCTCAGTCCCTGCCCCGGGCTGATGCGCAGGTTCTCTGGCGCGTCGGCCCAGCCTTCGGCCGCGACCAGCACCCGGTCGCTGGTAGCCTCGTCCACGAGCAAAACCGCCACGAAGTCGTAGCCGAGAGCGCGATCGTGCAGCCCGCGCACCACCGCGCGGCACACCTCGGCCTCGCCGTCGGCCGCGGCGATGGCGCTCGAGAGCGACAGCAGCGCATCCTGGCGACCGTTCACCCCATGGATGCCAGGCTTTCGCGCTACCTTGCGCTTGGACCGCGCCACCCCGCGCACCTTGCGCGGGCTCACGAGGCCACCGGGATGCGCACCGTGAACGTCGTTCCCACTCCCGGCGCGCTCGACACGCCTATCGAGCCGCCCATCATCTCGCAGAACTTGCGGCTGATCGCCAGGCCCAGACCGGTGCCCCCGTACTTGCTTGCCGTCGCCGCGTCGGCCTGGACGAAGGCGTCGAACAGCCGGGTCTGCTGCTCGGGCGTCATGCCGATGCCCGTGTCGCTCACTGCCAGCTGCACCAGGCCGGCTTGGCGCGCGGCCTCGAACGTTATGGTCCCATTCTCGGTGAACTTCGCGGCGTTGGAGAGCAGGTTCAGCAGCACCTGCCTCAGCCGGACGCGATCGGAGTGGATTGCGCCCAGCGCGCCGCCCCGCTCCAGCACGAGGCGATTGCGGCGTTTCTCCACCATCGGCCTGACGGTCTCCGCCACCTCGACCAGCACCTCGTCGAGCTCGAAGGTCTCGAGGTGCAGCTCCATCTTGCCAGCCTCGATCTTCGAGAGGTCCAGGACGTCGTTGATCAGGCCCAGCAGGTGGCGGCCGGCGGCGTGGATCTTAAGCAAGTCGGGCAGCAGCGCGCCTCCGCCGTTTGCCGCCGCGTCCTCCTGGAGAATCTCGCTGTAGCCGATGATCGCGTTCAGCGGCGTGCGCAGCTCGTGACTCATGTTGGCGAGGAACTGGCTCTTGGTGCGATTGGCGTCCTCGGCCAGACGCCGCGCCTCGAGCAGGTCCCCGATGTCGTGGTACAAAGCCAGCATGCCCAGCCGGGTCTGCCCGACGATCACCGGGATTGCGAAGATCTCGACGTCCACCAGGGTCCCGTCCCTGCGCCGGCGGCGGCCGATGCCGCGCGTAGTGCGACCCGCCTCCGCCTCGGCGCTGAACTGGCGCGCCTGCGCTAGCGTGTCGCCGTCGCTCACCAGCTCGTCGAGGTCGCGGCCCAGCACCTCGCCCTGCGACCAGCCAAACAGCGTCTCGAAGGCGGGATTGCACGACGTGATACGCCCCTCGAGGTCCACGTTCACGATCGCCACCGGATTGTTGAGCACCAAGCTGTCGAGGTGGCGCTGCGCGGTGGCGAACAGCCGCGCGTTCTCGATGGCGATGGCGGCCTGCGGCGCGAACATCGTCAGGCGCCTCAAGTCCGCTTCTCCGAAACTGCGCGCCGGGTCGGAGTGCACGCTGGCGATCGCGCCGACCAGTCGCTCGCCTATCAGCAACGGAGCGGCCATGACCGACTGCACGCTGGTCTGCACGTACTTCGACGACCTGCCATCCCACTCCTGGTAACGCGGGATGATGAGCGGCTCGTGGGTCCGCGCCACGGTGCCCATGGCGCCTTCGCCCAGGGCCATGCGAGTACCGACGGCGTTGGTCTCCATGTTGTGGCTGGCGGCGATCACCAGCTCGTGTCGCTCCTCCTCGTAGATCGCCAGCTCGCCGCCAGTGACGCCAAGCAGTCCCACCGCGCGCTCCAGCACCGCCTGCAGCAGCTTCGACAGCTCCACCTGGCCCGCCAGCGCGGCCAGAGTGTCGAGGATGGCCTGCTGCTCGGTGGCCCGCTCGCGCTCGGCCGTGAACAGCCGCGCGTTCTCGATCGCGACCGCCGCTTGCGCCGCGAATAGGTTGAGGAGCCTGACGTCCGCCTCACCGAACTTGCGCGCCGGATCGGAGTGCACCGCCGCGATCGCGCCCACCAGACGCGACCCGATCAGCAGCGGCACCACCATCACGGCCTGCACCACGCTCTGCGTGTACTGGGAGCTGCGGCCCGACCACGCCTGGTAGTTGGGAATGATGAGCGGCTCGCGAGTCAGGGCCACCTGGCCCATGGCGCCCTCGCCCAGCTGCATCCGCGTGCCTGACGAGTCCTCGCCGAGGTTGTGGCTGGTCACGATCACCAGCTCGCGCGCCGCCTCGTCGAACACCGCCAGCTCTCCGCCCGTGACACCCAGCAGCGACACCGCGCGCTCCAGCACCGCTTGGAGCAGGTTGTCCAGTTCGAGCTCGCCGGACAGATCGGCCAGCGTGTCGAGCAGAGCCCGCTGCTCGGACGCCCTCCGCCGCTCGGCTTCCAGCAGCCGCGCCCGCGCGATGCCGAGGCTGGCCTGGTTGGCCGCCGCGGCGAGGATCTCGAGGTCGCCCTGGGCGAACGCCTGGCCGTGAGCGCGCCGCACCACCACCTCGCCGATCGCGCTCTGGCTCACCTTGAGCGGCATCTTCAGCACCGAGGAGTCGGCCGCCACGCCGCCGGCCACGAAGTCGCCGGCGCTCGCACGCAGCGCCGGCTCGAAGTTCTCGGAGCCTGCGAGGAACACGCCGACGCCATCGAACCCGAATGTGTCATGGCGCAAGCCCTCCGCCACGCCGCGGCAAACTTCCTCCTCGGTCTGCGCCTCGGCGATACGCGTACTCAGCCGGAGCAAGGCCGAGCGCATCTGCGCCGCGGAAACCTCCGAGCCGGCGTGCGAGCCTGGCAGATGTGGCTTCATGCCACTCCCGGAGCGCGAGCCGGCGTGCGCACGGTGAACGTCGTGCCGCGGCCATGCACGCTGGTGACCGTGACGTCGCCGCCCATTAGCCGGCACAACCGCCGCGAAATCGCGAGCCCCAGCCCCGTGCCGCCATAACGAGCGGCAATCGAGGCATCCGCCTGCGCGAACGCCTCGAACAACCGGCCCACCTGGTCAGGAGTCATCCCGATTCCGGTGTCCGACACCCGGAACTGGAGCCACTCGGAACCGTCCCCATCCGCCGAGCGCGACAGTTCCAGGGAAATCGTGCCCTTCTCGGTGAACTTGCAGGCGTTGGAGAGCAGGTTCAGCAGCACCTGGCGCAGCCGCGTCGGGTCCGAGTGCATCTGCCCCGGATCAGGCGGCGCCAGCAGCTCCAGCCGGTTGCCGTTCTTCGCCACCAAGGGCGCCACCGTGGTCGTCACCTCTTCCAGCACCCGCGCGACCGGGAACTGCTCCACCAACAGCTCGATCTTCCCGGCCTCGATCTTCGACAGGTCGAGCACGTCATTGATCAGGGTGAGTAGGTGGCGGCCCGCGCCCGAGATGCGGTCGAGGTCCGGGACCAGGTCGGGCAGGCCGCGGTCCTGCACCTCATCGCGCAGCAGCTCGCTGTAGCCCAGCACCGCGTTGAGCGGCGTTCGCAGCTCGTGGCTCATGTTGGCCAGGAACTGGCTCTTGGCGCTGTTGGCGGCCTCCGCCTCGCGCCGGGCCCGCAGCAGTTCCGTTATGTCGTGGTACAGTCCCATCAAGCCGACGTGCTCGCCATCCACGATGACGGGCACGCCCAACACCTCCACGTCCACCAGCGAGCCGTCCTTGCGCCGGCGCCGGCCCATCCCTGCCACCGGCCGATCCGCGGCCTCGCGGGTGTAGCGCTCCGCCTCGCGGCGCGTGTCGCTCGTCGTGATCAGGTCGTCAAGGTTCCGGCCCACCGCCTCATCGCTCGAATAACCGAACAACCGCTCGAAGGCCGGGTTGCATTCGCGGATCTGCTGGTGGGTGTCGAGGGTGACGATCGCGACCGGGTTGTTGCGCACCAGCTCGGAGAAATACTGCTTCTGGCGCTGCGCGTCGGTGTAGAGCCGCGCGTTCTCGATCGCGATGGCCACCTGAGGCGCGAACAGGTTGAGCAGCCGCAGGTCTTCCTGCCCGAACACCCGCGCCGGGTCCGAGTGCACCGTCGCGATCGCGCCCACCAGCCGGCGGCCGATCAGCAGCGGCGCCGCCATCACCGAGTGCACCACCACGTCAGCGTACTTCTCCGACTGGCCCAGCCACTCGTGATAAGAAGGAATGATGATGGGCTCGAGCGTCCGGGCCACGTGACCCATCGCGCCCTCGCCCAGCTTCAGGCGCGTGCCGGTAGAGTCCTTGCCGATGTTCTCGCTGGCCAGGATCTCCAGTTCCTGCGAGGTCTCGTGGTAGATGGCGACTTCACCACCGGTCACACCCAACAGCGCAACCGCGCGTTCCAGAACGGCCTGGAGCACTCGGCTCAGCTCCAGGTCTCCCGACAGTGCCGCCATGGTGTCGAGAAGGGCGGCGTGCTCATCGGCGCGGCGGCGCTCCCGTTCCAGCAGCCTGAGCCGCGCGATGGCGATGCCGGCCTGGTCGGTCGCGGCCGTCAGGATCTCGAAATCGTCGGCGTCGAAGGCGTCCGGTTCGCTGCTCTCGACGACGAGCACGCCGATGGTCTCGTCGTCCACCTTCAGCGGCACGTCCACTTCGGAACCGCTGGCGAGGCTGGCAATGTAGTTGGAAACGCGGGTTACATCGGGCGTGTAGTGGAGCCGGCCGTCCTCGATCGCGCGCGCGCTCAGCCCGGCGCCCGGGCTCACGCGGTATTCCTCCTCGAATCCCGACCAGCCCACCGACGCGCGCAGCACGCGGTCGCCGGTCGCGGGGTCAAGAAGGAACAGGCCGAGGAAGTTGTAGCCTAACGCTTCGTCGTGGAGCCCGCCGACCACGGCCTGGTAGATGGCGTGTTCGTCGTGCGCGGCGGCGATTCCAGTCGAGAGGCGCAGCAGCGCGGCTTGGCGGCGGGCGACATGGCTGACCCGGGCGTCCGCTCCGCCGGCCGCGGTGTGCACTCCGTGCGCCGGATTCAGGTTGCCGCCGGTCGGCCGTCAACGGCCGCGCGCGGAACCGGCCAGACGTGCGCGTTCCGCGTCACAGCCACCTCCAGGTCTCTGTTGGAGAACACGTAAAGTTATGCGATTTCATGTGGAGGAGAAGGGCGGTAAAGACGCTCGGGCGGTACGGCGGCTGCACGTAACGTAGTGAGCTGGGCAGGAGCCGTGACCAGAACCACCAGTCACGATCCCATAAGTTCACCGAGCCTTGGCATCCGGACACCTACCGCCATAGCGCCTCACCGCCTCTTGACATTCATACGTATGTATGCCAGTAATACATACGTATGAACCCCAGGCCCGGCCGTCCCCAGGAGACCACCCGCGATTCGCTGCTCGCCGTCGCGCTGCGGCTGTTCGCGCATAACGGCTATCGCGGCACCACTATCCGCGAGGTCACCGCCCTGGCTAACGCCAACCTCGGCGCTGTCACCTACCATTTCGGCACCAAGGAGGAGCTGTACCGCCAGGTGCTGGAATCGGTCCTCGGCCCGCTCAAGGACCGCGTGAGCGCGGCCAGCCGGCTCGAGGCCCCACCGCTCGATCGCATCGAAGCCATGGTCCGGGCGATATTCGCGCACATCCGCGAGCACCCCGAGATGCCGGCGCTAATGGTTCGGGAGCTGGCCTCGGGACAGGCGCCCCACCACCAGATCCTGACGACCTTCCGGGAGGCTCTGCCGCTCCTGGTGGGGATGATCCGCGACGGCCAGCGGGACGGGTCCATCCGGGAGGGAGACCCGGTGCTGCTGGCGCTCTCGACGCTGGCCCAGCCCATCTACCTCAACCTGGCGCGGCCCGTGATCTCGCGGGTGGCTGGTGTCGATCCGCAGCACGGCGATGACTCGGACCGGATCGTGGAGCACGTCGCGGCCACGGTCCGCGCGCAGTTAGGCAGGCGCCCGTGATCGCCGCCCTGTTCGTGCTCGCGCTCCAGGACACCAGCCGTCTAACGCTGGTCCGGGCGGTCGAACGCGCCCTGGCGCAGTACCCGGCGGTAGGCGCCGCGCGAGCCCTGGTGGACCGCGCCGCGGCCGAGCGAGGCGAGGCCGGCAGCCAGCGCCTGCCGCGGCTGATAGTGGAGGGCTCGCTCACCCGCTTCGAGGAGCCGATGCTGGTGTATCCACTGCACGGCTTTCCCACTGTGCCGGCTCCGGGTTCCATCGTGCCGACCTTCGACCGCACGCTGGTCCAGGGCAGCGCGTTCCTGAGCTGGACCGTGTACGACTTCGGGCAGCGGTCCTCTCGGCTGCGCGCCGCCACCGAACTGGGGCGCGGATCGGAGGCGGCGCTGACTGCCACCGAGCAGGCGGTCGCGGCTCGGACGGCCGGCGCCTATCTGCGAGTGCTGACTGTGGGCGAGGTGCTTGCGGCGCAAAGTCAGCGCCTGGCCGCCTTGACGGCGGAGGCGCGCCGCGTCAGGCAGCTGCTGGCCGAAGGCAAGGCGGCACGCATCGAGGTGTTGCGGGTTGACGCCGAAGCGGCCCGCGCCCGATCCGACAGCATCGCCACGGCCTCGCAGCTGGAAGTAGCCGAACGCGAGCTCGCCACGCTGACGGGAATGGAGCGAGTCAGGGCGGCGGCGCTCGATCCGGTCCCGATCCGCGATACCGCCGTCCCCGAGCCGGATCGAGCCGAGCTGCTGGAGCGTGCCGCGGCCTTCAGCCCGGAACTCGCCGAGGCGCGAATCCGCCTATCGTCCGCGCGTGCCGCCGAAGCAGCCGCCCGCGCCGCGCGGCTTCCCGAACTGCGTCTGACGGCCGGCATCGTCGATCGCGGTCGCGCGAGCGGCAACTTCCAGGCGGAGTGGCAGGCGGGTCTGGGCGTGAGCTATGCCCTGTGGACCGGAGGCGGTCGCGCCAGCCAGATCCGCCGCGCGGCCGCGGAAACGCGCGCGGCCGCCGAGCAGGTGCGGTTGGCAGAGCAATCGCTGGAGCAGTCGCTCGACCGTGCCTTGGCGGCGCTGCGCGAAGCGCGGGCCCGGGTGGTCGCCTTGCGCGCGGCCGCCGAGCAGTCGGAGGAAGTTGCCCGGATCGAGCGCACCGCGCTCGAGATCGGGACCGCCACCCAGAACGAATACCTCGAGGCCGAGGCCAACCTGCTGCGAACCCGCGCGCAGCTGATCGAGGCGAGGAACGGGGAATTGGTGGCGCTGGTGGAGCTCGCCAGGCTGACCGGAGAGCTCGACCCGGAGTGGTTCCGGAGGATAGGGGCCGAGGGTCAGGGGTCGGGGGTCGGGGCTCAGGGGACCGGAACGAGAGTGCTAAGATGAACCGAAAGAAGCTCGCTGGGACGGCAGCGGTGGTGGTGCTTGCAGCGACTGTGCTCGCGCTCACGCTGCTGCGAGGGAACGGCGGCGAGCTGCTGCTCGAAGCCTCGGGCACCGTGGAGGCTACCGAGGCGCAGCTGGGCTTCCAGCTGCCCGGCCGCATCGCGGAAGTCCGGGTGGCGGAAGGCCAGAGAGTCAGGGCCGGCGATACGCTGGCGCTGCTGGACCGTGCCGAGCTGGGAGCGCGGCGCGAGCAGGCGGTGGCGCAGCTTGCGGCGGCCCGCGCGCTGCTGGCCGAACTGGAAGCCGGGGCGCGCACCGAGGAGCGCGCCCAGGCGCGCGAGCAGCTTCGCGCCGCGACCGACCAGTTCAACGACGCCGAGCGCGATCTGGCGCGGGTGCGGAGGCTGTTCGATTTGGGCGCGCTGTCGCAGGAAGCTCTTGATCGTGCCACTCTGGCCTTCGAGCTGGCTTCGAGCCGCAGGGACCAGGCCGCGCAGCAGCTTCGCCTGGTGGAAACCGGTCCGCGGCCCGAGCGAGTCGCGGCCCAGCGCGCGGTGGTCGCGCAGGCAGAGGCGGCCGTCAGACAGGCGGACGCCGCGCTAGCCAATGCGGTAATCGTCGCGCCGTTCTCCGGGATCGTGACCGTTAGGGGCCGCGAGCCGGGCGAAACGGTTCCCGCGGGCGCACCGGTTCTTTCGGTAATGAACCTGGAGGATCGTTGGGTGCGGATCTACATCCGCGAGGACGCGATCGGTGCGGTGCGTCACGGGCAGGCCGCCGAGATCACGGCCGACACCTATCCAGGCGTCCGGTACGGGGGCGAGGTGTCGTTCATCTCAGCGCAAGCCGAGTTCACACCGCGCAACGTCCAGACCCGAGAGGAGCGCGTCAAGCTGGTCTACGCGGTGAAGGTGCGCATCACGCGTGACGAGCGGATGGACCTGAGGCCCGGCGTCCCCGCCGACGTTCGGTTATTGCCATTGCGTTAGGCTCGCTCCCGGTGATCGCCGTCGAAATCCGCGGCCTGACCCGCCGCTTCGGCGCCACCGTCGCGGTGGACGGGCTCACGCTCGACGTGCCGCGCGGCTCGCTGTTCGGCCTGGTCGGTCCGGACGGCGCGGGGAAGACGACCACGCTGCGGATGCTGGCGGGCGTGCTGCGGCCCTCCGCCGGTGACGCGCGGCTGGGCGGAGTGAGCGTGGTCGCCGACCCGGAGCGGGTCAAGCACTCCATCGCCTACATGAGCCAGCGGTTCGGCCTGTATGCCGACCTTACGGTCCGCGAGAACATCGATTTCTACGCTGACCTCTACGGGGTCCCCGAGCGAGAGCGGCAGTCCCGTCTCGAGCGGCTGTACCGGTTCTCGGGGCTGGGCCCCTTCGAGGACCGTCTGGCGGGCAGGCTTTCCGGCGGCATGAAGCAGAAGCTGTCACTGTGCTGCGCATTGATCCACCATCCCGACATCCTGCTGCTGGACGAGCCGACCTTCGGCGTGGACCCGATCAGCCGCCGCGAGTTATGGGGAATTCTGCGGGAGATGGTCGACACCGAGAAGCGCACGGTGCTCGTGACCACTTCCAGCCGCGAGGAAGCTGCGCGGTGCGACGACATCGCGCTGCTCGATCGCGGCCGCCTGGCGCCGGGGAAGCAGATGGTGAGAGTGCCGCCGCTGGAACGCACCCAGGACGTCCACGACTCGCCGCCCGCGGTCGTGGTTGAGGACCTAACCCGCAGCTTCGGCGACTTCACCGCGGTGGATCGCGTCAGCTTCACCGTGGCGACCGGCGAGATCTTCGGCTTCCTAGGACCTAACGGCGCCGGCAAGACCACTACCATCAGGATGCTTACCGGGCTGCTGCTTCCCACCGGCGGCCGCGGCACCGTCGCCGGCCACGACATCCTGACCGACACCGAGTGGATCAAGCGCCGCATCGGCTATATGAGCCAGCTGTTCTCGCTGTACGGAGACCTGACGGTCGAGGAGAACATCCAGCTGTTCGCGGGCCTGTACGAGGTGACGGGATCGCGTTACCGGGAGCGCAGGGACTGGGTGCTGGAAATGTCCGGGCTGGCCTCGCGCCGCGCCAGCCTAACGGCCGATCTG
This sequence comes from Gemmatimonadales bacterium, assembly GCA_035559335.1. Taxonomy (GTDB): domain Bacteria; phylum Gemmatimonadota; class Gemmatimonadetes; order Gemmatimonadales; family JACORV01; genus DASXPG01. The sequence goes on from DATMBH010000304.1 coordinate 13,455, forward strand.
CCGCTGGGATTCAAACAGCGCCTCGCCCTGGGCTGCGCCGTGATGCACGAACCGCCGATCCTGTTTCTGGACGAGCCCACCTCGGGTGTGGACCCTGTGGCCCGGCGCGCGTTCTGGGAGCTGATCTACGGCCTCGCCGACCGCGGCACCACGGTATTCGTCACCACCCACTACATGGAAGAAGCGGAATACTGCCACCGCCTGGCGCTGATGAACCGCGGCAGGCTCATAGCGCTCGACACGCCCGCGGCGCTGCGGGCAGCCGAAGGCGTCGCCACCCTGGAGGAGGTATTCATCCGCCAGGTGGAGCGGACCGGCGGGATGGTAGCCGGATGAGGGTGCGGGCGCCGAGCCGGTTGCTCGCCATGGCGCGCAAGGAGCTGCTGCACCTGCGGCGCGACCGGCGGTCGCTGATGATGGCGTTCGGCATCCCCGTACTGCTAGTGCTGCTGTTCGGCTACGTCATCAACTTCGACGTGCGCGACATCCGGCTGGGCGTGCTGGACCAGGACCGCAGCGCCGCCAGCCGCCGGCTGGTCCAGTCGTTCACCGCCTCCGGCTACTTCGTGCATGCCGCCACGCTGGAACGCGCGGGCGAGGCCGACCGGCTGCTGCAGCGCGGCGCGGTGCGTCTGGTGCTGGTAATCCCACCGGGGTTCGCCCGGGCGCTCGCCTCGGGTTCCGGCGCCGAGGTGCAGGCGCTGGTGGATGGCGGCGACGCCAACACGGCTTCAATAGCGCTCAACTACGCCAGCGCCATCGCCGCGGCCCACGCCGCTGAGCTTGCGGCAACGGCAAGTCCGCAGCCGGGGGTCAGAGCGGAAAGCAGGGTGTGGTACAACGAGGAGCTGAGGAGCAGCAACATGGTGGTGCCGGGGTTGATCGCCGTGGTGATGATGATCATCGCCGCGATGCTCACAGCGCTCACCATCGCGCGCGAGTGGGAGCGCGGCACCATGGAGCAGCTCGCGGCAACGCCGGTGGCGCCCCACGAGGTCATACTTGGCAAGCTGCTGCCGTATCTCGGTATCGGGTTCGTGGACGTGGTGGTGGCCGTCGTGCTGGGCATAACGGTCTTCGACGTGCCGTTCCGCGGCAGCCCGCTGCTGCTGATCGTGACCACCATGTTGTTCCTCACCGGCGCGTTGGGGCTCGGCATCTTCATTAGCGCCGCGGTCAAGAGCCAACTGCTGGCCACCCAGATCGCGATGATAGCAACCTACCTGCCGGCGCTGCTCCTGTCGGGGCTCATCTTCGACATCGCGGCCATGCCGCGGGCGCTCCAGGCCTTCACGCTCATCGTGCCGGCGCGCTACTTCATAACGGTGCTGCGCGGCGTGTTCCTGAAGGGAGTCGGCCCCGATGTGCTGTGGCCCCAGGCGCTCGCCATGCTGCTGTTCGCGACCGTCGGACTGCTGCTCGCCGTGAAGGTGTTCCGGAAGGAGATCGCGTGACCATCGGACCGCTCAACCTGCCGCGGCTGCTGCAGATGGTGCGCAAAGAGTTTCGCCAGATGCTCCGCGACCCGCGCAGCGCCAGGATGCTGTTCGGCGCTCCGATCATCCAGTTGCTGCTGTTCGGCTACGCCGTGAACACCGACGTGCGCAATGCGCGGACCATCGTACTCGACCACGATCGCACCGCGCAGTCGCGGGATCTGATAAGGAGCCTGACGGCCTCCGGCTACTTCCGCATAACGCAAGTTGCAACCCGAGCCGAGGAACTGGTGGAGGCGCTGGACCACGGCGACGCCCTGCTGGCAATCGAGATTCCGCGCGGCTTCGCCGCCGACCGCGCCGCCGGCCGGCAGGCTGCGGTGCAGGTTCTCATCGACGGCACCTCGTCCAACACCGCAACCGTAGCACTCGGCTACGTGACGAGGATACTGCAGGGGCCGGGAATCGGCGCTCAGGGATCAGGGTCGCTGAGCCCCGGCCGCCAACCCACGCCCCCTCTCGACCTCCGGTCCCGTGCCTGGTTCAATCCCGACCTAGAAAGCCGCACCTACAACGTGCCCGGCGTGATCGCGACCATCGTCCTGCTGATGGGACTGCTGCTCACCGCCCTCGCGATCGTACGGGAGCGCGAAATCGGCACGCTGGAGCAGCTGATGGTGAGCCCGCTCTCGCCCCAGGAGCTGATGCTGGGCAAGACCATCCCCGTCGTGATCGTGTGCTTCGTGGACCTGCTGCTGGTAACGGCGGTGGCGCTGCTGTGGTTCGGGATCCCGCTGCGCGGCAGCTTCGCATTGCTGCTTCTTGCCAGCAGCTTCTACATCCTGGCCGGACTGGGCCTGGGCCTGTTCATCTCCACCATCTCCAACACCCAGCAGGAAGCGTTTATGTCGATGTTCTTCTTCTTCCTGCCGGCGATAATCCTGTCCGGGTTCATGTACCCGATCGACAGCATGCCGCAGTTCTTTCAGTATCTGACGCTCCTCAATCCGATCCGCCACTTCCTGGTGGTCGTGCGCGGAGTGTTCCTGAAGGCGGCCGGCTTCGACGTGTTGTGGCCACAGATCGCCACGCTGGCCGTGATGGGGTTCGCTGTGCTGGCGTTTGCGGCCGGGAGATTCAGGAAGACGACGGCGTGACGTGTGTAGGGCGCGGCCGTCACCTAACAAACAGTAGACCTACCCTGCCGCCGAAATCGTCAGGCAAGGTGCGCACTCCGTCCGGAACGACCCAGCGGGTGCCGTTGAGGACCAGCGAGAACTTGTGAACGCCGGGCGGCAGATCGAGTTCCACCGACCAGCGGCCGTCGGTCTCGCGGGTCATGCGGTGCGGGGTCCAGGCGTCGTGTTCGAAGGCGATCGCGACTGACTCGCTGCGGGGGGCGGGAAGCGTGATCCGCACCAGCTGCCGCTCGAGCCGCATCACGGTGACTCGCGAGGCACCGCGGGGCGGGGCCAGTAGCCGTGCGAAGCCAGGCGCGGTGCCGGGGGCGCTGCCCCGCGTGAGTCTGAGGCCGAAGCTCGCGAACCGCCCACGCGCAAAACCCTCCGGGGATCTGGGCCACGTGCCTGACGCCGCCTCCAGGGCGAGCATGGGTCCGAGCGGCAGCACCGCGTTCACCTGCCACGAGCCTTCAGTAGCGCCGCCATCGAACACCCGTACGCCGATGTCGGCC
>DATMBH010000305.1:0-3806 GCA_035559335.1 Gemmatimonadales bacterium
GCCGTGATACCGACTTCCACGCCGCCCTTGGACAGCCCACGCGTGGGATCCGATACCGGCAAGGCGAGCCGGCCCGACACCGGCAAGACCGAAACACCGCGGCCGCCTGACGCGAAGAAGAGGACCGAGCCCACGACGCCCCCGCCGCCCAGCGGGCCGGACGGGACGATCTCACTGGCTGGAACGCTCCCGCCCGGGGCGCGCATAACGGTTGGCAGGCAGCCCATGACCAACCCGCCGCGAATGAAGATCGCGCCGGGGACCTATCCGTTGCGCATCGAGGCGCGCGGCTTCCAGCCGTTCTCGCAGACGGTCGCCGTGCGCCCGAGCGCCGTGACCACCGTGAACGTCACCATGCTGGCGGCCGACACCGCTCGCGCCACGCCGCCGCCAGTCACGCCGGGGGCGCCTGACGCCCGCTGCTCCCAGGCCAACTTCAACCGGCAGAACCGCAACAACGCCTGCCGCGACGTTGACCCGCAGCCGCTGACGGCGACCGCGGCTGATCCGCCGGCTTCCTGCACTGGTTCGCTGCGCCCAGCCCAGGTGCTGGTCAGGGTGTCGGCCAGTGGTGAAGTCGAGCTTGCCCAGGTGCAGACCAGCTCCGGCTGCGCTGACTTCGACCAGTTGGCGGTGGCGCTGGCCAACAACCTCAGCTTCTCGCCCGCCACCAAGGGAGGTACTCCCGTGATGGCGTACCGCGTAATCGGCATCCGCCCGACCCGGCGCTGATCCACCCGTCCGCCTACATCGCGCCGAGCGCCGACGTGCTCGGCGACGTGACGCTCGGTCCTGAAGCGAGCGTGTGGTACCAGGCCGTGCTGCGCGGTGACATGGCGCCGATTACCATCGGCCCCCGCTCCAACATCCAGGACCTCACCATGGTCCACGTGGACGAGGGCGTCCCCTGCACTATCGGCGCGAACGTGGGCGTCGGCCACCGGGCCATCCTGCACGGCTGCACCGTGGAAGACACCTGCCTGATCGGAATGGGTGCGGTGCTGCTGAACCACGTGCACGTCGGCACCGGCTCCGTGATCGGCGCCGGCGCCGTGCTCACCGAGGGAATGCGGGTCCCTCCGGGCTCGCTGGTGCTCGGGGTGCCGGGCAGGGTGGTCAGGCAAGTGGACGAGGCGCTCCGGGCGCGGATCTTGTCCACCGTCGAGCATTACGTCGCGCTGCGCGAGCGCCACCGGGCTCGGGAGTGGCCCCGCAGAACAACTTTGTGATGCGGAAAACCGGAATGTCGCGCCGCTGCTGAACATTTCGCGGGTGTTGTCCGACCCACCGGATGTCCCTAACTTGCCCTTCCGCTTCTACTGACCATTTAGGTCGTAACGCCAACATCTCATTAGATTTGCGGGGTGGGGCCGGGACACTCCCGGCAAGCCCCCGCCGGGTGGAGACTTTGTCATGGCGAACCGCTCATCTGACCGTAGCCGCGAGCTATTGCTGAGCGCCAACGCGATCACCGTCCTCGAGAAGCGGTATCTCGTGAAGGACGAGTCGGGCAAGCCAGCCGAGACCGTCGAGGACCTGTTCTGGCGGGTGGCCTCAACCATCGCCGCCCCGGACCGCGCCTACGGCGCATCGGAAGGGGCGGTCGAGGAGCTGGCCGAGGAGTTCTTCCGTGTCATGGGCGAGCGGAAGTGGATGCCCAACTCACCCACGCTGATGAATGCGGGCCGGCCGCTGGGGCAGCTTTCGGCCTGCTTCGTGCTTCCGGTTGACGACGCGCTGTCCAACGGTCAGAGCGGCATCTACGACACGCTGCGCGCCATGGCTCTGGTGCACCAGTCGGGCGGGGGCACGGGCTTCTCGTTCTCGCGGCTGCGTCCCAGGAACGACGTGGTGCGCTCGACCATGGGTGTGGCGAGCGGGCCGGTTTCCTTCATGTCGTTGTACGACGCCTCAACCGACGTGGTTAAGCAGGGCGGTACGCGGCGCGGCGCTAACATGGGCATCCTTCGGGTGGATCACCCGGACATCCTCGACTTCATCGCCTGCAAGGCGGATGTCACCAAGATCACCAACTTCAACATCTCGGTGGCGGTGACCGACGTGTTCATGGAGGCGGTGAAGCAAGGCACCGAGTACGACCTTATTCACCCCCGCAGCGGGGCCGTGGTGGGGCGGCTGGATGCACGCGAGGTGTTCGCGAAGATCATCCACGGCGCCTGGGCCACCGGCGAGCCCGGCGTGTTCTTCATCGACCGGGCCAATTACTACAACCCGGTGCCGCACTTGGGCAGCTACGAGGCCACCAACCCCTGCGGCGAGCAGCCGCTGTTGCCCTACGACGTGTGCAACCTGGGCTCCATCAACGTCGGCGCGTTCGTGAAGAACGGCGAGATGGACTGGGACGAGCTGCGGCGTACGGTGCACCTGTGCACTCACTTCCTCGACAACGTCATTGACGCCAACAAGTACCCGCTTCCGGAGATCGACAACCTGGCCAAGCGGATCCGCCGCATCGGCCTGGGCGTCATGGGCTTTGCCGACGCGCTGGTGCGCATCGGCATTCCTTACAACTCGGAGCAGGGCGTCGAGTTCGGCCGCAAGCTGATGAAGTTCATCGACGAGGAGGCGAAGGTCGAGTCGGAGCGGCTGGCCGAGCAGCGCGGCGTGTTCGCCGAGTGGGAGAAGTCCATCTGGGGGCCGGACGCCAGCTGCGCCCGGGATGCCAGGGGCAACCGCATCCGGCCGATGCGCAGGCTGCGCAACTGCAACCTCACGACGGTGGCGCCCACCGGCACCATCTCGATCATCGCGGGCTGCAGCTCGGGCATCGAGCCGCTGTTCGCCGTGGCGTTCCTGCGCAACCAGGCCGGTGTGCTGATGCCCGACGTGAACGAGGATTTCGTCGCGATGGCGAAGGCGGGCGGCTGGTACAGCGACGAGCTGATGAAGCGCATCGCCGAGGCGGGGCACATCCATTTCGACGAGGTGCCGGAGGCGGTGCAGCGCATCTTCGTCACGGCCCACGACGTGACGCCCGAGTGGCACATCCGGATGCAGGCCGCCTTCCAGGAGTACACCGACTCGGCGATCTCCAAGACGTGCAACTTCCCCAAGGCGGCCAGTGAAGAGGATGTGCGGGCCATCTATGAGCTGGCCTTCGAACTGGGCTGCAAGGGCGTGACGGTGTACCGCGACAACTCGCGGCCGATGCAGGTGTTGAGCACCGGGGCGACGGCGAAGGCCGTGGAGGAAAAGGGCGGCAAGGCGATGGGGCGGGATGGCGCCAGCCCCCGGCCGGCGACCGATCTGGAGCGCGAGCTGGCGGAGCTGAAGGGTCAGCTTGCCGAGAAGGATGCCGAGATCGAGCGGCTGCGGCGCGACCTGCACGCCGTCGAGGCGGAGAACGCGCAGCGGCGGCTGAAGCGGTCGCGGCCGGACCTGCTCAGGGGCATGACGCGGCGCATCGAGACGCCACTGGGCACCGCGTACGTCACGATCACCGAGGATGACCGCGGCCAGCCGTTCGAGGTATTCATCTCGCTAGGCAAGGCGGGCGCGCCGCTCATGGCGGACGTAGAGGCCATCGGCCGGCTGATTTCGCTGGCGCTGCGTTCAGGCATTCCGATCGCCGAAATCCATCGCCAGCTGCGCGGCATCAGCTCCGACAAGGTGATCGGGCTGGGACCCAACAAGGTGATGAGCGTGCCGGATGCCATCGGCATCGCGATCGAAAAGTGGATGCAGGAGAAGCACGAGGGCGTGCAGCAGGACCTGCTGAGCACGCCGGCGCGGCCCGAGGCGGTGGTGCGTCCCATCACCACGGCGCCATCGCTCGGACTGCACGG
>DATMBH010000306.1:0-2521 GCA_035559335.1 Gemmatimonadales bacterium
CCCGATTCGGGTCAACTGCTCCTCGATTTCACGACCGCGGCTCTGGCACAGCGCGCCGCGCCGATGGCTCGCCGTCAGGCGGCCGCGGCCCGCGCCGTCGAGGACCAGCTCGACGCGGAGCAGTGGTTCGAGCTGGGGCTCGAGCTGGAAGCTGCGGCGCCCGAGGAGGCGCGCGATGCCTATCGCCGCGCGCTGGAGCTGGAGCCGCTGCACCTGGACGCGCGACTCAACCTGGGTAGGCTGCTCCAGGTAGGCGGCCGCGCCGAAGAGGCCGCCGCTCACTATCGCGCCATCCTCGAGGACCATCCGGCGCACGCCACGGCGTGGTTCAACCTTGGTGTGGCGCTGGAGGACCTGGGGCGCACTCGTGAGGCGATCAAGGCGTATCAGGAAGCGATTGCCGCGGACCGCAAGCTGGCTGATGCCTGGTACAACCTGGCTAGGCTCGCAGTAGCCTCCGGCAAGCGCGCCAGCGCGCTCCGGTACCTGAGTCGCTACAAGCTGCTTACGGAGGGACGGTAACATGACCCCACTTCCCACCCACCTCTGCCTGCCGTGAACTTCGCGCGCCGCGCGCGGCTCCGGGTAAGGCGCCATGAGGGGCAGGAAGGGCGGCAGGGGCGGCAGGGGCGACAGGGCGGTAAGACAGCGTCGAGAGTGCGCCGCCTAGGAATCGAACCTAGAACCTAATGATTAAGAGTCACGTCCGGCAGGCGACGCAACCCGTCATTCTGTAGGGTAGCGAACACGAGCGAGAAAAGCTGCAACACCGCTCCGTTCCTAGACTTTCCGTTCACAACCTGTCACCACTAACCGAGGCCGCGCGTCGGGCGCTCCCCGGTGCAATCCGACAGAAGAACAGGCCGTAGATGCGAGCATAACTGCGAGCATATAGCGGTGTCGCTATGTCGTGATCGAGGATGGACGCACCAAGTCGCGCCTTTGGTGCCGCTCGCGAGTAACATCGTTCGACAGCAGCTTGTCGGCAGTGCAACCCAAGTCCGCCTGCCGGGCCAGCTCCGTTCCGGGTGCCGGGCTCTGCAGACGGGCGCCTGTTGTGCGGGTGAATGACTGCTGCGTGAGGCGCTCGAAGCCGGGAGACCGCGCCGCACGACGTGGAGACGAGCCTTGGCGGCTACCAGCTGCGCGGGAGCGGTTATGCAGCGACCAAGGCGCGGGCCACGACTGCCGCACTGCTGGGGCTAGGTTGTGTCCTCAGCCTATCGGGCTCGCCCCGCAAACACCTCGATCTGGTCTGTCGACCCGGGGAAACGAAGAAGCGCCCTGGATTCGAAATGGGCGCTTCCCCCACATGTCAAGTCTTCGGGAAATCTGCCTCGCTAGGCGAGTGCCAGCTTCAGCTCCTCATCGATCTCCATCTCAGGAGTTCCCACTTCCGTGCTGCCGCGCTTGGGGCGGTGGACTTCGCGCTGCCACTGTAGCGCACCAACCTGCATACTGGGCTCAGCTGAAGGTGCGGGTAGACGCCGGCCCTCCCTCCGATAGATCTCGAGCACTGCAGTCAAACCAACCGAGTCTGCGAGCTCGCGCGGGCTCCTCGTGGCGCCAGATGCCACTCGACGGGAAGGCCGCACGGGGGCGGACTGTCCGCAAGGGAACAGTCTAGGTCCACCCCGTTGGGGGCGTACCGCAGGTCAAGTCCCTTTTTCGGGTGTAAAAGCGCGGAGGCATCGGCGTGATCATGCTGCCATCAGCTCCTTCTTCTCCGTCGCGCGGAGCTGATCGAGCGCGCGCAGGATCTTCGGTGTCATCTGCACGCCGCGCCAGCTCGCCGACGCCGTGATCAACGTCGCGTACATCAGGCTCAGGCACGAGCCCTCGGTTGGGAACCGGGGCACCACCTTGCTCCGCCGCCGGCTCTCCTCGAAGGTCCGCTCGATCAGGTTCGTGGTCCGGATCCGCTTGTGATGCTCGGCCGGGAAGTGCAGGAAGGCGAGGCACTCTGCCAAGTCCGCCTCGAGGCAGGCCATCGCGTCGGGGTAGCGCCCGCGGAATCGAGCGATCAACGCCTTGCCCCGCTTCAGTCCCGCTGCATAGCTCGGGGCCAAGAACACCTGCTGCACCAGGCGCTTCATCTGCGCCCGGGCCAGCTTTGGCAGCTTGCCCAGGATGTTCCGCATCTTGTGGACCTGACACCGCTGCCGGTGCGCGTGTGGGAACACCTCGCGCACCGCCCGCTTGAGTCCGGGGTTGCCGTCGAACACCACCAGCAGCGGCTCGTTCAGTCCCCGCTCCACCAGCTCGTGGAGCATCCCCAGCCAGGCGTCGTAGCTTTCCCGGGGACCGGCCGCCAGGTGCAGCAGCACCGGACGACCGTCCTCGCGGATGCCGTAGGCCACCAGCACCCCTTCCTTCTCCTCGGTCCCCGATCGCAGCGCCTGATACTGGCCGTCGAGGAACAGGTAGAGGATCCGCTCCCCCGAGAGGTCCCGGCTCCGCCAGGCCTGGAAGTGATCCTCCAGGCTCGCCAGCGTCCGGCTCACCGCGCTCTTGGACAGCC
>DATMBH010000307.1:0-14336 GCA_035559335.1 Gemmatimonadales bacterium
CTCTCAGCACCCGCACCATCGTCGGGAACCTCATGATCCCTCCCACCAGCGCGACATCAGGTTCGATCCGCACCCGCTTCAGTAGCTGCACCGAGCGCTGCACCAGCGACACCATCGAACCGTGCAGGATGTCTCCCGGAGGCACGCCCGATGACACGTGGTTGATCACCTCGGATTCAGCGAACACCGCGCACACACCGGAGATTGTCGCCGCCTCGTGCGAGGACTCGGCCAGTGGACCGATTTGCTCGATGCCGTAGCCGAGGTAGCGCGCCGACTTCTCGAGGAACGCCCCGGTGCCGGCCGCGCACTTGTCGTTGAGCCGGAACGAGGTGACGCGGCCCCGCTCGTCGAGACGGCTCGCCTTCATGGTCTGCCCGCCGACGTCCAGCACAGTGCGCGCTGCCGGGAACAGGTGGTGCACGCCGCGGCCCTGCGCCGTGAGGTCAGTGGCCTGGGTGTCGCGGAACGACACCTGGTAGCGGCCGTGGCCGGTCGCGACCACGTACTCGACGTCGCCACGCGCCACACCCGCGTGGTGGCAGGCCTGCTGCAGCGCCTGGTCGGCGGCCGCCTCGAGCCTGAACCCGGTCGGCACCATCGCGCTCGCGGCAACCACGCCATCGTCGCGCAGCAGGACCACCTTGGTGTAGGTGGAACCGACGTCCACGCCGCAGGTCAGCGTCACGCCAGCCTCCCCTCGGGCGCAGCTGGGACGCCGGCGCGCACCCGGTCGAGTGCGAACAGCGCCGCGCCCACCGCCCCCATGTAGTGGCTCTCCTCGCTCACGCTGAGCGGCTGCCCGAGCAGTTCCTCCATGACGCGCACCATCGCCACGTTGCGTGCCACGCCGCCGGTGAACGTCACACCCGGCTCGATCCCGACGCGCGTCAGCAGCGCCAGAGAGCGCGAGCCTATCGAACGGTGCACTCCCATGAGGATGTCCTCGATCCGTTTGCCCCTGGCGGCCCACGACAGCACCTCGCTCTCGGCGAACACCGTGCAGGTGGTGGAGATCTTCACTGGCCGGTCGCCTCGCAGCGCCGTCGGTCCCAGGTCGTCGAGCCCGATCTCCAGCGCGTGCGCCGCGGCCTGGAGGAAGCGGCCAGTGCCCGCGGCGCACTTGTCGTTCATGCAGAAGTCCACCACTTCGCCGTCGTCGCGGATCCGGATCGCTTTGGTATCCTGGCCGCCCATGTCGAGCACGGTGTGCGTTCCCGGCACCAGGTGCGCGGCCCCGCGGGCGTGACAGCTGATCTCGGTGACCTGGGTGTCGCCGAACGTCACGCGATAGCGACCATAGCCGGTGCCCACCACGCAGCCGACCTCCGCCTCGCGCACCACCGCGTCGTCGAGCGCTTTCTGGAACGCTTCCCGCGCCGCCGCCACGACGTTTGCGCCGGTCATGATCAGCGCGCGCCCCACGATCCGTGCCGCCTCGTCGACCACCACCGCCTTGGTCTGCGTCGAGCCGACGTCCACGCCCGCAGCGTATCTAGCCACAGCCGCGCTCACGCCACCGCTCCGGCCGCGGCCGCGGCGCGCGAGCGCACCCGCTTGGCGTGGAGTCCCTCGAAGAAGGCATCCACGCGGTTCTTGAGCTGGGCTTCGGAAACCACGCGCCGGTCCATCATGTCCGACTCGATGAACAGCGCCATCACGTCCCGCTGCGCCATCACCGCCTTGCGGCTCGAGGCCAAGCCAGTGGACACGGTTCTGCAGCTCTTGATTGGATGGTACACGACACCGTCGGCGCCGAAACCGTCTAGCAGCGCGACGATGTGACGGTCCGGGAAGAGCATCGCGTCCCCGGCGTGCCTGACGTCTCGCAGCACGCCGCGCGACAGCGATTCGAGCGGGCGGTCGGTCTCGTATGCCGGACCGAGGTCGGCGCCGCCGGAGGCGAACCATAGGTAGGTCGAGCACACGAACACGCCACCGCGATCGGCGAACAGCTCGTGGAACCGGCGGAAAATCGGGTAGCACGGCACGCCCACGAACACCAGACGCCAGTGCTCCTCCGGCAGCGCTCCGATACCGCGATCTGCCTTGTACTCCAGCTCCGCCACCAGGTCCTCGAAAAACGTGGCGCCGGAGGCCGTGCCGCGCAGGGCATTCATCACGCCCAGGTACATGGTGCCATCCACCAGCGCGTTGAACACCGCGGGCCGGGCGCGGTTCAGCTCCAGCATTCTGCGCCACGCGGCGGTCATGCGGTTGGTGTACTCCATCGCCTCGCGCAGTCTGTCCTCGTCGAAGGACCGGCCCGTTATGCGCTCGCATGCCGCTATCAACTCGCGCAGCTGCGCCTCCACGTAGCGCCGGTCGCGCTCGAACCCGTCGCTGCCAGGCTCATCGCGCCGTGTCGCCTCGCGCGAGCCAGGGATGTCGATGGTGACGAGCGGCGTGTGCCACATCCGTTCCCAGATCTCGCCCCATTTCAGATAGGTGTTGCAGGCGTTGGTGAGCACAGCCAGCGCCGGTTTCGGGATCCGTCCCATCGGGTGGCGCCCATCCTGAAGCTGGACCGCCACGTCGGCCTTCACGTAGCCGCAGATGTCCGGCGAGTAGCCGTAGTCCTCGGCAACCGAGAGGTAATCGTGGGCCACGTGGCGCACCGCGGTCTGCAGCGCGTGGATCTCGGGAAACACCAGGTGCAGCCCGAAGCTGCGCAGCACCTCCGCGATGCTGCCCATGACGAACACGTACGCCGCGGGCTCGCCAGCGGCGGCCGCGCGGTCCTGTTCCGCGAACCAGCCGCGAATCAGCCGTGCCGCCTCGCGCGAGCCGCGCCCAATCAGTTCGGATTGCCCGTCCATCTCCCCTCTCAGTCGAACAGCAGGCTCTCAATGAACGTCTCGAGCTGGATCTCGAGCTGATCGAATCCGCTCATCCGCTCCTCGAACTCGGTTACCATGTACGGGATGCCCGCCTCGTCCAGCGCGCGCGAATAGGCCACCTGCTCGTCGAGCCCTGGCTCGCACATCTTCGCCGCGGCGATCACCGCCGCCTCGGCGCGCGCGCCGCGAATGCGCTCGAGCAGCATCCGCTCCTTGGGCTTGCGCACGTCGTGCTGCACCGGGCTGTAGGTGGAGCGCTCGAGGTAGGATTCGGCCAGCGCGCCCAGCGGGTCGCCGCCGGCCGGCACGTCCGACGTGATCCACCTCAGGCCGATCAGCAGATCGTCGTCCACCACGTAGCAGGAGCGCGAAAGCACCTGCAGCAGGTCGAGCGGCGGCTGTTCGCAGAACCCGCCCTCCAGCACCACCCGCACCCGGTCCTGCCGCCGCGCCTCACGGTCCCGAATGAGCGGCAGCAGTCCTCTCAGCATCGCGTTATGCTCCTCACGCGGAATCAGCGCTCCCACCGCCATAAGCGCGTAGCACTCGTCCACGCCCAGCAGCCACGGAGTCTCGCGCCGGATCTCGTACAGCTCGCGCATTAGCCGGCGGTTCTCGTTGAACACCGCGATCGAGTTGCGCAGGTCCTCATCGCTGACCTTTCTGCCGCTCAGCGCCTCCAGCTCGCCGAGCAGCCGGGCGTATTCCTCACGCAGCCACCGCGAGGCGTGCGGCGAGCCGCCGTTCTGCGGCAGGTAGAGGATCTGCGCGGGGTAGGGCAGCGACCTCGCCCATACTCCGGCCAGGTTGCGCGCGGCGTCACAGATAGGGTGGGTGACGAACAGGTCGAGCTTCAGCCTCCCGCTCAGCGCTACCTCCAGCGAGCTGCGCAGGATCGAGCACAGGTAGGATCCGAAGTGCGAGTCCGCGTGGCGCAGTTCGAGGGCGGCTCCCCTCACCTTGACGGGAAGCAGGCCGGCCGCGTGCGCCAGCTCCTCGGGGAAGTACACCTGGAAGTGGCCCACCACCTTTCCGCCCCGCTCGCGCCACGCTTCCACGGTGGGGAAGTCGCAGTCCTCCACGAGATCGCGGCAAAGGGCCAGCGCCTCGCCCAGCGGCCGCGAGCGCCAGGACGTGAACAGGTCCGGCCAGGTTGCCTTGCCCGCGCTCATGAGTGACTCCAGACCGGAGCTCGCTTCTCCAGAAACGCGGTGAGCCCTTCCTCCGGGTCGGAGTGCCGCATCAGTTCGTCCAGATAGACGCGCTCGGCGAACTTCAGCGCGGGGCGATGGGCCAGGCCCGCCGCGCCGTCAACCGCGCGCTTGGCCAACCGCAACGCCGGCGAGCTGAGGGCCGCCAACGCGGCCAGGTACTGCTCCGCCTCGCGCACGAACGAGTCGGCCGGCCAGACGCGGGTCACGATGCCCAGCTCCAGTGCCTCCCGCGCGCTGATGGTGCGGCCCGTGAGGATGAGGTCCAAGGCCCGCTGCCGGCCCACCAGGCGCGGCAGCAGCACCGCGGCGGCTGGAGGAAACACGCCTAACTGGGTCTCTGGCTGGCCCAGCTTCGCGGCTTCGGAGCACAGCACCACGTCGCAGGCCAGCGCCAGCTCCATCCCTCCGCCCAGCGCCGTCCCGTGCACCAACGCCACAGTTGGCACTTCCACGTCCGCCAGGGCCCCCAGCACCGCGCTGAATGCCGGGAGCATTCGCTCCACCCGGCCCGGCAGGTGATCGCCCACGTCCGCGCCGGCGCAGAACGCCTTGCCCGCGCCCGAGATGGCCAGAACCCGCACCGAGCGGTCGCGCCTTACCTGGTGCAGCGCGCCCGCGAGCTCGTCCAGCGTCGCGTGGTCCAGCACGTTGAGCGGCGGCCTGTTCAAAACCACCTGGCCCACGCCACCAGCGCTGGTCAGGGTGATGGCGCCGCTCATCCGATCGCCGCCTCGTCGAGCCGCGCGCCGCACGCGCCGCAGAAGCTGAAACCCGTGGGAATGCCCTTCGCGCCGCACGAGCCACAGTCCCGCTCGTACGGCCCCCATACGAACTCGCTGGAGCCGCCTCGCGCCGCAAGTTCGCGCAGCGCGCGGTAGCCCGCCGGCCGCTTCTCTACGAACGCGCGCATGCCTTCCCACGGCTCGTAGCTGGCGTAGTGCAGCGCCAGCCAGTCGCGCGCGTGGCCGATGGTCTGGTGCCACGCCAGGCCCTTCCAGAAGTTGACCTGCTCCTTGGTGTAGCGCTGGCACTCGGCGAACTGGTCCAGCAGCCGGTCCACCAGCGCGCGCACCTCCTGGTCGAGCCGCTCCAGCGAGATGGCGAACCCGCCCTCGTTTTTCATGGCCTTCGCGATCTCCCCGGGCGTTGCCGGGCGGTCGAGGAACGCGCCGTCCTTCGTGACTGACGGCGCGACGCGGTTCACCAGACCCCACTCCAGCGCCTGCCGCGCCGGAATCCGGTCGTTGAGCAGCAGCATCTCGCGGGCCCGCCGGTCACCCACGTGGATCGGAAGCCACTGCGTCGCGCCGCCGCAAGCGACGCTGCCCACGCGCGTGCCGACCTGCCCGACCCAGGCGTGCTCGGCGATCACCGCTAGGTCGCAGGCCAGCTGCGATTCGTTGCCGCCGCCCACGGCCATCCCGTTGATGCGCGCGATCACCGGCTTGCCGGAGTTCACGATGGCCTCGATGTACGAGCGGAACAGGCCCATGTACTTCCAGTAGTCGCGCGGCCGCGCTGTGTATTCGACCTGGTATTCCTTCACGTCGCCGCCGGTGCAGAAGGCGTGGTGTCCGGCCCCGGTGAGCACGATCACGGCTACGGCGTCGTCGAACGACGCGTCCTGGAGCGCTGCAGTCAGTTCGCGCAGCGCGCAGGTGCTGTAGGCGTTGTAGCTGGAGGGGCGGTTGATCGTTATGGTCGCGACCCAGTCTGCCTTGCGATACAACACTTCCCGCAGGCCGAGGTCGGAGGGGTCGCGCGACGGAAACTGTGCCATGGTCAGGCCCTGGTGCTGTGGAGGTCCCGTGATTGCCGCACCGGCGGCGTGTGCTCCGGCTCGCCGGCGCGACACACCTCTTCCACGTACCGCACGGCCGGGCCGGTGAGCACTTCGTGATATGACTGGAACAGCGCTGCGGACTCCCGGCCCTTCCAGTCGGAGGGCAACAGCGACGGCGGGAGAAACGGGTCGTTGCCGACCAGCTCGCGGTATTCGTGGACCAGCAGAAAACGGCGCCGGAAGCAGTCGGCCGGCGAGCTGCACGGCTCGTTAGGTGCGCCCCGCCCGCCGCGTAGCGCGCAGCGCCGGCATGCGTCCAGATCCCCACGCCACCGCTCGTGAAAGGCGGCGTAACGGCGGTTCAGCGCGTCCAGATCCCAGCATTGCCTTACCAGCGCCGCAGTGTCGGTGAAGCCGAGGTGCTGGCCGCGGAACACCTCGACGTGCCGCGTCAGCCGCAGCGCCGCGGCGATCTCTTCCACCGCCCCACGCACGTCGTGGGGCGTGATCCACACGCCGCTGGCCACCGGGCCCATGCCCAGCCAGGTCAGCCGCGAGCGCAACCGGTCGCGCACCCGCCGCCGCGACTCCGGCACCGTGTACGTGACCAGCGTCCACTGCCCGTCCCACGCGCTGCCCTCGGGCGGGTGGTAGATGCGCTCCCGGCCTTCGCTCAGCAGCCTCCGCCCCCGCGCGGCCAGCGCGTACCAGCTGCGGTTACCGCGCCGCGAACCGGCCAGCCACCCCTTGCGGCTCATTCGCGACAGGGCGGTCCGCACTGCCATCGGCGACATCCCGAGCTGGCCGAGCAGCGTGATCAGCGCGCCGGTCCACACCGGCCGCTCGCGCTCCAGCAGGTAGTCGCCGAACAGAGTGAACACCATGTCCTGCGAACGCAGCACCGCCGGATATGTCACTGTAGCAACGGGCGTCATAGATATGATATATAACAGACTTGAAACGGCCGCAAGAGCAGTGACATATTAGTTCTGTGGCGGCCTCGCGCGGCAACTACTGGGAGGACCTGGTGCCCGGCTCGAGCTTCGTGAGCCGGGCACGGACCGTGCGCCGCTCAGACCTGCGGGCCTTCGCCGCGCTCTCGGGCGATCGCAACCCGCTACACCTCGACCAGCGCTACGCGAGCACCACCCGCTTCGGCCGCATCGTAGCCCATGGTGTGCTCGGGCTGGCGCTGGCGACCGGGCTGCTGAACCGGCTCGGACTCACCCGCCGCACGCTGGTGGCGCTGGCCGGTCTGGAGTGGCGGTTCCTCGCGCCACTGTACCCCGGCGACCGGGTTCGGCTCGTGGCGGCGGTGCGCTGGAAGCGCAAGACGTCCGACCCGGCCGTGGGCCTGGTGAAGTTTGCGCTGGAGCTGCGCAACCAGCGGGGCCGGCCGGTGCAGGAAGGGACGCTGGTGGAGTTGGTGAGGCGCCGTGGCTAGGGGGCCAGGGGCGTAGGGGCCAGCATCCCCCGCCTCCTCGCGCCGCCACGGCTGTAGGCCGGCGCCGCCGCAAGCTTGCAGCGACCGCCCGTGGGGTCTAACTTTTCACCGATGACAGACTTGCGATCGCTCCTGCAGATCGGGCAGCAGGTGCAGGGGCGCTTGGCCGCGATGCAGACGGAGTTGGCGAGCAGGACCGTCACCGGCTCGGCCGGTGGCTCGCTGGTCACGGTTACCGCCGACGGGCGCGGGCAGATCAGGGACGTGAAGATCGACCCGTCGCTGATCGGTGGTGACGTGGAAATGCTCGAAGACCTGATATTGGCCGCGGTCACCGAGGTTCAGAAGAAAGCGGCGGAGCTCGCCCAGGAAGAGGTTAAGAAGGTCCAGAGCGCGCTCCCGTTCCCGCTGCCGTTCTCGCTGTAAGCCGACGTGTCCGCGATTGAGGAGCTGGTAGCCGAGTTCGCCCGGCTCCCCGGCATCGGCAGGAAGACGGCCCAGCGACTCACGTATTTCCTGTTGAAGCAGCCGACCGAGGTGTCCGCGCGGCTGGCGCGGGCCCTGCTCGCCCTGGGCGAGCGGGTGCGGGCGTGCGGGGAGTGCGGCAACCTGACCGACAGCGACCCTTGCGCGATCTGCGCCGATCCGCGGCGCGATGCGACGGTGGTGTGCGTGGTGGAGGAAGCCTCGGACGTGCTCGCCATCGAGCGCTCGGGCGAATACCGCGGGGTCTACCACGTGCTGGGCGGCAGGCTTTCCCCGCTCGATGGCGTGGGGCCGGACGCGCTGAACATTGCCGGACTGCTGGCCCGTAGCGCCCGGGGAGTGCGCGAGGTCATCCTCGCTACCAACTCCTCGGTCGAAGGCGAGGCCACGGCCCACTACCTGGAGCGTGCGCTCCAGGGCCGCGGAGTGCAGGTTTCGCGGCTGGCGCGCGGCCTGCCGGTGGGCAGCGAGCTCGAGTACGCCGACGGAGAGACGATCGCCCAGGCGATTGCGGCCCGCCGGCCGGTGGAGCGATGATGACGCGCAGGGCGTGGTACTTCCTCGGCGCGGTGGCGGCCGGGTTCGTGCTCGGAACGGCGCTGGCGCAGCGCTCGATGGGCCGGTGGCGCTCGTCGCTGTTTTCGCCGCGTCCGCTGAGGCGTCTGGCCGCGCTGGGCTACCTGAGCGGACATCCGGGGCCTGAAGCGGTCAGGGTGCTGCGCGACTACATGGCGTGGGAGGAACACCCCGCGCTGCGGCGCCGCGCCGAGGCGATCCTGCGACGCATGGAATCACATCTGGGTTGAGCGAGGCCGAATGCCGGGTGCATCCAGCTGGTCGTTCCGGGAGGAGGACTTCAAGGCCATCTCGGATCACATGAACGCCCTGCTGCGCGAGACCAACGTCAAGTCGCTGCTACTGGTCGACCGCGCGGGACAGGTGGTCGCCACCGTAGGCGACGCGCCGACGTTCGACCCGCAGGCTTTCGCATCGCTGACCGCCGCCGACTTCAGCGCCAACGACCAGCTCGCCAAGATGATCGGCGAGCACGAGTTCTCATCGCTGTTCCACCAGGGCGAGAAGGAATCCATGTATCTGGCCGACGTGGCCCGCCGCGTCATCCTGGTGGCGCTGTTCGACAACCGCACCACGCTCGGCATGGTGCGGCTCAAGGTGAAAAACACCGTCGAGGAACTCACCCGGCTCTTCGAGGCGATGTTCAACCGCGTCGGTACTGAGCAGCCGAAGCTCGAGGGCTTCGCCAGCCCAGAGGTCGAGGACGAAATTGACAAGCTCTTCGGATAGAGGTCTCGCGCCATGTCGATGATCAACTACGCCTCGCGCGAGATCAACTGCAAACTGGTGTACTACGGTCCCGGTCTCGGCGGAAAGACCACCAACCTCGAGCACGTGTACGGCAAGGTGAATCCGCAGGCGCGCGGCAAGCTGATCTCGCTCGCCACGGAAACCGAGCGGACGCTGTTCTTCGACTTCCTGCCGGTCGACCTCGGCACCGTGCGGGGATTCAAGACCCGCTTCCACCTCTACACGGTGCCGGGGCAGGTGTACTACAACGCCAGCCGCAAGCTCATCCTCAAGGGAGTGGACGGCGTGGTGTTCGTGGCCGACAGCCAGCTGGAGCGCATGGAAGCCAACATCGAGTCCATGCAGAACCTCTACGACAATATGGCCGAGTACGGCTACGACCTGACCAAAATCCCGTTCGTGATCCAGTTCAACAAGCGCGACCTGCCTAACGCGGCGCCGGTAAAGGATCTCCAGGCGGCCCTCAATCCGGGCTGGCCGCTGTCAGACCCGGGCCTGCAGAAGGTGACCCCCGACCCGAACTTCCCGGGCGAGTTCCTGGTGTGGCAGACCGAGTCGGGCGACTGGGTGCAGCGCGCCCCCGCCCACGAGGCCGTCGCCGTCACCGGCGAGGGAGTGTTCGAGACCCTCAAGTCCGTAAGCAAGCTGGTTCTGAAGTCTCTGGGGTAGGAGCCGGTCCGATGTGGACCATCCCCAACATCCTCACGCTGGCCCGGATCTGTCTGGCTCCGGTCATCGCGCTCCTCCCGTTCATCGAGGGCTCGGCGCCCAAGATCATCGCGTTCGCGATCTTCGTGGTCGCCGCCTTCAGCGACGTAATCGACGGCTGGTACGCACGGCGCTACCAGGTGGTCACGGACCTCGGCAAGCTGCTGGACCCGCTGGCCGACAAGCTGATGCTGGTCGCCACCCTGGTGCCGATCTTCTGGATGACCCGCCATCCCACTCTGCTCACCGACTACCGCATTCCGTGGTGGGGCTCGCTGCCGGTGTGGGTCGCCCTGCTGCTGATCGGACGCGAGTTCCTGATGACCGCCTTCCGCTGGCACGCCCAGCGCCACGGCGTGATCATCGCCGCCATGGGGGCGGGCAAGCTCAAGGCCGCCTTCCAAAGCATCTTCATCGGCGCCACCATCGCATGGTTCGCCTGGAAGGATCTGATAGTCGAGATGCGGTGGACCGGCAGCGTGCGCGACTTCTGGAATGAGTTCCACGGCGCCGTCGTGGCCCTCACGCTAGGGATCGCCGTCATCCTCACCGCCTGGTCGCTGGGCGTCTACCTGTACCGCTACCGCGCGCTGCTCAGGGCGCACCCCCCGAAGCAGGCGGCCGAATGAACGTCGAGGTCATTACCGTCGGCACCGAGCTGCTGCTCGGCTTCATCGTGAACGGGAACGCCGCGGTGATGGGGCAGCTCCTGGCCGATGCCGGCTTCCGGGCCCAGCGCTGCGTCTCGGTGCCGGATTCGGCCGCCCTGGTGCGTGAGGCGGTGGCCGGGGCCCTCGAGCGAAGCCGCGCGGTGCTGGTGAGCGGCGGACTGGGTCCCACGCGGGACGACATCACCAGGCCGGCCGTAGCCGAGCTGCTCGGCCGGCCGCTGCGACGCGACCCGGCGATTGTCGAGCGGCTGGAGTCCTTCTTCCGCAGCCGCGGAATGGCCCGCATGCCAGAAGGAAACTTAGCCCAGGCCGACGTGCCAGAGGGCGCGACCGTCATTCCCAATCCGTTAGGCACGGCGCCCGGGCTGTGGATCGAGGATGCAGGCCGCGTGGTGGTGCTGATGCCGGGGGTGCCGAAGGAACTGCGGCGCATGATGAAGGAGGAAGTCCTACCGCGCCTGGTCGAATGGGAACAACGGCGGGAGGACGGCAAGCCGGGCGCCGAGCGGCCGGTGATCCGCTCGCGCACGCTCCGAACCACGGGGATCGGCGAGTCGGCGCTGGCCGAGAAGGTCGGCGATCCCGAGAAACTGCTCGATCCGGGCGTTTCGCTCGCGTTCCTTCCCACAACCTCCGGAACTGACCTCAGGATCACGGCCTGGGACCTGGCGCCCGGGGCGGCGGATGCGGCCCTCGAACGGGCTGCCGCGACACTGCGCGGCCGGATCGGACCCTACCTATACGGCGAGGGCGAGGCCGACCTGGCCGCCGTGGTGCTGGAGCTGCTCGAGGGCCAGGGAGCGCGCCTGGCGGTAGCTGAGTCGTGCACCGGCGGAGCCATCAGCGCGCGCCTGACGGCGGTGCCGGGCTGTTCGCGCGTGCTCGTCGGCGGCATCGTGGCCTACGACGACGAGCTCAAGCTCGGGTGGCTCGGCGTCAGCGCCGATGTCCTGGCCGCGCACGGCGCGGTGAGCGAGCCGGTTGCGCGCCAGATGGCCGCGGGCATCGCCCGTGCGTTAGGTGCAGAAGCGGGGATCGGAGTCACCGGGATCGCGGGTCCGGACGGCGGCAGCGACGAGAAACCGGTCGGTACGGTGTGGATTGCCATAAGGTGGCGCGAGCACGAGCGCGCTTTCCGGCATGTGTTCCCCGGCGATCGCGAGGACGTGCGCGCGCGAGCGGCGCAGTGGGCGCTGGATTACCTGCGGCGGGTGGTTTCCGGATCAGTGTGAGTTCGTTCGAGGACTCCGTCATGTGGACCGCGCCCGACGGAGCGCGGCTGGCGGTTTACCGCCAGCCGGCCTCCGGTACGCCCCGCGCGGCGCTGCTGCTGGTGCATGGCTGGGGGGAGCACTCGGCCTGCTATGGTGAGCTGGCGCGCTGGTTCGGCTCGCGCGGCGTGGCGGTCTGGGCTGCCGACCTACGCGGCCACGGCCGCTCGCCGGGAGTGCGCGGGCACATCGAACGCTTCGCGCAGTACCTGTCGGACGTAGCGGCGCTGCGCAAGCTGATGGCCGCCGAGCTCGAGGCGCCACAGCTCCTGCTCGGCGTTTCCTACGGTGGTTTCATCGTGCTCCGTTACCTCGAGACCGCGCCGCCGCAGCTGGCTGGGGCCGTCGCGGTAACGCCGTACCTGGACCTTGCCACGCCGGCCTCCGCGTGGAAGGTGCGTTTGGCGCGGGCCGTCGCCGACCTGCTGCCGCGGCTGCCCATCTCGACCGGACTCGACTGGTCGCTCACCACCCGCAACGTCGAAGTCTGGACTGCGATGCGCGACGATCCGCTCTCGCACCAGCGCATCACCCCGCGGGCCTGGCGCGAGACGGTCGCGGCCCAGCAAGTGCTGCGCGAGGAGCGGCACCGCATAGTGACGCCGCTACTAGTCCTGCTCGCCGGTGACGACCGGATCGTGTCCACCGCGGCCGCCGAGCAGTTCGCGGGCAGTCTGCGCGCACCCGTGACGCTGCGTCTGTATCCTGGTTTCTTTCACAACCTGTTCCACGAACCGGGCCGTGAGGCCGTCTATGACGACCTCGCCGCCTGGGCAGACACGCTTCTGGGAGGCGCCAATTGAGCCTGACCTACGGCGAATACCTTAGGCTCCCCGAGCTGCTACGCCTCCAGCACCCGCGCTCCAGCCCGGCCGAGCACGACGAGATGCTGTTCATCGTGATCCATCAGGTCTATGAGCTGTGGTTCAAGCTGCTTCTGCACGAGGTGGACCGCTGCACGGCCGAGCTGCGGAGCGGCGACCTGTTCGGCGCCATCTCGCGCGTTAAGCGGCTGCGGACGGTGATGAAGACCCTGGTGGGTCAGCTCGATATTCTCGAGACCATGTCACCCACCAGCTTCCTGGCCTTCCGCGACCGACTGGAGACGGCGTCGGGTTTCCAGTCGGCGCAGTTCCGGGCCCTCGAGTTCGTGCTGGGTCAGAAACGGGCCGAGTTGATGGAGTACTACCGTCACGACGGCGAGCTGCTCGAGGAACTGAGGCGCCGGTTCGAGTCCCCGACGCTGGTGGATGCGTTCTATCAGTTCCTCGCCGGCCGCGGCGTCAGGGTGCCGCCTGAGCTGCTGGCCCGCGACGTGCGCTCGGCTGTCACGGCCAACGAGGCGCTAACCGCGGAACTCGTGACCCTGTACCGCGAGGTCCCCGACGTGGCGATCCTGCTGGAATTGCTGACCGACTTCGACGAGGGGCTGCAGGAGTGGCGCTACCGTCACGTGAAGATGGTCGAGCGCACTATCGGAACTAAGCGGGGAACCGGCGGATCAACCGGCGCCGAGTACTTGCGCACCACGCTGTTCCGACCGGTGTTCCCGGACTTGTGGGAGATGAGGCGGTTGCTGTGACAAAATAGAGGTGATAGAGATCCGGGGTCGCGGCCACCGGTTGATCTCCATTGCCTCTGTCACCTCCTGCGCCGCATCTGTGCCTCTGTCATCTTGGCATCCCTGTGTGGCATACCGCTTGCTTCGTATCTTATGGATCAGCAAGCACCTACGTTACGCACCGCCATGAGGAATAGCCACTTGGGGAAGCGCCACGATCCGGAGCCGCTGCAGGAGCAAGAGGGCCAGCCAGCGGCGGCATCAGGCGAGACAGTTGCCGGTCAGACCGAGTCCACCGAGGCGGCCTCCGGTCAGGGGCAGCCTCAGCCGGAAGCGGAGGCCGTGCAGACGGCTCTAACCGAGCCGCTGGAGGAGGCCCTGAAGCGCCTCGAGGCCGAGCTGTCACAGTGGAAGGACCGCGCCCTGCGCGCGGCTGCGGACCTGGAGAACTTCCGCAAGCGCTCCTTCAGGGAGCGCGAGGAGGCCCAGTATCGTGGCGCCGGCGAGGTGCTGGCGCGCATCGTGGACGTGATTGACGACCTGGCCCGCGTGGCGCACCTGGACCCAGCGACCACGGACGCCGCTGCGCTGCACGAGGGGATGCTGGCCATCGAGCGGAAGTTCCTCAACGCGTTGGCGCTCAGCGGACTCGAGCGCATCGAGCCTCTGGGCGAGGTGTTCGATCCGCAGGTCTCCGAGGCGGTGGCGACGCTTCCGGCTGATTCGGCCGAACAGGACCACCGGGTCGGCGCAGTGTACCAGAACGGCTACCGCTATCGCGGCGTGCTGCTGCGCCCGGCGCGCGTGGCCGTCTTTCAGTGGAAGGCTGCGGAGCAGGCCTGATGGCGCAGCAGAAGGACTACTACCGGATCCTGGGCGTGGCCGAGGCGGCCACCGCCGACGAGATCAAGAAGGCCTACCGCCGGCTCGCCAAGAAGTACCATCCGGATGCGAACCCCGGCGACAAGTCGGCCGGCGAGCGCTTCAAGGAGATATCGGAGGCCTACGCGGTGCTCTCCGAGCCCGACAAGC
>DATMBH010000308.1:0-6108 GCA_035559335.1 Gemmatimonadales bacterium
ACCGCCAGCAGCCCCGCCGCCAGCACTCTCCTGCGCGCCCGCCTACGCTGCCGGGACGGAGGCGAGCCCACGGCGTCGCGAAATGCGGCAGCGCTCGCAAACTGCTCGGCCGGATCGATGGACAGCGCCCGCGACAGTGCCGCTTCCACCGGCGCCGACTGCCCGCCCAACATCTGCTGCCCAACCACCGCCAGGGCGTGCAGGTCCGCCCTCACGTCCACCTCATGCGACCCTTCGAGCACCTGGGTAAGCGCACAGCGCAGCCCCAGCTCGGCCACCTGACCACGGCCGTTGTCCAGATACAGCGTGTCGGCCTTGAGATCGCCGTGGCAGATACCCGCCTCGTGCGCGTAAGCCAGCGCATCCGCGACGTCCCACAGGACCTGTACCGTCTCGTCCACCGTCAGCCCGCCCTCGCGGACCAGCCTGCTGTGCAGCGACTCTCCCTTGGGACGCGCCGAGACCACGTACAGCAGGTCCTGCGAGCCACCTGCTTCGAGTATCGGGACTATGGCACGGTGGCGCAGCTTCGAGACCCTTGTGATAGCCTCGTGGAAGCGGCCGGCGTCAATCCGCGAAACGATGTCCGGGGGGAGCGCCTGCACGACCACGTGGGCACCCCTACCGGTGCGGGCCAGGAACAACCGTCCCAGACCGCCGAGCGGGAGTTCGCGCTCAAGCTGGTACCTAGCCCCGAGCGCTTCCTGAAGTCGCGCTGTAAGATCAGTCACAGTTCACCTTAGGATACGGGCCCGGGCTTGATTGGGCCAGCACGTGCCGACTAGCATTCGGGTCCTATGCCTACCCGCAAGACCCGCACCACCAGAGCGCCTCAGCGCAAGTCGAACCGGAAGCCGGCCGGCTCCGGCGCGTTTCGGCTCACCTACGCCACCATGTTCGACCCGCCCGAACTGCTGCACCGCAGCTTCGAGCGGGCCCTGGCTGACGTCAAGTCACGGCTGGGACGTACTTGGCCGATGCTCATCGGAGGCGAGGAGCGGCTCGCGTCCGAGACATTCGCCGACACCAGTCCCATCAACTACAGCTGGGTGCTGGGCAACTTCCAGAAGGGCACGAGCAGGGACGCCAGGGATGCTATAGCCGCGGCCCGCGCGGCCTTTCCGGCCTGGAGCGCGATGCCCTGGCGGAAACGGGTCGCGCTGCTGCGGCGCGTGGCGCGAATCATCGAGCAGCGCGTTTACGAGTTCGCCGCCATTGACAGCCTGGAAGTCGGCAAGAACCGGATGGAGGCTCTGGCCGACGTGCAGGAGACCGCCGATCTCATCAACTACTACTGCGACCAGATGGAGCGCAGTGACGGCTTCGCTAAGCCGCTGCGTTCCGATCCGCTAAAGGGCTACAGAGCGCGCAATCTCAGCGTGCTGAGGCCGTACGGCGTGTGGGTGGTGATCTCGCCATTCAACTTCCCGGTTGCGCTGGCTGGCGGCCCCGCGGGCGCAGCGCTCGTAGCCGGCAACACCGTGGTCTTCAAGCCGGCGAGCGACACTCCCTGGACTGGTTATTTCCTCGCGAAGTGCTTCCTGGACGCCGGCCTGCCCCGCGGCGTGTTCAACTTCATAACCGGCCCGGGCTCGACGGTAGGTAACGAGCTGATGAGCAGCCCCGACGTGGACGGGATCACCTTCACCGGCTCCTACGATGTGGGAATGCGCATCATCCGCACATTCGCCTCCGGTGCCTCGCCCCGGCCGTGCATCGCGGAGATGGGAGGCAAGAACCCGGTCATCGTCTCCCGTCGCGCCGACCTCGATCGTGCTGCGTTAGGTGTCTACCGCTCCGCCTACGGGCTCCAGGGACAGAAGTGCTCAGCGGCCTCCCGGATCTACGTGGAGCGCCCGGTGAAGGACGCGTTCGTCGCCAGGTTGCTGGCGCTGCTGGAGCAGACCCGGATCGGCGACCCCACGCTGCGGGACAACTGGCTGGGCCCGGTCATCAACGAGGGCGCCGCGCGCGACTACGAGGGGTTTGTCTCCGAGCTGCGCTCCAGCGGAACCATCCTCTTCGGCGGACGGCGCCTCGACGAGGGAGACCTGGCGAATGGGGCCTTCTGCGCCCCCACTCTGGCGGAGGCCCCGCTGGATCACCGGCTTTGGAAGCACGAGATGTTCCTGCCGATTGCGATGGTGCACGCGGTTGACTCGCTCGATGAGGCCATGCGCCTGGCCAACGACGTGAACTATGGCCTCACCGCGGGCTTCTACGGCTCCGCGAAGGAAGCCCAATGGTTCTTCGATCACATCCAGGCCGGCGTGTGCTACGCCAACCGCCCTCAGGGCGCCACCACCGGCGCCTGGCCGGGCTTCCAGCCCTTCGGCGGGTGGAAAGGCAGCGGGTCCACCGGCAAGTCGGCGGGCGGCCTGTACTACGTCCAGCAGTACATGAGGGAACAGAGCCGCACGCTGGTTTCGTGAGCGGCACCTGAGGGGAATGCTGCGCTGGCGCATCGTGGTCCACGGCGCCCGCGACGGCGCCTGGAACATGGCCTGCGACGAGGCCCTGAGAGAGGCGGCTGACGCGGAGCAGCTGTGCACGCTGCGGCTCTACGCGTGGTCGCCGCCGGCCCTTTCGTTTGGTCGCAACGAGCCGGCCCTGAGGCGCTACGATCGCGCGGCGATCGCCGCCCGTGGCCTGGCCACGGTGCGCCGCCCCACCGGAGGGCGGGCCGTCTGGCACGACCGCGAGGTGACGTACTCGGTGGCCGCACCGCTCGCCGCCTTCGGTTCGTTGCGCCAGACCTACTCGGAAATCCACGCCACCATTGCCGAAGGACTCCGCTCGCTCGGGGCCGCCGTGGTCCTCGCGCCTGACCGTCCTTCCGGAGGCGTCGGCGCCGGACCGTGCTTCGCCAGCGCCGCCGGCGGAGAAGTCGTAACCGAATCAGGGCTGAAGGTCGTGGGTTCGGCGCAGGTGCGCGTCGGCAACGCGTTCCTACAGCACGGCTCGATTCTGCTCGAGTCCGACCAGCAGCTGGTTGCCTCGCTCACACTCGGCCCTGCGGCCGTGCCAGCGGCAACCGGATTGGCAACGCTGATTGAAGCCGCTCGCGCAACGTGGCAGTCGGTTGCGGACGCGGTCGCCGCAGCCGCTGCGCGACGCTGGGGCGCGGTCCGATCCGAGCTTCCCGACCAGGTGGCACGCCGCGCCGACGAGCTGGCCCGCACCTTCGCAGATCCTGCCTGGACGTGGCGACGGTGAAACCGAAAACCTAGATTGGCGCCGGTGCGAATCCAGTACATCCTCGCCGCTTGTTCCGTCGCGGTCGCCGCGTGCGCGCCCGACCGGCCGGCAATGGGCGGAACCATGGTCGTCGCGATCCCCGGCGATGCCGACGCGCTGCTACCTCCGATCGCCACCTCGCAGGTCGGAGCCCAGATCGCGGACCTGCTGTTCCCGAGACTGGCCGCGCTAACGCACGAACTCAACACCGTGGACGACTCCGGGTTTGTTCCGGTGCTGGCCGAGCGATGGGAGCGGCGAGATTCCCTCACGATCGCCTTCCACCTGGACCCTCGCGGGCGGTGGCGCGACGGGGTGCCAATCACGGCCGGCGACGTGGTGTTCAGCCACGAGGTCTACTCCGACCCCGCCGTGGGATCGCCGTACCGCGCCAACCTCTCGCGTGTGGTCCGCGTAAGCGCCGAGAGCGAGCACGTGGCAGTCGTGCGCTTCTCCGGTTGGTATCCCGAGCAGCTCTACGACGTGGCGCACTACCTCAGGGTGCTGCCGCGCCACCTCCTGGACTCCGTTCCCCGAGCCTCCCTGGCTTCGTCCCGCTTCGCGCGCGAACCCATCGGCTCGGGTCCGTTCCGGTTCGTCCGCTGGCGTCCGGGGGAGCTGATCGAGGTCGAGGCCGACACCACGTGGTTCCGCGGCCGGCCGCGGCTGGATCGAATCGTGTTCCGGGTGCTTCCCGACGTTCCCGCCGCGGTCACCGCGCTGCTGGCCGGCGAGGCGGACGCGATGGAGGTGATACCGCAACGCGACGAGCTGGAGCGCGTCAGGCGCGACACGACCGTCCGACTGGTTCCCTATCCATCTCCGTTCGTTGCCGGAGTCGCCTTCAACCTGAGACGCCCCCAGTTCGCCGAGCGTGAGCTGCGGCGCGCGCTGGCCATGGCAACCGATCGCGCCACCATCGTTCGCTCGCTGTTCGGCGAATGGGGAGAAGTGCCGCCCGGCGCGACCAGTCGCATGCAGTGGATCAGCCAGAGCGACGTTAGGCAGCTTCCGTTCGACACCGCCGCAGCCGCGCGGCTCCTCGACAGCCTCGGCTGGCGCGACGGCAACAGCGACGGCGTGCGGGAACGCGCCGGCCGGCCGCTGCGCTTCACCCTGCTGGTGCCGACCACCAGCCGACTGCGCCAGGAAGGCGCCGTGCTGCTGCAGGCACAGTGGCGCCGCATCGGAGTGGACCTTCGCGTACGGGCCGTGGACTTCCCGGTGTTCGACCGCGAAACCCGGGCCGGTAACTTCGATGCCGCCTTCTTCTCGCGCACGCTCGACCCGAGCCCCGCCAGCATCGCCCAGTACTTCGGCACCGCGGGGATCGGGGGCGACAACATCGGAGCCTGGAGCGATCCGGCCTTCGATTCGTTGGTCGCTGCCGCCACCTCAGCGCGCACCAGGGAGCAGGCCCTGCCGCGGTGGCGCGCCGCGCTCGAACGACTCAACGACGAGGCGGCGGCGATCCACATCTACGCGCCGCGGAACCACGCCGCCATCGCGCGGCGGATCACCAACGTGACGATCCGTCCCGACTACTGGCTCGCCACCGTCGAGTCATGGGGCCGCGCGACGGACGCCAGCTCCCGGGGACACTGACAGCGTGGCGCGGTTCGCGCTGCGGCGGCTGCTGCACGCGTCAGCCACTGTCCTTCTAGCGGTAACACTCGCGTTCGTCCTGGCCCACGCCGCGCCCGGCGAGCCGATGCTCGCCGACGCCGAGCGGCTGCGCGCCGACGCCGGAACCGTGGCCCGACTCAGAGAAGACTTCGGACTCGACCGCCCGCTGTGGACCCAGTACGCGCTCTGGCTGGCGAATGTCGCCCGCGGCGACCTCGGCCAGTCCTTCACCACGCGGCGCCCGGTCGCAGAGCTGCTGCTGGAACGCATCCCACCGACGCTGCTGCTGACAGTGAGCGCGCTGGCGCTCGCCGTCGTCAGCGGCGTGACACTGGGAACGCTGCAGGCCGCTCGCGCCGGAACCGCTCTCGACGGCCTGCTCGGTGCCGCGACCACCATCGCCCACTCCATTCCGGTGTTCTGGCTGGGCCTGCTGTTGCTGCTGGTCTTCGGCCAGCAACTCGGCTGGCTGCCGCTCGGCGGAATGAGCTCGCCGTTGGCCGAGTCCACCATGGGAGCCATGGAGCGAGTGTGGGACGTGCTGCGGCACCTGGTGCTGCCGGGACTGACACTGGCACTGGTGCAAGCCGCGACGTTCGCGCGCCATCAGCGCTCGGCCGTGCTCGACGCCCTCGGTGAGGACTTCGTGCGCGCCGCCCGGGCCCGCGGAGTCGGAGAGGCCCGCGCGCTACTGCGTCACGCGCTGCGGGCTTCGCTGGCCCCGACCATAACGCTCGCGGGCATGGCCGTGCCCGCGCTGCTGGCCGGGACGGTGCTGGTGGAAACCGTGTTCGGCTGGCCGGGAATGGGACGCCTCACCGCCGACGCCATCGCCGCTCGCGACTACAATGTCCTCCAGGCCGTGGCTCTCGTCGCCGGCGTGGCCGCCGCACTCGGCACCCTGGCCGCCGACCTGTCACTCGCCGCCCTCGATCCGAGGCACCGCAAATGAAACTGCCGTTGCGGGGCCCCGCCCTGGCGGGCCTGGTCCTCACCTGCCTGACGGTTCTCGTCGCCGCAGCCGCTCCGCTGGTCGCTCCGCACGACCCGATCGAGATCTCCGATCCGGTCGGCGCTCGACTGCTAGCGCCGTCCACGACCCATCTGTTAGGTACGGACGCGTTCGGCCGCGACGTGCTGTCCCGGCTGCTGTTCGCCGCCCGCGGATCGCTGGCCGTCGCCCTGGCCGCGGCGCTGCTCGGATCGCTCCTCGGGGCCGCGGTCGGCCTCGCCGCCGCGCTCGGC
>DATMBH010000309.1:0-18802 GCA_035559335.1 Gemmatimonadales bacterium
AAGGGCGGCAAGGGCGGCACAAACCGCGATGCCTATCGGGCGTATTTCGCGTGCCGTCTCTGCCGCCAATATCGCTCTCTTCATGGAAACACCCTCATCGGGTTGTGCCTCGTAACCTTGTCCTTGACCGACAGCGGGAGATCCAGACTCATGAACTGGTCCAAGTTCGTCTTGAGATCGCGGACTCCGGGGCTGGGCCAGTCGGTGCCCCACAGCACCCGGTCCTGGATCTCCTCCAGACGCGGAAAGTACTCCAGCAGCTTGAGCGGTGGGATACCAGAGACGTCGAGGTGGATGTTGCGGTGTCGGCGCAGGATGAAGAACGCCTCGTCCATCCACAGCGGCCTTCCGCCGTGCGCCATGATGAGCGTTAGGTCCGGGAAGTCAATGGCGACGTCGTCCAATTCCATCGGGTTGCCGTACTTGTTGCGTGCGCCGGGGAAGATGCTGGTTCCGGTGTGGACCATCACCGGCAGGCCGCGCTCCTCGCAACGGCGGTAGATGGCGCCTAGCGTCTCGAGGCCCTGCGTGTAGGCGTTGGCGGGGAATAGCTGGTGCGAGGGATGGATCTTGAGGCACCTGATTCCCATCTCCAGCAGGTCGTCCACATGGCCGCGCACGTCGCCCTGGAAGCGCGGGTGGACTCCGCCATAGGGCATGAGCCGCTGCGGCGCGGCCTCAGCGTAGCGCGCCGCGAACTCGTTGGTCTCGAGCGTGAAGCCCATCAGGTCTGGGCTGGGGTAGTTCACCATGCCGACCCGCCAGATTCCGGAGCGGTCCATCACCTCGAGCAGCACCTTGGGATCGTCCATGAGCTGCATGAGGAAGTCCCAGTGGTCCTCCTTGCCACGCCGCATGGCTTCCATCACCGCCGGCTTGAGCTGCCTCCACGGCTGGATGTGGATGTGGACGTCGGTAATCCCGGGGGTCGAAGGTCGAGAATTGGTGGTCAGGGTACTCAATCCGAGTTAAAGTGGGGTTGGCGTTTCTCGAGGAAGGCCTTGATTCCCTCCTCCAGGTCCTTCGATGAGAAGAGCACCGCTGTGAGTGAGGCCTCGTGCCGGACGCCGTCGTCCAAGGGCGCTCTCACGGAAGCGCGCACCGCCTCCTTGATCAGCGATACGGCCGTGGCCGGGCGGGAAGCGATCATCTCGGCCAGCATCATGGTGCGGCTTTTCAGTTCCCTGGCGGGCACGACTTCGTCAACCAGGCGGATCTTGAGCGCCTCCGAGGCGTCAATGATCTGGCCGGTGTAGAGCAGTTTGAAGGCGTTACCGAGTCCCACCAGGCGGGGCAGGCGCTGGGT
This sequence comes from Gemmatimonadales bacterium, assembly GCA_035559335.1. Lineage (GTDB taxonomy): Bacteria > Gemmatimonadota > Gemmatimonadetes > Gemmatimonadales > JACORV01 > DASXPG01. Next base: position 1,307 of record DATMBH010000309.1, read on the forward strand.
GGCGCCGCCGCCGGGCATCATGCCGAGGTTCACCTCCGGCTGACCGAAGCGCGCGGCTTCCGAGGCGATGCGGATGTCGCACGCCATCGCCAGCTCGAGGCCGGAGCCCAGTGCATAACCGTTGATCATGGCGATGAGCGGTTTGGGGAAGGCGTCCGCCGCATCGAAGATCGAGGGTTGCTGGAGCAGCCGGCGCAGCACGTCGTGGGGGGTCTTACCGACGAACTCGTTGATGTCGGCGCCGGCGATGAAGGCCTTGTTTCCCGCGCCCGTCAGGACGACGCAGCGCACCTTAGGGTCCTGGCGCAGCTGATCGAAGGCGCCGAGCAGCGCCTCGCGCGTGGTGCTGTCGAGCGCGTTGCGCTTGTCGGGGCGGTTGATCGTCACTACCGCCACCGCGCCCTTGAGATCGGTTATTACGCTGCGACTGTCAGACATTGGGACTCCAGGCTGATAGTGCGTGCCGGTTGAAAGGTGATGCGTGGTGGACGGGAAGGGATAGGTGAGAGGCGATAGGTGGCCGGGACGAGGGCCCCATCACCATCGCTCATCACCGATCACGCGCCACCTATCACGGCTCCCCTCTTACCATCAAGCCGTTTCGTTCTCCCACTCGTAGAATCCACGTCCCACCTTCCTGCCCAGCCTGCCTTCCGCCACCATCCGCTCCAGTATCGCTGGCGGCTGGAATGCCGGGTGCTTCAGCTCGGAGTGCAGGTACTTCGCGATCGACAGCCTGACGTCGAGCCCGACCAGGTCGGTGAGGCGCAGCGGCCCCATGGGGTGGTTGTATCCCAGCACCATGGCCTTGTCTATGTCCTCCGCCGACGCCACGCCGGATTCGAGCATACGCATCGCCTCCAGGCCTAACGCAATACCAAGGCGGGAGGAGGCGAAGCCCGGCGAGTCCCTGACGATGATGGGTTCCTTCCCTATCGCCTTCACGACCGCGACCGCCGCCTCGCGGCTCTCGGGGGCGAGCCGGTCGTGGGTGACCACCTCGACCAGCTTCATGATGTGCACCGGGTTGAAGAAGTGCATCCCGAGCACGCGCTCGGGCCGCGTGGTGGCAGCGGCGATGCGGGATATCGAGAGCGAGGAGGTATTGCTCGCCAGCAGCGCGTGCGGCAGCAGCGCGTCCAGCTCGGCAAACAGCGAACACTTGAGATCGAGCTGTTCCGGAACCGCTTCGATCACCAAGTCCGCGCCGCTCGCGGCTGCGCGCAGCGAGTCGGCGGCGCTCAGGCGGGCCAGGGTTGCATCCCGCTGCTCGGCGCTTGCCTTTCCACGCGCGATGGCTCCTTCGAGGTTATCGCGGATGCGCTCGATCGCCCTGCTTGCGGCTCCCTCCACGCCGTCGGCGAGCCGCACCTGCCAGCCGGCCTGCGCGCAGACCTGGGCGATTCCGTGGCCCATGGTGCCGGCGCCGATCACGGCGACGGTGCGGACCGGTGGTGTGGCGCTCACGCGGCGAGAGAGTCCACGACCTGGCGGGCGCGGTCCGGATGGTTGGTGCACAGTCCATCCACGCCCAGGTCGGTCAGGCGGCGCATGGTGTCGGGATCGTCCACGGTCCAAGCCAGCACCCGGGCCTGCGCTTGGTGGGCGGCGTCCACCAGCTGGCGGTCGATCATCGGAACCTGGGGCCAGAGGTCCGAGGCGTCGGCGTCGTTCAGCGCCGCGAGGGGGCGAGCGATGTCGGGAGTCACGAGCACTCCACGTCGCAGGTCCACTTTGCGTTCGCCGATCCGGTGGACGATGCGGTGGTCGAATGAGTGCACGGCGAACCGGTCCAGCGGCGCTCCGCTGCGCTGCAAGATCGCGAGGAACGTCTCGTCCAGGCGGGGCGGCATCGCCTTGATTTCGATGAACGCGATCATCGCCGGGACTATCGCCGCGAGGGCTTCCTCGAGCGTGGGAACCTGTTCGCCGTTGGTGAGGCGGTGCTCGCGCACTTCCCGGAACGAGCAGTGGGCCACGTGGTGACGTCCCACCATCTCGTCGTGGTGCACGATCAGGTGGCCGTCGGCGGTGGCGTGGACATCGAACTCGACGGCATCGGCGCCGAGCTCGCGGGCGAGCCGGAAGGCGGCGAGCGAGTTCTCGCTCTGGCGCGCGGAAGCTCCGCGGTGGGCTATGACCAAGGGACGATAGGCCATCGCGCCTGAATCTATAGCGACCTTGGGGTGATCGGTAATGCCTGCACTCTCATCCGTTACGATGCGTCATTAGGTGTCACGTCGAGTCTGACAGAACCCGAAGCGTCGCGGCGGTTTAACCCGGCTTCGCCTTTGCCAACTCTTTCTCCCCAGGGAACTTCCACGTCCGGGCGCAGTTGGCACGGCTCGTGCCCAAAACCTTCCGCAACTGAAACCTGGACTCCGGAGTTCTCGCAATGCGCCGTGCCTTCCTCGCGTGCTTCCCCACATTGGTGGTACGCCGCCGGGGGCTACGTGTATCTCCGGAACTGGTGGTATGATCCGGCGACCGGGACGTTTCTCGCGCAGGAGCTTTGGCCCGAGCGGCCTCTTTAAAGCGCCCCGAAACGGCGCCGTGCAGGAATGGCGAGGTGGCCGCCTGTGGGGCGGAGTTCGTTTCGTCAGTAGCCAGGGCTATGCCTTGTGGGCAACGCATCAGGACCACGTTCACATTGGGATATGGTAGATGGACGGAACTCGACTCGTGGTCATGCTGGCTCTTGCAGCGATCAGCTTGTCGTCCTGCCAACAGAGAGGAGATGCCCCTCCGAACGCTCAGGAGGAGGTACCGGCACAAGCATTGACTTGCGCGCACGTTGGTTGGGCGGGGCATTTTAGTAGTGTTAGGCGCGACCCCCACACTGAAGATCTGTCCGGATTTGTGATCTCGCTTAGGTTGGATAGCGCTGGCTGGTCAGGTACCTTCAGGGAAGCTAGCGGCGAGCTAGGCCCGTCGCGGGAGCTGTCGGCTCTTGGGGTCGATTCTGAGGGCGGTCACATAGAGTTCGGTTTTCCTAGTGGAGCCGACACGTCGCGGTTTGTGGGGTCTATAGCCTGCGACAGTGTCTTTGGCCATTTCGCGGCGTACCGAACAACTCCGGCTGAATGGCTTGTGTTCCGAAGGATCAATGACATGGATACGGGGCATCAGCCTAGGCGCTGAGCGAGTCTCCAGTTGCTGACGATGTGACACTGGAGACGGGTTTGCCGGCAGCCTTGCCCGAGGACTGGAATGGCAGGCCGCAATTGGTTTCCTGTCTCCTTCGGCTCCGCAGTGGAAGACAGAGCCGAACTGGAGGCAATGGACGGGCTACTTCTATAACAATGGCGGCACGAGCTCAGGGCCGCTGGCGTTCGTGACGGATCACCAGGGGAGCGTGCGAACGGCGATTCGTCCCGACGGCACGCAGGAGCTGAACACCAGCTACTGGAGCCGGAATGCGTTTGGCGCACTGGAGGGCGCGAGCGGGAGCGGCGGCAGCATCAACACCCAGACCGGTTTCACCGGGGCCTCGACGCCGAACGCCACCGGGGGCTACGTGTATCTCCGGAACCGGTGGTATGATCCAAGCACCGGGCGGTTTCTGACGCAAGACCCGATCGGGCTGGCCGGCGGCATCAATCTCTATGCATATGCCGGGAACAATCCCGTCTCGTTCTCGGATCCTTTCGGTCTTTGTGCTGACGCTGGCGACTCAATCCGGGTCGACGTTCGCGTTCAATGCGCCAACGGAACGAATGAATATCACACGATCTGGGCTCATCAAGTTGATCCTGCTCAGATGCAGCAGTTCGGTGCAGCAATTGATAAGCTCGGCGGTGGATCCTCGGTGACTCCAGCCGCTGACGTGCAGCAGGAGCTTCGGACCATCCAGGCGTCAGGCCAGGTGTATACGATCCCGCGCACTTACAATGGTGGCACGGTAATGCTGTCAGGCCAAGCGCGCACGGACGGGAAGATGGTGTTCCGTGAGGATTACTGGAACGGAATTGTTAGTGGTCAGCTAAACACCCGGCCGCCTGGTGCGACTTACACTCCATGCTTCGTCATGGGTCATGAAGGCGGTCACAGAGTGCTCAATCGCTCAGGGTTTGTGCCCGACGATGTTGCCCATCCGCAGATGCGGGCCACCAGCTGGAGTTGCCAGTGATCGTGAGAACCTGTGCAGCCACCCTTGCGGCTCTCGTCGCGTTCGTTGGATGCGGTCGTTCGCGGCAGCCTGAGCCGGCAACGGTCAGTTCTGGGGTGTCGGCCTCAAGCGCTTGCAGCAAGTTGCGAGCTTGGCGAGTTCCTCGAGCATTGGAGGAGCAGGCTCAGGCTACGCCCTGGGTGACGCGTTCACGTCTGTCAGTCATAGCCTTTGCAGCGGAGCGCTATTGCTCGGAGGCCGGACGCTATCCCAACGATCTGCGAGAATTGGTTGCGCGAGCCGAGACGCTGGACCCCCGGCGCGAGGCGTGCCTTTTTGACACGCTTCTGGCATCGGACGAGTGGGGAACAGCGATCAGCTACACAATGCGATCACAGGCTCCGGAGATAGTCTCGGCTGGACCAGACAGGCAGTTTTCGACTCAGGATGATGTCAGCTTACCGGACGCAGCAGAGGAGCAGGGGTTTGTAATTGACGCGCGGCGGGATTGCAGCGCCCGTGTGCCGAGATAGACGGCCGAGCTTGCCCTCCCGCCACGCCCGGGTGCGTTCGAGTATTACGCTGGGCAGCCGTCAGGGTGACGCCGCGATCAGGTTATGGGATTCGCACGGGACATTTGAGCGGTTGTGCAGGGAGCTGTGTCCACTATGGACGAAGCGGTTCCGCTCAACTCGCCACTCGTCGGCGTGGCCGCTGCGCCTGGGCGATGAATTCGTGGCGATGTATCGCCAAGTCCATGGCGCCGCTGTTGCGGCCGCTGAGGACTCGGCACTTTGTGGCGGCGGATTTCAGACGGGAACTAGTCGCAGCCCGGCGGGCGATGTGACCGCACTGCCCGGCGCATTTACACGGTTAGGTTGCTAGCGCAATAGAGGTGCGAATGGCCACGTGGTCGATCGCTGCACTGTCACTAGCGAGCATGTTGGGCGTGTCGGTCTGTCTTGCGCAGCAGAGCCCGCAGGCGACGGCCTGCAACGTGAGCGATACCTCTCGATCAACCATCCGACTGCTAGGCAGCGAAGCATTCTCGCGTGCGCGGGCAGCGGCCATAGCGGAGCGAGGTTTGCAGGATCGCCAATCCGCGCCCTGCTTCGATATCCAGTGGCACGCGATTCCCTGGGACAGCGGCGCCGAGCTTGCTCCAGACAGAATGCTGAGTAAGGTCATCGAGGTCGAGGGCGTGCGCCTGCAGTACAACGCCTATCAACTAAGCAACGGAGTGGTGAATGTCGGCCGAATCAATCCTGTACAGTGAGCCAACAGCCGCCGAAAGGAGGCTTCTACGGGCTCTTGCGGCGCTTTGGAGCGCCAGGTCTCCGGACTGGGCGGAGCAGGTGCAAGTTCGCCGGATGAGCGATGGTGGAATGGGTAGCCTGTTGCTGCGGCTACCAGAATCGGTCGAGGGACCACGGCAGTTTCGCGAGCGGGTCGCTGAGCTGCGGTTTACCGACGCAGACGGAGTGGAAGTCCTCGCATCGCTCAATGTGGATCAGCACCTGGTTCCGCTTGAGCTCGACGTATGGAAGACGGACTTCAGTCGGCTCGTCCACGTTCCGGACAACTTGGAGGCAACGCGGCTTTAGGGTCGTCCCCGTCGATGGTTTGCGAGCGAGGCTCGCGGTGCTGGGCCCGGCGAGCCCGGGCCCCCAACCTCTCAATTAGGAGAACGACCTGCCGGTCGCCGCCCTGGACCAAGCAGCATAGCCTAACGGTAGCCGGCAGCGACGAGCACTGCGACGTCGCGCCCCGCCTCGTGCGCGTGGCCCGAGCTGCGACTCGCCCCTGAAAGTGCAAATCGGGGCTTCTTCGTGCAGATTACGATGAAGAACTCAGGGGGTCAGGGGGGCTAAAGAGAAGATGGCGCAGGGGGTTGCGAGCGTGAGGTCGAAGCCGACTGCGCCGATCGGGTGCCGTACCCAGGAAGACCCCATCGCCCTGGCGGGCGGGCTGAATCTCTACGGTTTCGCGAACGGCGATCCCGTCACGTTCACTGATCCCTCGGGCTGCAGGTACAGTGAGGAGGCCGCTGTGGATGCCTGGGATCGCAGGCTCGCGTATCGGCTTGTCAATGGCGCCCCGGTTATCGAGTCGGCCGGGCCGGACGGCGTGCCGGGTACCGCCGACGACGTGTCCTTGCCCCACCTCGGCGAGCGACTGAGCGACAGCATTGACGTGGAGACCGAATGTTCGTCGCGTCGACCGTAACTAACCGACGGGTCCCGGCGCGCCTGAACTCGACTTTCCCGGCCCCGCGCCGTGCCGTCGTGGCGGCGGGCGCGATCGGTTCTCAAGTGGAGGCCGCGTCCACCTGCGCCGATGGCTAACCTGTGGGATCCGCGCCGCCACGCTCGACCCGTCCCCCGATGGCGCGCCTCAACCCGAGAAGCCGTGGCCCTGGCAGCTGCTTTTGGAGTCGTCTTCTGGACGACCTCGTGTGCTGGAGGGGACGAGGGAGAGGCTCTGCACCCGGCAGCGAGAGCACTCGGTGAGTTCTTAGACCGGGCAACTATCACACGAGGGCCACTCTCGTTCGAGACTGTGATGGCGTGCGTGCCAGATGGGCAGGCTGACAGAAACCTGACCCTTGCAACGCATCGAGTCCTCCCCACAAGTCTGCAGGGTGATACGACGGGTGTCGCGGCAGAGATTGTGACGGTAGCTGAGGAGGTTGGTGATCCCGGGGCAGTTGGCCGGTACGTAGCGAGTCTTCGAACGCAGACCGATACGCTGCATTGGCGTGTTGTGCGACGGGAGGGCGGTTCCGAGTGGGGCGTGTGTGGATACGCCATCGAAGGCTACAGCTTCGGGCACTACGGCGGGGATTCGAACACAACGTGGCAACCGCTGGATGCGTCATGGGCCCAAGCGCTCGCGATCGCCGACTCGCTTCAGCGTTCCTCTCAAGGAAGCCCCCGCTGAAGATCAAGCGCTCGCGACCTCAGCCCGGTGAGGCCAAATAACCAGAGCCTGAACTCGGAGCAACTCCTCTGTCGGTCCGCTGAGCACTGCAATATCAGTTTCGAAGCCGATCTGTGGAACTGGGGCTTCAGCGAGCCGTCGCCGAGGGGTCGAAACATCAGGATAAACCCGAACTGGGTGCGAGGAGACGAACGCTACTTCCTGCCGGCGGCCGTAGTCCACGAGGTGCATGAGGCAGTGTCGATCTTCAATGGTGCAGGCTATGCTACTGCCCACCCAGCTGCCGTCGTCTACGCGGAGGATGCGGCGCTTGCTGGGATGCGATTCGAAACTCGGACTTCGCGCAGCGCAGGCTGCAACGTGTTCGATCACACAGCACCGTTGACGCTATTTGGTCCGTGGCAGGTACCGTTATGCACGAGGTAGCCCTAGTGCTGAGATATCCTCTTCTCTGCGCCGCTCTGGTTGCTGTCGCTAGCCGAGCCCAGGCGCAACGAGTCCCTGCGGCGATTCCGGCCGAGAGCGCACGCGTCGCTCGCGTGGTTTCACAAAGCCGCGCCTTTACGGTTGCCATGCGAGCGTGGCGAGCATCTGGGCCCGGCCGTTCTTCGGATACCTCTCGTTTGCGAGACTCAATTGCAGTGTTCGCCCCGCCGGACCTGGGAGCGGTTCGAATCGCACAAGTGATGCTTGGAGACGGGCTTGTAGCAACTTATGCCAGGTTCGCCGTTGTCGCTGAGGAAGCCACACTTCTGAATCCGGTAGAAGAGGGCGTCCTGCTTTCGGCATTCGCCGCGGGCGAATGGAATCGTGCGATTGCCTCCATAGATCTCCGCAGCGTAATGGGTGGCTCCGGTTCCAGGGTGCGGTACGCCTGCCTGCTTCTTGGGCTCGTCCGTGGCGGTTTCCCTGAGGACGTCTGCGAGGGCGAGCTCGACATGAGGCAGCAGCGAGTCGAGCGTGGATGGGAGTTTTCATTCCATCGATACAACATGCTGCTGCAAATCTCCCCACAGGGACAACTGCTTCGCGAAGTGCTACTGCGCCCCGGAGGGGTACCGCCCCACCGTTAGCCGGACGGTGCCGGCGTCGTCGTACCGGGATGGTACACGACCATCATTCCTGGATTGCGGCGCTTCTGAACGCTCTGGCTTCCGAGGAGTTTAGCCACAAGCACCGTGAGTCGAAGCGACCTGCTTTATCCCGCATGGTCAGCCACTCCCTGCTGGCGGGCCCCAACGAGGGGCGGGTCCCCGGAAGACTGGACAGGTGAGGCTCTCGTCAAATGATGGGATGGACTCCTCCGCCAGATGGCACCAATGTGCCAACGATCATCATGGCCCTGACAGGCCACGAACCGAGGAGGAGTCCACATGAACACTACGCTCATCGGGGTCGACCTAACAAAGTCAGTCTTCGAGGTGGCCGTCTCCGGCGCACCAGGGCGCGTCCACGAGCTCCTGTTCGCAAGACTGACGACGGTGCGGAGGCTGTGAACACTCACTTGGTATTGCCGGATTAGGAGACAATCGTGGTCGATACAGCCAGACTGAAAGAACTTGTTGGGAAGACGGTCGAACTAAGGTTTCTTGACGGCCATCACGTGATCGCGGAGCTGACCACTGTTGACCTCGAGGTTCCCCAGGAGATCACCTATAAGATTCTCCGCGTCGTTGCAGTGGGACCGCCGAAGTTCTCAGAGTTGAAACCGGGTCAGTACGCTGCGGCGGACCCTAGGGGACTCGAGAGCGTGACCTCGAAATAGACGCCCGATGCGATCGAGTGTTACGCTGGGCAGCCGAGTGTTCGATTGGAAGCCGCGCTCAGGGCGCTTCATTCCCGTCAGATCAGGATGCGCACCAGGCCCGCGGGCAACATTGGCTGCTCGCTCGCAACCTCGGCCTGCTCAAAGACCCGCGGGCCGTGCTCCAGAAACCAGCGCTTCCAGATGCCGACAGTGTTGGGGTGAACCCGATAGGCCTTGGCGATCCGGACCGGCGTCTTCTCGCCCTTGACCGCATCGAGGACTACCTGAAACTTCAACCGAGCTGAGTACTGCCGCGTCGGCTTCGCCATCACCGCTCCTCCCGCGCACCACGATAGGTACGCCGTAAGTGGCGGTCAACTCAATCATCCTCTGTCCAGCCGGCGGGACTCAGCACCCAGTAGGTGCGAGTCTCTCACGCTTGAGTTACCATGAGCGGGGGATTCCGACCCGCGGTGAGCGTGCCGTCTTATCAGGCTGAGGGTTTTTTGATCGTGAGCAGCAATCCCATCACTCCGACCGTGGCAGCCAGTACGCGTGTGGCGAGTACCGCGGTTACGTCAGCCCCGTGGAGTACGAACTGAAGCAGATGCGTCAGGCAGCCTGACTACCCGTCTACGGAACCAGGTCAGGTCGAATGTAACGTCACGGGAGATCCGAGCCCGTTCATTCCGGCGAGAAGGGTGTGTCCGTGATCAAGAGTTCCGGTCCGCTGAAGAAGATTGTCGGGTTCGTGACGGCTCTGGCAAGCACACCGCTAACTGCCGGTCTGGCTCAACATGTTCGGCCAGTCGCGGCTTGTCCCACCCAGGGCCTGCCGCGCCCGCTACGCCTGATGGTCACCAGCGAGGCGTTTCGGAGTGCGCGAGCGGCGGCCCTGCTTGAGTGGCCCGGTGCTAGTGAACCGGTCGCGCAACGGCAGATGAGGTATTGTGCGAACTTCGAGACGCGAACAGTGTTGGCGGATTCGACCTGGAGTCTTGTGGGGTTCTTGGCAGGTGAGCGCCTGGCGGCGATCTACGCATGGTTCCTTGTTACTGGCGACACCGTAGTCCGCCTGACACCGATTGCTGATGGTAGGCTGAGGAGCGGCTTGGACACCGCTGCTTGGAACCACGTAGTCGCACGTGCGCACCCATCGCGGTCAACGGGACACACCGGATCCGTGGTAGACGCCGCTTGTGCCCTGATCTCGATTGCCCGCGGGTTGTATCCCGATGACCTGTGCGCTGCTGAGCAAACGCTGAGCGTATCCAGAGAGGGAGAGTCCATCGTCACTGAGCTCGCCGCTAGCGGGTACCGCCTGACCTTCTCCAGGCAGTGGCGGATCATAGACTTGCGAGAGCCTGCATGGCGCGAGCGGTAAGCAGGTCGCGGCGGCGCTCCCTCAGTCCGCTCGCCGCTCACACTTCGAGATATTTTGCGTGAAGTGTTGTTCGCTGAAGTTCCGGCGGCCCTGATGGTGACGCGTGACGAAGTAACCCAGGTGATCGAAACGGCCGTGGACGTTTTGGCCGGAATGGTCGCCGTGAACGACTTGTCCGTGTTAGGTGATACCGAGTTCCAAGCGGAGCTTGAGGATTCACTAGATGTCTTGCGATCGGCAAAAGATGCGTCTCAGGCTCTAATGGTGGTTGTCGGGATCGTGGACGAACTCGTGGCGAGGCAACGCGAGGCGTTGGCAACTGAAACATTGCGACGCCTTGCGGTGGGGCGTTGATGCTCGCGTGGTCGAAGGCCGGATGGATGTGGCGACGTTCAGCGGGTCAAGGTGCGCAGCGCGTATGAGGGGTCTTCGCACGGTCGTAACGCCTAGCGCCAATGTGGTGTTCTCAGGACTTGGATGACTGCTTTGTGCGTTCAACCAAGGGGCCGAGCGTCAAGTTGAGGGACCGCAACGGAAACCCGTTCTTCGAATGCGAAGATGAGCAACAGCTGACGAACACCCTGCTCCATGAAGTAGATCACGAGCTACGACTGAGCAGTCCCCAGTGCTCGGCCTACCGCACAGCCCTGGACTGCTTCCGCGATTGTAGGCGCGAGTTCGAGCGCAGCGCCGTCCGGTGCTGTACCTTGTGTACCTTGCAAGCTGCCAGCCAATGCCCCAAGCGCAATTTCTGTGTCCGACGTCGCGTGCCGTTTAATCCGGCGCACTGACCCAACCCAGCGCCGGCCACGAGGTTGACGCGTCTTACTCTCCTGCTCGGCGTCGTCGCGACCCCGTGCGGGGTTAGGAACAGGACCAGCTCAGTCCCGGATGTGCACCGCCCCTGCCGGACGAACAGCCCGCCCAGCAGCACGCTGCCCGGCGATGCGTTCGTGGCCTCACCGCGATCGGCTCGAGCGACTACTGGTCGCTGAGGCGCCTACTCAGGGCCTGACACCCGCCACCCGCGATCCTTTGTTCCGGCGCTTCCCAGCAGGTATCACGCCGTATCAGCCATATCCTGCCGCTTCGGCGCGATCCAGTCGTTGTCCCGCTGCAGTTCCTGGAGCCGCGCGTAGTCGGCAGGCTGCGGCAGCACTTTAGCCAGATAGTCCTGGTAGCGCTCCGGCGAAATCGGTTCGCCATCCACCGTCCAGAACTGGTGGGCGTACATGCCGATCCTGCGGTTGAACTTGAGGTCCGGCACCTTCAGCCAGCGGTCACGGTCCGGGATCAGCGCGTTCATCCGCTCCACCAGCCTAACGCACTCCTGCCGGTACAGTTCGCGCGAGGCCTCGTTGAGATGGGCCCGGTCGGCCGGCTGCTCGTTCTCGCGCTCGTCGAACCGGCCCTTGAGACCCCACTCGTAGGCCCAGTGCGCCGAGCTGGAGCTGTCGGTTCCGAACAGATCGAAGGCCGTGGGCACCCACTTGTTGAAGAACTTCTGGATCAGTTCCGGTTCGATGCGGCCGGCCTTGATGATCCGCAGCAGGCCGTTGTTGCCAGTGCCGAGGTGATAGCTCTCCTCCTTGAGCATCGGGCCCATCGAGCGGCTGAGCGGGTCGAATGCCGAGGTGGATAGCATCTTGAGCTGGAACTTGCCGTCGCGGTCGATGAACTGGGTGTAGGTGAAGAAGTCGAGCCAGTTGTCCACCCGCTCGTTGAACGATCCCAGCAGCCGCTTTCCCTCCTCGGCACGGCGCTCCAGCAGCTTCTGCGCCTCGCGCCGGCCCTCGTCGCCGAAGTGCTCGACCAGCAGGTAGCTCATCTGCCAGCCGTGCCGCATCTCCTCGCACATGACGCGCATGATCGAAAGCAGATCGTAGGATGACGGCGCGTTCTGGAGCAGGGAGCGCTGCTGCTCGACCGACGCGAACTCGGTGTCGCCCTGGTAGACGATCAGATTGAGCAGCGCGTCGCGGATGCGCTGGTCGGGAATGTGCATCACGGTCGGCCACTTCAACTGGCCCTTGTAGTGCCCGAACTCGATGTACGGAACTTCCTGCTCACCGAACTTGATGTCGAACTTGAAGTCCCGCAGCTCTCGGGCCTCCAGGCCGATGTCGGTCTGCCAGGCCTTGAAGAGGTCGATCCATTCGTCGAAGGTGTGAACGCGCAGCATCCTAGAGCCTCCAGGAGCAAGAAGTCATAGACAGCGCAGGGCACAGAGCAGTGCGCCGAGCGGGCCGGAGAACAGAAGTCAGAGTTCGCATCAGTGCGCTCCGAAACGCGGCGAGCGCTTCTCCAGAAAGGCCGTCAGGCCTTCGGCGAAGTCGCCGGAAGCGAATAGGCGGCGCTGGGCCTCGAGCTCGAAGTCGAGCATCTCAGTGAGCGAGGCGTCGGCGCTGCGATAGACGGCCTGCTTGATGAGTCGCGCCGCGAGCGGCGGCGCCGCGGCGACGCGGTCGGCCCAGGCGCGCGCCTCGACCATCAGCCGCGAGGCCGGCACCACGCGGTTGACCAGCCCATAGTCGAGCAGCTTCCCCGAATCGACCAGCTCGGCGCTGAGGAACAGCTCAAGCGCGCGCGCCGTGCCGACCATGCGAGGCAGGAAGAAGCTGCCGCCCCAGTCGGGATGCAGCCCGATACGCGCGAACACCTGGCCGATCTTCGCCGTGTCCGAAGCGATCCGCAGATCACAGCCCAGCGCCAGGTTGGCGCCGCCACCGGCGGCCACGCCGTTTATCGCGCAGATAGCGATCCACGGCGCGCTGCGGATTGCGGCGTGAAACCGGTGCGCCGCCCCCACCAGCTTGAGGCCGTACTCGAGGTCGCGTTGCTCCATCACGCGCTTGAGCTCCTCGAGGTCGGCCCCGGCGCAGAAGGCACGCCCCTCGCCGGTGATGATGACGGCCCGCAGCGAATGGTCCGCCGCCAGGCGCTCCAGCTCATCGCCCAGCTGCGCGGCCATGGCCACGGTGAAAGCATTGAGCTTCTCCGGCCGGTTGAGCGTCAAGGTGGCAACCGGACCCTCCACCTGGACCCTGACAGCCTGCGCTTCAGTCCCGATCACCCGTCACCTCTCTCCCGTCCCAATTACCCCTCACGTCCCACGTCTTAACCGTCACGCTCCACTATCATCGCGATTCCCTGTCCCACTCCGATGCACATCGTGGCCAGACCGTATCGCCCGCCGCGGCGGTGCAGGGCATGGACCAGGGTGGTGAGAATGCGCGCGCCGGAACAGCCTAACGGATGCCCCAGGGCGATCGCTCCGCCGTAGACGTTTACTCTGGACTGATCGAGGCCGAGTTCGCGGATGCAGGCGAGCGACTGCGCCGCGAATGCCTCGTTTAGCTCGACCAGATCCAGCTGCTCGATCGAGAGCCCGGCACGGGCCAGCGCCTTGCGGACCGCCGGCACTGGCCCAATGCCCATGACGTCGGGACTCACGCCGGCCACAGCCGTGGTCACGATGCGCGCCAGCGGCTTGAGGCCGGCCTTGCGAGCTGCCTCCCGTTCCACCACCAGCAGCGCCGCGGCGCCATCGTTTATACCCGAGCTGGAGCCGGCGGTCACAGTGCCGCCTTCCTTGCGGAAGGCCGGCTTCAGCTTAGCCAGCTGCTCGGCCGTGGTATCCGGGCGCGGATGCTCATCTGCGTCTATCACAGCCGGCGCTCCGGCGGTCCGGTGTTCCGGCGCCACGGCTACGGGCACCAGTTCCCGCTCGAATGCGCCCTCCTTCATCGCGCAGGCGGCGCGCCGCTGGCTTTCCAGCGCGAAGGCATCCTGGTCCTCGCGGCTGATGCCGTACTTCTCCGCCACCCGCTCGGCGGTTTCGCCCAGCGATATGGTCCACTCCTTCGGCATCCGCGGGTTGACGAACCGCCAGCCCACGGTGCTGTCGGCGATTTGCGGCGCCGAGCGGCTCCACGGCTCGCCGCTCTTCAGCATGACGTAGGGTGCGCGGGTCATGGACTCGACGCCGCCGGCGATGAATACCGCGCCCTCGCCGGCGCGGATGGCCTGCGCGGCGCTGGCGACGGCCTGAAGGCCCGAGCCGCACAACCGGTTGATGGTCTGGCCCGGGACCTCGACCGGCAGGCCCGCCAGCAGCGCCGCCATGCGGGCCACGTTGCGGTTGTCCTCGCCGGCCCCGTTGGCGCAGCCCAGGATGACGTCATCAATCGAGGCCGGCACGACACCAGTGCGCTCGACGACGGCCTTGATGGGGATTGCAGCAAGATCGTCGGGACGCACCGAAGCCAAGGCGCCACCGGCGCGGCCGATGGGAGTGCGGAGGGCCTCAACGATCAGGGCTTCAGGCATGCGCTGGTTTCCTTGTCTAGGCCCGACAGCATGAAGGCTCTAGCAGTGTTAGGCGCCGAAGACGCCGCCGTGGGCGGAACGACCGGTCAGCAAGCCCTCCGCATGCCTCCGCCTGCACACCTCCGTGGCGCCTGCTGTGCCTGTACACCACTGACGCCACTTACCTCAGAGACTCACCCAAACGGTCTTGGTCTCCAGATACCCCTCGAGCGCTTCGCGGCCCAGATCCCGCCCGAAGCCCGAGGCCTTGTATCCCCCGAATGGCGCCGCAGCGTCGTAGAAATTGTAGGTGTTGATCCACACCGTGCCCGCCTTCACGGCGCGCGCCACGCGGTGCGCCTTCTGGAGGTCCTTGGTCCAAATGCCGGCGGCGAGCCCGTACATCGAGCGGTTGCCCAGCTCGATCGCCTCGTCCACCGAGTCGAACGCCATGACGGCTAGCACCGGCCCGAAGATTTCTTCGCGCGCGATGGTCATGTCCGGTTTCACGCCGTCGAACACAGTGGCCTCGACGTAGTAACCCTTGCCGTTCACCTTCGCGGCATTGCCGCCGGCCACCAGCTCGGCGCCTTCAGCCTTGCCTTTTTCGATGTAGCCCAGCACGGTCTGCTGCTGCTTCCTCGAGACCACGGCGCCCAGCCGGGTGCCGCGGTCGAGCGGATCGCCCGGAACGAGCTTCTTCGCCCGCGCGGCCAGTTCGCTCACCACCTGGTCGTGGATGCTGCGCTCGACCAGCAACCGCGAACCGGCGGCACACACCTCGCCCTTGGAGTAGAAGATTCCGTTCTGCGCGCCCTTGATGGCGGCCGGGATGTCGGCGTCCGCGAATACGATGTTGGGCGACTTGCCGCCAAGTTCGAGAGTGACCCGCTTGACCGTGCCGGCTGCCTCGCGCATCACCTGCTGGCCCACGGCGGTCGAGCCGGTGAAGCTGATCTTGTCCACTCCCGCATGCCTGACGAGCGCCGCACCCGCCGTCGAGCCGCCGCCCGGCACCACGTTGAAGGCTCCCGGCGGGAATCCGGCGGCCTCCAGCACCTCGGCGAACAGCAGGATGGTGAGCGGCGCCTCGGAGGGCGGCTTGGCCACCACGGTGCACCCGGCGGCCAGGGCGGGGGCGAACTTCCACACCGCGAGATTGAGCGGGAAGTTCCACGGCGTGATTGCGCCCACCACGCCCACCGGTTCCTTCAACGTGTAGGTGAAGAAGTTCCCCGAGACCGGCAGCGTGTGGCCGGTGATCTTGTCAGCCCAGCCGCCGAAGTAGCGCAGCACATCGGCGCTCATCGAAATCTCGATCTTCGACTCGAACAGCACCTTGCCGTTTTGCCGGGTCTCGAGCTCGGCGAACTCGGCCAGCCGGCCCTGGAGGATGTCGGCCGCCTTCACCAGCATCGCCCCGCGTTGCCGGGCTGGGAGCGAGCGCCAGGCATCAGACTCCAGGCAGGCCCGGGCCGCCCGCACCGCGGCGTCCACCTCCGTTTCGCCGCCCTCGGCCACCTCGATGAGCACCTCTTCGGTGGCCGGGTTCTCGACCGGGAAGCGGCGGCCGTCCGAGGCCGCCACCCAGGCGCCGTTGATCCAACAGTCGGAGCGCACTACTCGCCCTTGAAGGTCGCCATGCGCTTCTCGACGTAGGCCGAGATGCCTTCCTTCGCGTCCTGGCTCTTGAACAGCAGCGACTGCAGCTCGCGCTCCAGCGCCAGCCCGTACTCGAAGGGCACCTCGAGGCCGGATTGCACCGACCGCTTGATGTGACCCACGGCCATGGCAGCCTTGTTAGGCGGGCAGAACTGCTTCGCGTAGGTCAGGATCCGCTGCCACCACTCCTCGGGCGCTAGGTCCCACACGTCGTTGATCAGCCCGATATCCCTGGCAGTGTCGAACGACAGCTGGGTTCCGGTGACCATCAGCTCGATCGCTTTCTGCTTGCCGATGAGGCGCGCCATCCGCTGGGTGCCGCCGGTGCCCGGCAGCACGCCCAGGTTCACCTCGGGCAGGCCGATCTTGCCGGCTTCCTTGCGCGCGATCCTGATGTCGGCCGCCATCGCGATCTCAAGGCCGCCTCCCACCGTGTGGCCGTTCAGCGCCGCGATGACCAGCTTGGGCGTCTGCTCGAGGCGGCTCAGCATCTCGTTGGCGTGGAGGCAGAAGTAGTACTTGAACTTCGGCGTGACGCGGTTGAGCATGCCGATGTTGGCTCCCGCGGAGAAGAACTTGTTCCCCGCGCCGCGGAGCACGATCACGTACACGTCGTCATCGAAGCGCGCCTGCAGGATCGCATCGTCAATCTGGCGGTTCATCTCGTACGTGTAGGTGTTGGCCGGCGGGTCGTTGAGCTGAATGACGGCCACGCCGCCGTCGGTCCAGTAATCCACCAGCTTCTTCGTTCCGGTCGTGTCCGGTGCAATCGCCGTCATCTTGCCGAGACCTCCACTGAGTAGCCGTTCAGAAACAGGCGTGTGATTGACTCCGCGAGCTGGTCCGCCCCCACCGGGCCGGCCGGGTCGTACCAGGTGTAAATCCAGTTCATCATGCCGAACAGGGCGTAGGCCGCGATCTGGCGCTCGGTGCGGCCCGCCGCGCCGCGGCCATCGAGAGCGCCTAGCAACGCGAGCGCGAAGTCCACGTACTCGCGCTTGATCCGCTGCACCTCGGCGTACATCGGGCCGCTCAGCGCCTCGGCCTCGTGGGCCAGCACCTTCATCTCCGCCATGTGGGTGGCGAAGTACGTCACGTGATGCGTGATGAAGGCGGCGAGCCTCGCCTCCGAGCCGTGCTCGCGCTCCACCGCGGACCTCGCTCCAGCCAGGACCTTTTCGAAGCAGGACTTCTGGATCTGGAACAGGAGGTCCTCCTTGCCCTTCACGTAGTAATACATGCCAGCCAGGCTCATGTCGGAGGCGCGAGCCAGGTCCCGCATCGACGTGTTGGCGTAGCCCGCGGCGGCAAACGTGCGCGCCGCAGCGGCGAGCAGTCGCTCCCGGC
>DATMBH010000310.1:0-7379 GCA_035559335.1 Gemmatimonadales bacterium
AAATGGACGCACGCATGGCTTCGAGGCGGTGAGGGCGGCGGTCGCGCCGTATACGCCCGAACGCGGCGCGGCCATTACGGGGGTGCCGGCGCGGCTGATCCGCGAGGCCGCCGAGGCGTACGCGAAGGGACCCAACACCAGCACCCTGTGGGCGATGGGCCTGACGCAGCACCTCAACGGCCACGACATGGTAACAGCGCTGCTCAACCTGATCCTGGCCTGCGGGATGATCGGCCGGTGGGGCGCCGCGATGCTCCCGGTGCGCGGTCAGAACAACGTGCAGGGCGCCTCCGACATGGGCGCCATACCGTTCGTCTACCCGGACTACCAGCCGGTGAGCGATCCGGCGATAAGGGCGAAGTTCGCTGAGGCCTGGGGCGTTGATCCCGAGACCATCTCTCTGCAGCCCGGCCTCAAGGTCACTGAGATGGCGCGCGAGGGCTCGCCGGTCCGCGCGCTCTACATCATGGGAGAGAACCCGATCATCTCGGACCCCGACATCGCGCACGCCGAAGCGTGGTTCCGCGAGGTCGAGTTCCTGGCCGTGCAGGACCTGTTCCTTACCGAAACGGCGCGGTTCGCCGACGTGGTGCTCCCTGGCGCGTCGTTCGCCGAGAAGGACGGGACCTACGTGAACACCGAGCGGCGCGTGCAGCTGGCCACGAAGGCGCTCGACCCGCCCGGGCAGGCGCGCGCCGACTGGGAGATCATAGTTGACTTGTCCAACCGGCTCGGCCTCGCCACCCCGTTCCGCTCGCCGGCCGAGGTAATGGATGAAGTGCGTCGGCTCGCGCCCGCGTGGGCCGGGATTACCCACGACCGGCTGCGCGGCACGGGTGGCCTCCAGTACCCCGTGCCTGACGAGGATCACCCGGGCACCGCGTTCCTGTTCGCGGACCGCTTCCCGACCCGGGACGGCAAGGCCGTGTTCCACGCGGTCGAATACGCGCCGGCCGGCGAGCTACCTGACGAGGAGTATCCGTTCGTGATGGGGACGGGACGGCAGCTGTACCACTGGCACACCGGCACGATGACGCGCCGCTCCCGCGGCCTCGACGCGCGCGAGCCGATCGCGGTCGTCGAGATCAACCCCGCCGATGCGGCCAGCCTGGGCATCCGCGAGGGAGAGCTGGTCCGCCTGACGAGCCGCCGCAACAGCGTGGTCATCTCGGCCCGCATCTCCGAACGGGTGGCGCCGGGGCAACTGTTCGTTCCGTTCCACTTCCGCGAGGCGGCTGCCAATCTGCTGACCAGCCCCGTGCTCGAACCCCACGCCAAGATGGCGGCCCTGAAGGTGTGCGCGGTGCGCGTGGAGAAGGCAGAGACACAGAGGCACAGTGGCACCGTCGCGCCGAGATAATGGTGATCACCGTCCCTGCTCCCTGTTCCCGCTTCCCTGCTCTCTACATTGAAATCCATTCTTAAGCCCGGGCCCGGGCCCGGGCTCGTCGTGAGCGACGTGCCGAAGCCCGAGTGCGGGCCGGCCGACGTGCTCATTAGGGTCCACCACGCCGGGGTGTGCGGCACCGATCTCCACATAGCCGAGTGGGACGCGTGGGCCCAGGGGCGCATCAAGCCGCCACTGGTGCTGGGCCACGAGTTCGCTGGAGAGGTCGTCGAGGTTGGCGAGGCTGTGCAGGGCACCTTCAGCCCCGGACAGCTGGTAACGGCGGAGGGGCACATCATCTGCGGTCACTGCCTGCAGTGTCGCACCGGCAATGGCCACATCTGCCAGCAGACGTCCATTATCGGCGTGGACCGCGCCGGGGCGTTCGCGGAGTTCATCGCCATGCCGGCCACGAACGTGATGCGGCTGGACGGGATCCCCTCCGAGATCGGCGCGATAATGGACCCGATGGGCAATGCGTTCCACACGGTGCTCACCGCCGACATCGCCGGGAGCGTGGTGCTGGTGCTGGGTTGCGGGCCGATCGGGTGCTTCGCTGTCGGCATCGCCCGCGCCGCTGGCGCGCGGGCGGTGATCGCCGTTGACGTGAACCCCAAGCGCCTGGCGCTGGCCGAGCAGATGGGGGCCACCCGCGCTCTGACCCCGGGGAAGGACGTGGAGGCGGCGGTGCGGGAGTTGTCCGAGGGCAACGGCGCCGACGTGGTGTGCGAGATGTCCGGGGCGCCGGCCGCGCTCCACAGCGCCTTCGCGCTGGCGCGCTACGGAGGCCGGGTTCAGCTGCTCGGCATTCCGCCGGGGGAAGTGCCGATCAATTTCGCCACCGAGATCATATTCAAGGGTCTGACGCTGTACGGGGTCATCGGCCGCAAGATGTACGAGACCTGGAACCAGATGCAGCGGTTTCTGCGATCGGGCCTGTTCGATCCCCGTCCCGTCATAACCCACCGGTTCCCGCTGGAGCGCATTGACGAGGCGCTGGCCGCGATCAAGAGCGGCGAAGCGGGCAAGGTCATCATCTCGATTGCGTGAGCCAATGAACCACAACCTAGAACAGCGCCTGAGCAGCGAGCTGGAGCAGTTCCGGCGGGACGGCGTCTACAAGCGTCTCAACCACCTAACCGGCCCCCAGCGAGCCCGCACGACCATGGAAGGGCGCGGCGAGGTCGTGATCCTGTCGTCCAACAACTACCTGGGACTATGCGACGTGCCGGAGGTGGTGCGCGGAGGCCACGATGCTTTGGACCGCTTCGGCGCGGGCACCGGGTCGGTGCGGTTCATTTGCGGAACCTTCACGATCCACCGCGACTTGGAGCAGGCGCTGGCGCGGTTCGTCGGTACCGAAGCCTCGCTCAGCTATGTGTCGTGCTGGAACGCCAACGAGGGGCTGCCGGCTACAGTGCTGGGCGAACAGGATGCGGTCATCAGTGATCAGCTCAATCACGCCTCCATCATAGATGGCATTCGCCTTGCCAAGGCCATCACGAAGTGCCGCACCGCCGTGTACCGGCACTCCGACATGGACGACCTGCGGGCTCGGCTCGAGGAGGCGAAGGACGCCCGGACCCGCATGGTGATCACCGACGGCGTGTTCTCCATGGAGGGCGACATCGCACGGCTGCCCGACATCCTGGAACTGGCCCGGAAGTACGACGCGGTGGTGGTGGTGGACGACTCGCACGCCACCGGTGTGTTAGGCAAGACCGGCCGCGGCACCGCCGAGCATTGCGGCGTCTTCGGCGAGGTCGACATCATAACCAGTACGCTGGGAAAGGCGCTGGGCGGCGCGGCCGGGGGCTTCACTGCGGCGAGTGAGGTGCTGTGCGACTACCTGACGCAGCGCTCGCGCCCGCAGCTGTTCTCGAACGCGCTGCCGCCCACGGTGGCGGGAAGTGCGCTGGCGGCAGTTCGCTACGTGGAGTCCCATCCGGAACTCGTGACACGGCTGCACGAGAACGCCCGCTGGTTTCGCAGCGCGCTGCAGGAGTCTGGCTTCCGGCCGCTCCCGGGAGACACGCCGATCATCCCGGTGATCCTCGGTGAGACCGCGCGCGCCATTCGGATGAGCGAGATGCTGCTCGAGGAAGGAGTGTTCGTCACCGGATTCGGCTACCCGGTCGTGCCGCAGGGGCACGCCCGGGTGCGGTGCCAGATCTCGGCAGCGCACACCAGGGACGATTTGGAGCTGGCGCTGGCGGCCTTCAGGAAGGTCGGCAAGAAGCTGGGGGTGATATGAAGGCGGTGCAATGGGCACAGGTGGCCGGAGCAAGCAGCCGCGTGCGGCGCTTCAGCGGACGAGTGCTGCTTCCCTCTACTTCCCTCCGTGTCCTCTGTGCCCTCTGTGCCCTCTGTACCTCTGTACTGGCCGCCCAGGTCCCCAGTCCCGAATCCGTGCTCGGTTTCCGGGTCGGTCAGGACTCGATGCTCGCCTCTTGGCGGCAGATCAACGACTACTTCACCCGGCTGGCGGCAACCTCGCCAATGGTGCGGCTCGATACGCTCGGGCCCACGGTCCAGGGCCGGCCGTTTCTGCTGGTGACGATTTCGGATCCGTCCAACCTCGCCAGGCGCGAGCAGCTGATGCGCGCCCAACGGCAGCTGGCCGATCCGCGCACCCTCTCGGCGCCGGACGAGGAACGCCTGGTCGCGGAGCAGCCGGCGGTGATCCTCATCAACTGCTCGATCCACTCGACCGAGATCGCCGCCAGCCAGATGTCCATGGAACTGGCGTGGCGCCTGGTCACCGACCCCACCCGGCGCGAGTGGCTGCGGCGGGTGGTCGTGCTGCTGGTGCCATCAGCCAACCCTGACGGCATAGACATCGTCGGCGACTGGTATCGCGCCTCGCGGTTCACCGCCTGGGACGGCACCTCGCCTCCATGGCTGTACCACCCGTACGTCGGCCACGACAACAACCGCGACTGGTTCATGCTCACCCAACCCGAGACCCGGCACCTAACGAGGGTGCTGTACCGGGAGTGGTTCCCGCTGGTGTTCTACGACGTGCATCAGATGGGCAGCTCGGGGGCGCGGCTATTCGTGCCGCCGTTCAGCGACCCGGTCAACCCGAACCTCGATCCCGCGATCGTGGCTGGCATGAACCTGGTTGGCGCCTCGATGGCTCAGGCTCTCATTGATGACGGTTACACCGGCGTGGCGCACCAGACCGCCTACGACCTGTGGTGGCACGGCGGGGCGCGCTCCACGCCCACGCGGCACAACATGGTGGGGATACTGTCGGAAGCGGCCAGCGCCAGAATCGCGTCGCCTAACTGCATGAATCCGGCGCAGATCCGCCAGCCTCCCCGCGGAGTCAACTACCCGGCACCCTGGGAGCCCCGCTGCTGGCGGTTGCGGGACATCGTGGACTACGAGCTGGTTGCCGCGCAGGCTCTGGTCCGGCTCGCTCATGACCAGCGGGCCGAATTCGTCAGGCGGTTCGTCGCGGCCAACCGCAGGGCGATCCAGGCAGGGCGCACCCAATCGCCGCACGCCTACGTGTTACCGCCGGTGGGCGACCCGTGGCGCCGGGCGCTCTTGGCGAACCTGCTCATTGCCTCGGGCATCGAGGTGCTCGAAGCCCGCTCGCACCTGACCGCCGCGGGTGGGCGGGCATTCCCGGCGGGAACGCTGGTGGTACCGATGGCGCAGTCGTTCCGCTCCCACGCCAAGGACCTGCTGGAGCGCCAGCGTTATCCCGAGCGGCGCCTGTTCCCCGGCGGCCCGCAGATCCCGCCGTACGACGTCGCCGGCTGGACGCTGCCGCTGCAGATGGGCGTCGCGGCTGAGGCAGTGGACTCGCTCTCCGGTGGCGATCTGGCGGCGCTCGACACCGTGCGCGTGGCTCCGGGGAGCATAGCGGGCCAGGGCGACGTGGTGCTCCTGGACAACACCCACAACGGCCACATCACCGCAGTGTGGGCCGCGCTGCGCGCGGGCTCGCGCGTGGAGATCGCTGACCGGCAGTTCGAGGCCGAAGGCCGGACCTGGCCGGCGGGAACGCTGGTCCTACGCGGCGGCCGCGCGGCGGTCGAGCAGGCGGCCCGGCGCTTCGGGTTCACTGCCGTGGCCACCAGGCGCCTAGCCGAAGTAGCGCCAGCGGTGCGGGCCGTGCCACGGCTGGGCCTGTACCGCTCGTGGAACGGCTCGATGGACGAGGGCTGGACCAGGTGGGTACTCGAGCAGCTGGAGGTACCATATGTAACACTCACCGATTCGGCCGTACGCGCTGGCAACCTCGGCGCGAGCTTCGACGTGATCATCCTGCCGTCCGAGTCCGAGCAACAGATCCTCGCTGGGCGCAGGGCGGGCACGGCGCCCGCCCGGTACACCGGCGGGCTGGGAGAGCCGGGAGTCGCCGCGCTGCGGAGGTTCGTCGAGGAGGGTGGCACGCTGATCGCGTTGGACGCGGCGACCCGGTTCGCGATCAACCGCCTGGGCGCCCCGGCCCGGTATGTGCGCACCACCAGGGGCGGGACGGCGCCCTCCGATGAGCCAGGAACTCCTGAAGATACGGGTTCTGTCTCGCGCTTTTATGCCCCGGGTTCTATTTTCGACGTGAACGCCGATCCGCTCCACCCGATTGCATCCGGGATCGGGCCCCGGGCCGCCGTATATTTCATGTCAAGCCAGATCCTCGAGCCCGGGGTCGGCGCGCGCGCCGTGCTTACCTACCCGGCTGACAGGGACGTGCTGCTGTCAGGCTACGTGGACGGCGAAGAGGTGCTGCGGAACCGGGCCGCACTGATTGAGGCCCCGCTCGGGCGCGGGCGGGTGGTTCTGTTCGGGTTCCGGCCGCAGCATCGGGGCCAGACCCACGCGACGTTCCGGCTGCTGACGAACGCGATCCTGTACGGTTCGAGGAGGTAACTCGATGGCTCGACGCCGAATGTTGCTCAGCGCAGTGCTGGTCTTCGCGATCGCGGGACCGCTTGCGGCGCAGGGGACGCGGGACTGGCAGTACCGCTGGTTCTGGGGCGGAAAGGCCGGCATGCTGGGATACGACCTGCCGACCGCGGGCACCGTGTTCGTGCCCCAGTTCGGCGGCGAGTGGTTGATCACGGCACGCCGTACGGCGCTTTACCTCGGCTTCTCTCAGTCCCTCACAGCTGAGCAGGACAGCTTCGCACTGTCAGGCGTGCAGGGCAATCAGCAGGTAGCCTTCGACCGGTATCGCCGCATTCAGATAGGCATAGTGGCTATCATCGGCGACGGGCACCTGCAGTGGTATGCCGGCGGGGGGTTCGCGATTCACACCCTGGTCAACGCGCGCAACACCGGCACCACCACCAGCGCCGCCATCGACAACGCGATCGCCAACGCCTCGTCGGTGGGAGTGGCGATGGTCATGGGAGGAGTGCAGCTGCGCTTCGGCCGGCAGATGGCGCTGTACGGCCACTTCCAGGGCACGCCGGGCACGCAGGATTTCCTGCTGGCGGGCGCGAGCAGCAGCATCGAGGCAGGGATCAGGATGAACCTGCTGCCGGCCCGTGAAGACGACATGACTGTCAGGCGATAAGGGCGGCGGCGCCGTAGGCGCATTCCCCCCTACTTCCTGCTCACAAACGGACTGCCTGACTCGTAGAACCTGAGTGGCCACGCCGCGGCTCGTGTGATTCCCACCCGAGCCGTGCTCGTTATGCGAGGCGGGGGAACCGGATCTCCCGGTGACAGCCACAGGGGAGGGCAATCCAGCTGGTGGCCATCCTGGCGGCGGGTTATGCCGAGCGCCTGGGTGAGCCGGGCCGGCCCGCTGGTCAGCAGCCGGTCGCTTACTCCTCCCCGGCGGCGGCGCATGACCTCTAGACCCGCGATCGGTTCGAGCGCGCGCACCAGTACCGCGGACGGGTAACCGTCTTCCCCGGTGACCACGTTGAAGCACCAGTGCATACCGTAGGTGAAGTACACGTAGGCGCGGCCCGGGGGCCCGTACATCGTCTCGTTGCGCCGGGACCGCCTGCCTCCGGCGGCGTGG
>DATMBH010000311.1:0-13763 GCA_035559335.1 Gemmatimonadales bacterium
GGCTCCCGCCGCGATGAACACGGCGGCCGTGGTCCACAGCAGGTACAGCGACAGCCAGTCGGGTTGACCGACGAGGTGACCGAGCACCGCGTTGGTCACCCACTCGCTGGGCAGCAGCGGTGAGGTCGGGGCACGCAGCACGGCGATGAAGTCGAGCAGGTTCTGGAATCCCTCCGGGCGCGCCAGCTGCTCGGGCCGGATCAGACGGAACAGCAGGATCACGCCCGCGGCCGCGCCGAGGGCGATGATCGACAGCAGGTCGCGGGTGCGCCGGGCGGGAAACACGTTGACCAGGACAGTTGTAATGGCCGATCCCACCACCGCGGGCAGCACCAGGAACGGCACGAAGGCCGCCAGGCACACCAGCGGGAACGACCAGCCGCCCCCGTACGCCACGCCGTAGGCCGCGAACAACGGCACCGACATCAGCGCCACCATCCACGACGAGTTCGCCACAGTCTCCAGCAATTTCGCGAGGTAGATCTTCAGCCAGTCCACCGGCGAACTAACCAGCAGGTCGAGGTCCTTTGCCAGGAAGAACGACGACAGCGCGGTGATCACGTTGGAGAGCAGCAGGATCGAGATGAACGAGACCAGCGCCAGCGACAGCAGTTTGCCGGCCAGCAGCGCTCCGATCTCTTCTTGGCCCTTGAAGTAGCGCAGCATCCGGAACAGCACGCCGAAGACCGCGAGCCAGAAGATCCCACCCACCGTCAGCAGCACGATCAGCTTCGCCCGCCCGCCACTGTCGCGTTCCTGCCGCGCCCGGGTCAGAATGGAGCGCCACTTCGGAATCAGCACATGCGCCAGCGTCGGCTGACTCAAACCTGTTCCCCCCGTGCCCTCAGCGCCCTCTGTATTAATCACGCTTCCAGCACCCTCTTGAGCTCCGCTGCGGCCGCTCCACCCGTCAGCCTGAGGAACAGATCCTCCAGGCCCATGTCGCCGGAGGCATGCTGCTGCCTGAGCTCGGCCATGGTGCCGTGCGCCACGATCTTGCCGCCCTGGATGATGGCGATCCGGTCGCACAGCGCCTCGGCGATCTCCAGCGTGTGAGTGCTCATCAGCACCGTGCCGCCGCGCTCCACGAATTCCCGGAACAAGTCCTTGAGGAGGCGCGCCCCGCGGGGATCGAGCCCCACCATCGTCTCGTCCACGACGATCAGCTCCGGCCGGTGGATCAAGGCGCTGGAGATGATCAGCTTCTGGCGCATGCCATGCGAATACGACTCGACCAGCTCGTTCTTCCAGGCGGCCAGCTCGAACAGCTCCAACAGCTCGTCGATGCGCCGCTCGACTACCTGGCCATCCTGGCCGTACAGCCCCGCCACGAATCGCAGGAACTCCGCCCCGGTCAGCTTGTCGTAAACGAACGGCCGGTCCGGAATGAAGCCGAGACGGCTCTTTGCTTCGTTAGGATTGGCCTGAACGTCGTATCCGGCGATCGTGATCCGTCCCGCCGTGGGCCGCAGGATCCCGGCTATCATCCGCAGCGTCGTGGTCTTGCCGGCGCCGTTGGGACCGAGGAATCCGGCCAGCGCACCGCGCGGCACCTCCATGGAGATGGAGTCCACGGCGGTGAAGCTCCCGTAGCGCTTGGTGAGGTTCTCGAGACGGATCATTGAGATACCACCGTCAGTTCGAGCCGGCCGATCAGTCGCGCCAGCTCGACCTGCCGGGCCAGCCCGCCAATTGTGAAGCGCAGGTGGGCCGCGTCGGCCGGCACCTGGCCAAAGGTCGGGTCCACCGCTACCCACTCACCCGTCCACACTTCCGGCCAGGCGTGGTAGTAGAAGCGCCCGCGCAGGTACACGACCCCCGCCGCCGTGCGCGCCGGGAGTCCCACCGCGCGCGCCAGCGCCACGTACAGCACTGTGTGCTCGTTGCAGTCGCCCGAGCGCTCCTCCATCACCTGTATGGCGCTGGGTACGCTGACGGTCACCCGCTTCTCGAGGTTCTCGTACACCCACCGCGTCAGCAGCTCGGCGACCCGGCCCGCCCGCCGCTCCCTGCCGATGATCCGGCGCGCCAGCGCCTGAATGCGCGGATCGTCGGACTGCACCAGGAACTCCGGCTGGAGCGCGTTGATGATGGCCGTGTCCCTAAATTCCCGCACGGGAAGTCGCAGCGCCGCACCCGGCAGCGGCGAAGGCTCGCGCCTAACGGTCAACGTGTCGCCCGTCAGCTGCTGCCGGCCGCCCGAGAGGTCGAAGCCCGTGAGGTCGACGTTGCCAAGCCGCACCCTGAACACATCGAGCGCCTCAGGGTCCACCCGCACGTTCGCGGCGATGGCGGTGGTTTCGATCAGGTCGGTCCCCTGGCCGATGGCAACCCGCCGTCCCTGATCCCGGTTCCTACGGTAGTTCTCGACCGCGATCTCGAAGGCGGTGCGCTCCAGCGTGAAGCCGATAGGGCTGGTGGCTGATACGATCGAGCCCTGCGCATCGATCCACGATTCGATCGACAGGCCCGCCATTGACTGCCGGACCCGGTACGCCTGGGCTGTATCCCACCGGGCCGGCACCCACCGGTTCTCCACCGAGTCGAACCGGGCACTGTCGGGGAAGATCATCGTGCTTTCCGCCAGGACGGTGAGCGCCACCTCGCGCTCCTGCAGCAGCATCGGATCGAAGGTGCGCAGCGTGTAGGTGCGCCCGGGCCGCAGCTCGCCGCCAACGGCCAGCTGCAGCGATACCAATTCCGACATCACCAGCCCGCGACCCATTCTCACCCGCTGCCGCTGCGGCCGGCCCCCGCCCGCGTCGACTTCCACCACCACCACACTGTCGCCCTCGGCCTGACCGCGCACCGCGTAGCGCATGCCCGCGGTGGAGACCAATTGGGCATCGAAGCTCGTCAGGCGCAGCTGCCTGGTAAGGTTGATGATCGTGATGATCCGCGTGGACTGGATGTCTCCCAGCGCGGCGATGTCGAGCACGGTGTTGTTCTGGATGGTGATGCCCGTAGGCGTGGTGTCCAAAGTGCTGGAAACGTAGCCCACCGGACCGCCGCCCATGGTGACGGCGTAGTAGCTGGCATTGGGGCCGACCAGCGCCGCCGCCTCGGCGAGCCGTGCTGCCTCGGGCCGAAAGTACTCACGCTTGACCAGGAGGCCCAGGCCCCCAAGCCACGCAATCACTACGCCAAGCGCGAGTTGCTTGCGACTCAGCTAGTCACCCTGCCCGATGCGGGCGTTCAGGGAGTCTGCCTCGGACTGTTCGGGAACGACAATAAGAACAGTAGCCGGATGTTCCGCGTTTCGCAGGTGCTCCCGGATCACCGATAGCACGGTCTGGAAGGCAAGGGAAGGGGCGATGTTGCCGGCGGCCGGTACGGGCGTGGCGATGGTTTCGATGGCCCACTGGGTGCATTGCCACAGGGCGGCCTCGTAGGCGCGGCGAATGGTGTCGGCGGTGACCGCGTCCTCGTCCGTGCCGACCACCACGTGAATCACGAACTCGGCGGGCAGCTCGCCGCCGCCGGTCACCACCGCGGCCCCGACGCCGAGCTGGTTGCGTAGCCGGCGCTGCTCGACGAACCGTGGCCCCGCGACCGCGTCCAGCGACCGCAGGGCCGGCATCAGTGGTTCCAGTTCCGGGTTCGCGGGCCGGACCACCGCGTCCGCCACCATGGACGCGAGGTCCCCCGCGACCGCACGAATCACCGCTTTCCGACCTCGCGCGACTTCCTATACATCTTGGCCGCATCATCCGGACGGCCCAGCCGGTCATAGACGATCCCCAGGCCGTACAGGGCCCTGGAGTGCTCCGGCATCAGTTCAGCCGCCCGCTGATAGGCGGACATCGCCCCGCTCAGATCGTCCACGTGGTTCAGCGCTTCGCCAAGGTAGAAGTAAGCGCTGCCCCGCATGGGATCCAATTCCACCGCGCGCCTCAGGTGCGGCACCGCCTCGCCCCACAGGCCCTTCTTCGTCATCACCACGCCGAGGTTGAACAGGGCATCGGCGTTGGACGGCTCGACCCTAAGCACACGTTTCAGATCGCGTTCGGCCGCCGCATAACGGCCCTGCGCGCCGAGTATGGCGCCGCGGTTGACCAGCAGCGTCGCGTTGTCCGGGTCCATCTCCAGCGCGCGGTCCAGCTCTCCCAGCGCACCGTTGCTGTCGCCATCGGCATCGAGCAGCAGCGCGAGGTCGTTGCGCGCGCGGACGTGGCGCGGCGAGCGAATCAGCAGGTCCCGATAGGCGCGGCGCGCCTCGTTGCGCCTGCCCTCGGCCACCAGCGCGCGGCAGCGCTCGAAGGCCTCCTCGACGGGGTCCGCAGGAGGTGGTTCCTCCACTGGCACCGCGGCCTGCTCCGGTTCCTTCTCCCGGACCACCGGCTCGGCATCCGGAACTGCCGCGGCAGTGCCGGCCGCCAAAACCTGCGCCGCGATCGGTGGCGCCGCCGCAGCGGCCGCGCCAAAAACCTCCTCGGACAAGACCGGTTCTGACAGCTCCTCGTGCGTCGCGATCGGGGCAGCGTCCTCTCCAGGCGCAGCTTCCGCCGCGGCCACAGGCGCCTCGGCGAAGAAGTCGGCGACGACCTGCGCGCTGGTGCGCGAGGCGGGCTCAGCGTCAGCCACCACAACCACCTGCTCCACCGCCCGCTCCGGTTCGAAGCCGGCGTCCAGCGCCTCACCTTCGGCCACGCCAGCCGCGTCGGCCAACGCCTCCACCGCCAGGCGCTCTGCCTCTGCCGCCGCTTCCGGCGAGACCGCAGCTGCCATGTTATCGTCGAGCGCGACCGGTGGCGGCGGCGATTGGGTCTCGGCGGCTTCCGGCCGTGCAGACTGCGCCGCCGCTGGAGCCACCAGCTCCAGCTGCGCCGGATCGCGCGACTGGATCGCGATGTGATCGTCGGCGGAATCCGGCTCCTCGTCCAGCAGCAGGGCCGGTCCGCGGATCTCTTCGTCCGGTTCCAGACCTTCCAGCTCGAGGACCGGAGCCAGCGGAGCCGGCAGCTCAGAGCGACGCGGCAGCGGTCCGTATGGCCCGTGCGTCGCACCAGGTGCGCCGAGCTCGAGCCGCCGGTCACGACGATTGCGCCACCTCGAACGTCCCATTATCCCGTCTCCGCGCTTAGCCAGTCCAGGTAAGGCTTGTGACCGCCGGCAATCGGCACCGCGATCAGCTCAGGCACCTCATAAGGATGCAGCGACGCATAGACTTTTGTCAGCTCTTGCCAGCGCTCGACCGTCGTCTTCAGAAGGATGACGGCTTCGGTTGCTTCCTCGATCCGACCCTGCCAGCGATATATGGAGGTCGTCGCTTCGATCACCTGGCCGCAGGCCACCAGCTTCCGCTCCACCAGCTCCCTGACAATCCGTCTGCCATGCTCCGCCGATGGGGCAGTGCTGAGGCCCAAGAGATAGAGCGTGGCATATGCGTTAACGGTCACGTTATCAAGGGGTTAGGGGGACGCCCATAATGTAGTTTCTCAAGTCAAGGCGCAAGACCGTATTTAGCTGTCGTGACAGTGCTGCTATGGTGGCATTGGTTCAGGCTGATAGGTTGAGGCGTATGGACAGTGGTGCGCGCGTTGGCGAATGTGAGACTTATGGCCGAGCGCAGGTTTGCCGACCGGCAGGGGCGGCGCTGGGAGGTGCGGGTGTTGAGTCGCGCCGAGTGGCGGTTCGATCCGGTCGAGGGGAACCCGGGGCCCGCGAGACTGGTCACGCCACCGCGCTACGAATCCGACCCGTTCGAGCTGAGCGTAGAGGAGCTGCAGCGCGCGCTGGAGACCGGGCGCGAGCCGTCCCAGCGCCGCACCCAGTCGCCGTTCCTTGACTAGCTGTGGCCGGTGGGCATCTTAGCGCCCACAGCCGCAACCCGAACCGACGCCTCTCGCCTGGGAGGTGAAGATGGGCGCGCCGACTTCGCAGCAGGTGGCGGCGGACCTGCGCAAGCCGCTGGATGAGGAGATTGACGTCTACGGCCTAACGCACCCGGGCAAGGTGCGTCGCTCCAACCAGGACCACTTCCTGCTGGCCTCGATTCACAAGCGACTGAACATCTGGCAGACCAGCCTGCCCGCCCTGGAGCGCATCGAAGGTGGAGAGCAGCGGGTGGCGTTCCTGGCACTGGTGGCCGACGGAGTGGGTGGCGGCGAGCGGGGCGAGGAGGCAAGCCGCGTGACGGTGGAGGCGATAACCGAGTACATAACGCACGCCATGCAGTGCTACTACGGGGCCGATGCGCGCGCGGACGCCTTTGCCGGCGAGCTGCAGGACGCCGCGATGCGGACCCACATGGAGCTGCTCAAGCGTGCCGAGGAGCAGCCGCAGCGCCGCGGCATGGCGACCACCCTTACGCTGTTCATGGGCGTGTGGCCCTGGTCTTACGTCCTACAGGTGGGCGATTCGCGCTACTACCTGTTCAGGGAGGGTAAGCTGACTCAGGTTACGCGCGATCAAACCATGGCCCAGGATCTCGGCGACCAGGGGGTTGCCCGCACTCCCGAGTTCGAGGCCCAGTGGGGCCACATACTTTCGAGCGCGATCGGGGGCCGCACCGCGGCGCCGGTGGTCACCAGGCTGCGGTCCGACTGGAGAAACGTGCACCTGATGTGCAGCGACGGGCTGACCACTCACGTGCCGGACTCCCGCATTGCCGAGCGGCTGGCCTCGATGACCTCGGCGAAGCAGGCGTGCGAGGCGCTGCTCCAGGACGCGCTCGACGGTGGCGGTACGGATAACGTGACGATCATCGTGGGACGCACGGTGAAGAGACAGTGAGGACGGTGGGACGGTGGGACAGTGGGACGGAAGTCTGTCCCACCGTCCCACTGTCCCACCGTCCCACTGTCCCACTGTCCCACTTGCTCTTATTCGCGCTCCGTCCCTATCCTGCAAGGCTATGCCTGATGATCGGCTCATCGTCCGCGGCGCGCGGGAGCACAACCTCAAGAACATAGACGTCGAGATCCCTCGTGGATCGCTGACCGTCATTACCGGCCTTTCCGGCTCGGGCAAGAGTTCACTCGCTTTCGACACCATCTACGCCGAGGGCCAGCGCCGCTACGTCGAGTCGCTGTCGGCCTACGCGCGCCAGTTCCTGGGTCTGATGGAGAAGCCGGACGTGGACGTGATCGAGGGCCTCTCGCCCGCGATCGCGATCGAGCAGAAGACGGCTGGCCAGAACCCCCGCTCCACGGTCGGCACCATCACCGAGGTGTACGACTACTTGCGGCTGCTATACGCCCGCTGCGGGACGCCGCATTGCCCTAACGACGGCTCGCCGATCCAGCGCAGCTCGGCGTCGCAGATCACCGACATCGTGCTGGGCTGGCCGGCCGGCACCCGCATCGAGGTCCTCGCGCCGCTGGTGCGCGGCCGGAAGGGCGAGTTCCGCGACCTGTTCGAGGAAGCCCGCAAGGCGGGCTTCGTGCGCGCCCGGGTGGATGGGCAGATCGTCGAACTGGAGGACCCGCCGAAGCTCAATCGCAGGCAGAACCACGATATCGCGGTTGTGGTTGACCGCCTGACGGTGAAGGCCGAGGACCGGCAGCGCTTGAACGACTCAATCGAGACGGCGCTGCGGCACGCAGATGGGGTAGTCGAGCTCGTGAGGGATAGTGGGCTGGGGACCGGGGGCCAGGGTCCCCGACCCGCGGCCCCCGACAGCCGGCCCCTGCTTTTCTCCGAGCGCTTCGTGTGCCCGAAGTGCGGCCTTTCCATCCCCGAGCTGGAGCCGCGGCAGTTCTCCTTCAACTCGCCGTTCGGCGCCTGCCAGTCGTGCGACGGACTTGGCACGCGGCGCGAGGTGAGCGAAGAGCTGGCGCTGGCTGATCCCTCGATCTCGATCCTGGAGGGCGTGGTGCTGCCGTGGGGCGAGCCCAGCGGATACCTGCGGCGGGTCGTGCTGCCCACGTTGGCGAAAGAGCTGGGCTTCGATCTCAACACGCCGTGGGGTAATCTGCCCGAGAGGGTCCGCAAGGCGCTGCTGTTCGGGATTCCCGACAGGGTCCTGAGATTCAAGTACGAGAGCGAGCGGTTCCGCGGCGACTACGAGTCGAAGTGGGAGGGCATCCTCCGCAACGTGGAGCGCCGCTACCGCGAGACCACCTCGGACGCCGTGCGCGCGCAGCTCGAGGAATTCATGGTGCTGAGGCCGTGTTCCTCCTGCGGCGGCAGGCGGCTGCGGCCGGAGTCGCTGTCGGTTCTCGTCAATGGAACGAACATTGGCGAACTGACAGACATGGCTGTGTCCGACGCGCTGCGGTTCGTCGAGTCGTTGCCGCTGCGCACCGACGGCAGGCCCGGGCTCGACCCGGACATCGCCGCGCCGATCCTCAAGGAGGTGAGGGACCGGCTGCGGTTCCTGTGCGACGTCGGTCTCGAATACCTGACGCTGTCCCGGTCGGCGGGCACGCTCTCGGGCGGCGAGGCGCAACGCATCCGGCTCGCCACCCAGATCGGCTCGCGCCTGGTGGGAGTGCTGTACATCCTGGACGAGCCGAGCATCGGGCTCCACCCGCGTGACAACGGGCGCCTGCTCGCGACGCTCAAGGAACTGCGCGACCTCGGCAACACCGTGCTGGTCGTAGAGCACGACGAGGAGACCATCCGCTCGGCCGATCACATCGTTGACTTGGGTCCGCGGGCCGGCCGCCACGGAGGCGAGGTGGTCGTGGCAGGCGATCTCGACACCGTGCTGCGGCACCGCGAATCGCTGACCGCGCGCTACCTCCGCGGCGAACTGCGGATCGCCGTCCCGTCTTCCCGCCGCGCCGCGTCCCCAGCCCGGTCGCTTCGGGTGGTCGGCGCCACGGCCAACAACCTGAAGAATCTCACCGTCGAGTTCCCGTTAGGCTTGTTCGTGGCCGTCACCGGCGTGAGCGGCTCCGGCAAGAGCACTCTGGTGACCGACATCCTATACCAGGCGCTGGCGCGCCACTTCTACCGCGCCAAGGTGATACCGGGCGCGCACCAGCGCATCGAGGGACTGGAACACATCGACAAGGTCATAGACATAGACCAGAGCCCGATTGGCCGCACCCCGCGCTCCAACCCGGCCACCTACACCGGGCTGTTCACGCCGATCCGCGACATCTTCGCCCAGCTGCCCGAGGCCAAGCTGCGCGGCTACGGGCCGGGGCGGTTCTCGTTCAATGTTAAAGGCGGGCGCTGCGAGGCCTGCCAGGGTGACGGGCTGGTCAAGATCGAGATGCACTTCCTGCCTGACGTCTACGTGCCGTGCGAGGTGTGCAAGGGCCGCCGCTACAACCGCGAGACGCTGGAGGTGCGGTTCAAGGGCAAAAGCATCGCGGACGTGCTCGACATGACGGTCGCCGAGGGGCTGGAGTTCTTCGCCGCGCAGCCGCGCGTCAGCCAGAAGCTGGAGGTGCTGAACGATGTGGGGCTGGGCTACATCCACATCGGCCAGAGCGCGACCACGCTGTCGGGCGGCGAGGCGCAGCGGGTGAAACTCGCCACCGAGCTCAGCAAGCGCGACACCGGGCGCACGCTCTACATACTCGATGAGCCGACCACCGGCCTGCACTTCGAGGACGTGCGGCTACTGCTCGAGGTTCTGCACCGGCTGGTGGACAAGGGCAACAGCGTAATCGTCATCGAGCACAACCTCGACGTCGTCAAGACGGCCGACTGGATCATAGATCTCGGCCCCGAGGGCGGAGAAGCGGGCGGCCGGGTGGTGGCGCAGGGAACCCCAGAGGCGGTGGCGATGACCGCGGGCTCGCACACGGGAGCGGCACTGAGTTCGCTGCTTAGGAGGTAGGAAACGGCGAAGGGCGAGAGCTGAACCCCTCGCCCCGCTCGCCTCCCGAACACCTAACCCCTGGTCCCCAGCCCCAGCTCCCAGCCCTATCTCAACGGCACTCCCACCCTCGCGTACACGTATCTGCCATTGTAGCCGAACGGCGAGGCCGCCGCCCACGGGAACGTGCCGAAGTTGTTGTTGTAGTCCAGCGCGCGGTCGCCGGTCGAGGTGTCCACCACCCGCGTCGAGCTGGGCTGGTCGGGATAAGTGTCGAACAAGTTCCTCACGCCTAGCGTCAGATCGAAGCGCCCCAGCCGATAGCCGGCCTCGATGTCGAACAGCGTCTTCGCCCCATAACGCTCGCGGCACAGGTCACAGTAACCGGGCTGTGCCGATGAGAACTCTCCGAAGTACGAGGCCCGCGCCAGAGCGCGCCACTGGCCGCGCGTGTACAGCGCGGTGAGCGTGGCCCTCGTGTCCGGCCGTTCCTCGGTAATGGCGATGTAGGTCACGGTATCAATCAGCCCCGGCTCGGCCGAGTTCTGAAGCACCGGCGGCAGCGGGTCGATGGACGTGATCACGTTCTCGGTGAAGTTGACCGCCGCCGTCAGGTCCAGCGTTCCGGTGCCCAGCTGACTGGTCCAATTCGCCGTGAGATCGAGACCGGTGGTGCGGGTGTCGAGGCCGTTGGTGAAGTACTGCACGCCGCCCACGTTGGTGATGCCCTCGCGGGCCAGGATGGCCAGCGTGGTATCGTCGTCGAAAGTTGCACCCAGCAGGATCCGGTCGTTAATCGTGATCCTGAACAGGTCTGCCGTGAGCGTCAGGTTAGGCGTCGGGCTGAAAGCGAGGCCGGCGCTGAGATTCACCGACGATTCCTCGCGCAGATCGCGCGATCCCAGGGCGCGCGAAGCGCGGTGACCCACGGGGAATATCCCCACGTCCACCGGCGCACCGGCGATCACGTTGGTCACCACCTTGCTGAAGTGCGACTGGCCCAGGCCTGGAGCCCGGAACCCGGTGCTGGCGGCAGCCCGGAGGGTCAGCTGCTGGGTGGGCGCATAACGCAGCGCCAGCTTGCCCGTGATCGCCTGGCCGAAATCGGAATAGCTCTCGAACCGTCCAGCTGCGGCGAGCAGCAGCTGCCGTGACAGCTGGGTCTCGGCATCGGCGAAGAACCCGAAGTTGGTGCGGCTGACGTCGGTCTCGTCCGAGGGGGCGAACCCCGGGAATACCTGCGAGCCGCCGGGGGCATCGGAGCTGTCCGAGGCCAGGTGCCCGCCGTCGATCCACGACGCCCGTTCACCCTGCGTGATTTGGAAGCGCTCGTACCGGAACGCCGCTCCGATGGCCAGGTTTACCGGGCTTGGCAGTCCGAGATCCAGGCTGCGAGTTGCCGTGACTCCGGTGCTCAGTTCCTGGCGCACCAGCCGTCCAGCGAAGAACGAGGTCTGGTTCGGGATGCCCGGGTCGTCGGCGTTGCCGAGTATTCCGTCGGGCCCCGGCGCGCACGGAGTCGTCAGGCACGGACCCAGCGAGGTGTTGAGCGTGTTGCGGAGGTTGTACTCGAAACCGTTGTGCCCGAACGATCCGCCCAGCTCGACGGCCCAGTTCCGCAGCAGCGCCCGGTAGCCCGCGGCCAGCGAAGCGTCTACCACGTCGGGGCGGAATTCCGGCAGGAAGCCGAGCGGGTAGATCTCGGTGAAGTTGCGGTAGTTGCCGGCATAGCGGCGGTAGCCCTGTCCGTTGCCGCGCCTGAAGCTGAAGCCGCCGAAGGCGTAGAACTCCCGGGTGCGGTCGTCCACCAGCGGCATCCGCAGGTTGAACATGGTGAGCACGTCGCGCTCCAGGCCGTCGCCCCAATGGTGGTTGGGCTGCGGCACCGGGTTGCGCTTGACCACCACCCGGCCGCCCACGATTGAATCGGTCTGGCCGGTGCCCGCGTCCTCGTAGATGTCGGCCCAGGCGCGGTTGGTTGGCTCGCGGTTGATCAGCTCACCGAACAGCGACAGGCTGCCGCGTCCCACCCGCGTCGACCAGCCGCCGTTCAGGTTGGCGGTGGTTCCGTCGTCGGGGTAGTCGGCGGTTGCATAACGGCCGATGGAGGCGTTGAGGAACGGCGTGAACGGTCCCTCTCGCAGCACCGCGTTCACCACTCCGGCTATCGCGTCGGAGCCGTATTGTGCCGCGGCCCCGTCGCGCAGCACCTCGATACGGTCCAGCGCGCTGGAGGGTATCGCGTTCAGGTCCACGCCGCTCGAACCGGCATTGGTCCCGTAGGCGAAGGTGTTCACCACCGCCGTCTGGTGGCGCCGCCAGCCGTTGAGCAGCACCAGCGTGTGGTCGGGCGAGAGGCCCCGCAACGTGAACGGACGCACGATGTCGGTTGCGTCGGTGACGCTCTGGCGCGGGAAGTTTACCGACGGCGACAGGGCTTGCAGGATCTGGCCGGTCTCAGGGGAGCCCTGCTGGGCCAGCTGCTCCGACGTGAACACGTCCACCGGGACCGCCAGCTCCTCGGCCGCCGTGTGGCGCGCCCGGGATCCCACCACCACATCAATGGCCGCCAGCGAGATCGGCGTCGGCGTGAGCGCGATGTCGTGCCGCACTTCGCCGCCCGCCGGCACCGTGACCCATGCCTCGTATGGCGTGTGCCCGATCAGGCGGGCGCGAATCCGCACCGAGCCGGCCGGGACCCCGGTGAGCAGGTACTCGCCCCGGTCGCTCGAGGTGGCGCGCAGCGACGTGCCGTCCACGCTGATGGCGACCCGCGCCATGGCGGTCCCGCTCGTGTCTGCGACCCGCCCGCGGATCGTCCCGGTCTGACCGAGCATGGGAGCGGAAGCGAACGTGGAAGCAAGCAGCACTGAAGCCAGGACGCGCATGATTCCTCCGGTGTCACGTGAGGTTGACGGCCTGCGCGAAGCTATAGAGCCGGGACGGGCCGTCAAGGCTGTCGCATCCAATCCGGCAGCTGGGCCCGCGCGCGATCGGCGAACACCCGGATCTCCGGATCGGCCCGTGACCACAGGTCGGCCACGCGACGGTAGTAGAGATGCGAGTCCTCGGTGCGCCCGGTCGCCCGCAGCAGGTCCGCGTGCAGCAGCCAGACGCGGCCCAGCACCCAGGCGTGGTGCCCAAGTGGATAGGCCGGGTCGAGGCCGATCACATAGAAGAACGGCTGCAGCCGGGCAACGCGTGACAGAGCCGCGAGGGCGCCGGCCGTATCGCCCAGCGCCAGGTGGCTTACGGCGATGCGGAACCCCATCTCGATGCTGCCGCCGCGGAAGCGCTCGTTCTCGGTCTGGGTGGAATCGAGGCGCCGCAGCACCGCTCGCGCGCTGTCGGTCTGGCCGGCTAAGGCAAGCGCCAGCGCTGAGGCGCGCCAGCCGGCGTTTTCGGACAGGCCCTGTGGCGAACAGAGCCCGCCCGCGCATAGGTGACCGACCACGTTCCAGGCGAGCGCAAACGGAGGCGGCAGCCCCTGGTCCTGCAGCCTCGCCATTACCGCGTCCAGGTTCCGCGGCGACGATCCGGCCGCCAGCTGAGCGATGGCCCGGAACCAGCCGTCGGGGTTGCCCGCACGCGGGTTCCATGGTGGCGCGCCAATCCGCTCCGGTACCCGGGACGGACTCCCGCTCAGGGCCGCGTGGCTCGCGCGCTGGGCGCGGCGTACCCATTGAAGCTCCGCCGTGTCGCGGGTCATGATCGGCTCCTCAAGCAGCCCCCGCGCCAAGGAGTCGAGCAGTGCGGTCGCGGTTGGCAGCGCGCGGCGGCTGACCGAGTCGGCCTGGAACAGGCACTCGATCTGCCACTCGAGGGCCCAGGCGCCCGGCTGGGGCCTGAGGTTCAGGCGCCGCGCTGCCGCGAACTCGGATGCCGCGTCGCTGAAGCGCTGCAGGCCCATCAGCACCAGCCCGTACTGGTAGTGCGCTTCCGCCTCGTCAGGCGCCGCCTCTAGCCAGCGCCGGCCGATCTGCGCCGCGGCCTCCAGGTTGCGCCGGTAGATGTCCCAGTTGGGAGGATTGCCTCTCTGCCCGCG
>DATMBH010000312.1:0-4310 GCA_035559335.1 Gemmatimonadales bacterium
CCTCGCCGCTGTTCCTGGCAATCGAGCGCAGCGCCGGCTCGGCTGCGTAACCGAAGCCGACGCCGGTCATGCGCTCGTAGTTCCACGCGGCCTGGATCGCGAACAGCCGGGCCAGCACGAGGCCGTAGTGCGGCATGCGAGGTTCGCTCATCGGCCCCACCACGCCGCCGCGGCGGCCGCTCCGATGCCAAGCCCCGCCGCGAACAGCACTCCGGAACGACCCGAAGAGAACAACCTCCAGCCCGCCCACAGCGCCACTCCCGCGGCGGTGGCCGCGAGGGCCGTGCGCGACAGCAGCGCCGGACCTTCCCAGTGATCCGAAAGGCCGGCCATGAGGCGTCCGCCCAGGAGCGCCACACCGCTCAAGACCAGGGCGCGCAGCGCATCGTGCGCCAGTCCGGCCCGCTGCACCGCGTGTATCGCCGCGCGCTCGCCGCGGTCCAGTGCGTCGCGGTACCGTGCCAGCGTGATCGCGTTGCGCCGGCGCGCCACGTGCATGGTCCACCCGCCGACCCACGCGAAGGCCAGCCCCACGATGACAGCCGTCAGTGTACCCGCCGCTCCCGAATCAACCCAGCCGGCGCACGCGCCCGCGGCCACCGAGGCTGGGCCCCAGTCCGGATAGCGCGCCGCGCCTACGGGCAGCGTCTCCAGCGCGAACAGCTCCAGCACCGCCCCCGCTACCAGCGCCGGCCCGAGTGCACCCGTCACCAGGCCCGCCAAGGATGCCGCCACGATGGGCCGCGACACCATGGCCTGCGGCACCGATACCGTGTCCAGCCCCGCCACCAGGCCCAGCGCCAGGAGCAGCGCGAACTCCAGACCGCTCACTCCAGCAGCTCCTCGAGGGGCACCCTGCGTCCCGTGGGCACGTCCTGCGCCGTCACGCGCACCCCGGCGCCGGCGAGCTCCCGCAGCTGAGCGGCCTCCTCATCGTTCAGGTACACGTAGCGCAGCTTCTCCCTGCGGCCGTCCCGGAAGTGCACCCCACCGACGTTCACCTCGCGCACCACGCCGTTGGCCCCGCGCACCAGCGCCAGCATCGAGGCCACATCTCCGGTGAGCACAATGCCTTTGCGCGGGTCTGCCTGCCATTCACTGAGCCGTGAAACAGCCTCCTCGACCCCGGAGAACTGAACCGTTATGTGCGGCGGCACTCCCATCCGGTACAGTTCCTGCTCCCAGTCGCTGGCGCGCACGTCGTCGTCCACCAGCACGATGAACTCCACGCCCAGCGGCTGGCCCCATCCCACCACCACCTGGCCGTGGATCAGCCGGTCGTCAATGCGAAACAGCTCGATGCTCACCGCGGAACGCCCCGGATCGTCACTGCCGAGCGACCCGTCGCCACCGCGCGCTCGGCAGCCGCCTCCAGCGGCAGGTCGCGGTGAAACGCGAAGTCGATCAGCATCGCGAGATTCACGCCCGTCACGACTCGTATCTTCTCGTGCGACAGCGCGTACGCCGCCGCGCTGAAGGCGCACGAGCCCCCCGGCAGGTCGGCGAACACCACGGCGCTCCTGCCGGCCACGGCCGCGTCGAGCCGCGCCGCCAGCGCGGCCCGGTCGCAGCCGTCGTTCGATACCGGGATTAGTCCGTGGTCTTCGCCGGCGATAGAGGCGACCGCCGCCACCAGCGCCGCCGCCACCTCCGCATGCGCGAAGACGATTCCGACGAGGCGCTCACTCATAGTCCTCGGCGAGGTAGTCGCTGGTGGCCCGCGGTCCCGCGATCCGCATTCCGCGCTGCATCCGCTCGATCAGGCGCTCGTTGAACATCCGGGCCGAGTCCACTCCGCTGTACCGCAGCAGATGGCGCATGCTCACCACCTCCGCGATCACCGTTATGTTCTTCCCGGGATTCAGCGGCACCACCACCTTGGGGAGCTTCACACCCAGGATCTCGGTCTCCTGCTGCTCGAGCCCGGTCCGGTCGTACACCGAGGCGGCGTCCCAGTCCTCCAGCTGCACCACCACCTCGATGCGCTTCTGCTGCCTGACGGCGCGGATGCCGAACAGAGCGGCGATGTCTATCAGCCCCACGCCGCGAATCTCCATGAAGTGCTGCGCGTTCTGGTGCCCGCGACCGATCAGCACCTCCTGCCCAAGCCGCTGCACCATCACCAGGTCGTCAGCAACCAGGCGGTGCCCGCGCTCCACCAGATCGAGTACGCACTCACTCTTGCCGATGCCGGACCGGCCGATGAATAGCAGCCCGACCCCGTACACGTCGGCCAGCGAGCCGTGCAACGTGGTGGCGGGCGCAAACGCCGACTCGAGGTACGGTTTCAGGATGCGGTACAGCTCGTTGGTCCTGAGCGGCGAGCGCAGCACCGCGATGTCGCGCTCGCGCGCCAGCTCCACCAGCCCGGGCGGAGCCTCCTGCCCCTTGGCGATGACCAGGCACGGCAGCGCGAAGCTGAGCAGGGTCTCGAGCGACCGGCGCCGCTCGCTCTCGCTCAGCGAAACCAGGTAGCTTATCTCGGTCTCGCCAAGCACGAACACCCGCGTCGGAACGAAGCGCGCCGTGTAGCCGGCAAGCACCAGGCCGGGACTGGACGCCTCCCCGGTCGGGATCTCGCGGTCGAGCCCGGCCTCGCCCGTCAGCACCTCGAGCTGCAGGCGCTCGGGCTTCTTCTCGATGAACTCGCGGACCTTCAGCGCGCCGCCACCTTTCTGGTCCGATGCTTCGGAGTGGTGGCTAGCTTGTCGAGCTGCCGCCTGACCTTCGCCGAGGCGCGGTCCAGCGCGGTGCGATGGTCAGCCGCCTCAGCCGTCGCCACGTGCACGGCTCCCCGCGCCGCGTTGAGCACTATCTCGGCATGGGCCCGCTGGTTCTCCTCGGAAAAGGTGACATGCGCGCTGGTGGGCCTGATCGCCAGGCGCGCTAGGCGCGCCACCACTGCCTCGGCGCGTTCGCGAAGAGCCTTCGGTATCTCGGTTCGCCGGGAGGTGATCTTCACTAGCATCGGTTCAGCTCTCCATGCCGCCGGCCCAGCCGGACACGACGGCCTCCAGGTGGGAAAGGGTCTCGCTCGCTGCGCGCTCCCAGTCGAGCGTGGCGGCGAACGCCCGCGCGCCGCTGCCGAGACGTTCGCGCAGCGGCGGGTCGGAGGCAATCCGGACGAAGGCCGCCGCCGTGGCCTCCACATCGCCAGTGGGCACCAGGTACCCGGTCTCGCCGTCCCGCACTGACTCGCGCAGCGCGGAGTTGTCGGCGGCGATGGCCGGCGTTCCGCACGCAGCCGCCTCCACATTGGTGATACCCCAACCTTCCTTCAATGACGGCAGCACCACGGCCCAGGCGCGGCGATACAGATCCACCTTGCGGTCCTCGGACACGTAGCCCAGGAAGTCAACCGCGTCGGCCACACCCGCCCGGGCCGCAACCCGCCTCAGGCGTCCCTCGTCGTCGCCGGTGCCGGCGATCCACAGCCTTGAACCCGGCACGCCGCGCCGCGCCAGGGCCAGCGCCCTGATCGCCACATCCACCAGTTTATACCTTTTGAGGCGGCCGACGTACAGCAGGGCCGGATGCGCAGCCCGGCCCACCGCGCCATCGGGGGCAAAGCGGACGCTGTCCACGCCGGGGTAGATCACCTTCACCGTTGCGGGGTCGAAGCCGCGGGCAACAAGATCGTCACGGGTGCTGTTGCTGATCGCCTGCACTGCGCAGCGGCGGTACACCATTGCCAGCGGCCGCTCGGCCAGGTATACGGCGGCCGCCATGGGCCAGGCCGCCTCGCTGAAGGCGGTGGTACCGAACAGGTGCGGCACCAGCAGCACGAACGGCCCGCGCCACAGCGTAGGCAAGTACAGCGGGATCTTGTTCACGTCCTCGACCACCACGTCCGGCGCCAGTTGCCGCACCAGGTCGCGGAAGGCAGCGCGTCCCTTCAGCGCGAAGCCGTAGCGCGATGAGACCCGGTGCACTGCAATCGAGTCCACCACGGCCCGGGGTTCGGCGCCGTCGTACCCACTGCACAGCAGATGGACCTCGTGGCCGCGCGCGGCGATCCGGCCGAAGATCTCATGCAGGTGTACCTCCGCACCTCCCGCCTGCGGGTTGGTGCGGTCCTGCCAGTTGACGAGGAGTATCCTCACAGCTTGCCGAGGTCCCGGGCCACGCGGTCCAGCACTCCGTTTACGAAGGCGGACGTGCGCGGTCCGCCGAACCAGCGCGCCAGGCGGATCGCTTCATCTATAACGACCCGGGGCGGAGTCTTCCCCTCCAGCAGCTCGGCGATACCCAGCCGCAGCAGATTGCGGTCGATAACGGCGAGCCGTTCCAGTTTCCAGTTGGATGCAGCC
>DATMBH010000313.1:0-9692 GCA_035559335.1 Gemmatimonadales bacterium
CGCGCCGACTTCGAGCGCCTGGTGCGCACCTACCCCAATGCCGATGAGGCGTCGCTGGCGCGTGAGCGGTTGCGCACGCTTCCGGCGGGCCCCACTCGCGCGCCCACCGGGCGGCCGTGAGCATGAAGAAGCGGGACGACCGCGCTGAGATGCCGTTCCTCGAGCACCTCGAGGAACTACGGTGGCGGCTGATCCGCGCACTCGGCGCCGTCCTGGTCGGCTGCGTGGTCGGCTACTTCCTCGCTACCCGGCTGGACGTGATCGGGTTCATGACCCAACCGATCCGTCCCTACTTGCCTCCGGGGCAGAAACTGTTCTTCACCACCCCCATCGAGCCGTTCTTCATTACCCTGAAACTGGCGTTCGTCATGGGACTGCTGATCGCCACGCCGGTGGTGGTGTGGCAGGGCTGGGGGTTCCTGCGCCCGGCGCTGTACGAGCACGAGCGACGGGTCGTCATCCCGGTCGGGTTCATCGGAGTGGCGCTGTTCCTAGTCGGAGCGGCGATCGCCTTCTACGTGGTGATGCCGCTGGCCATCCGTGTCATCTGGGGTTTCCAGAGCCAGAGCTTGGCGCCGATGATCACGGCGGACGCGTACTTCTCGTTCACCACCACGGTGGTGCTCTCGTTCGGCGCCGTGTTCGAGCTGCCGCTGGTGCTGCTGATGCTGGTGTATCTGCGGGTGATCTCCGCCGACTTCCTGCGCCGCCACCGCCGCATCGCGCTGATTCTCAACGCCGTTCTCTCGGCGGTGCTGACCCCGGGCGACCTGGTGCTGATGACCGTGGTGGTGATGGTGCCGGTGCAGCTGTTCTACGAGCTGTCGATTGTGCTCGCCACCATCATCGAGCGCCGCAGGGCGAAGGAGAGCGCCGCCGCGGCCGGGAGTCAGGCGCCGGGGCCGGGTGCGCCGGCGCCGGGAAAGGCGTGAGCAGAGCCGGGATCGGGGATCGGGGATCAGGGAGCAGGAGGGGCGGTGCCCTGGCCATGGTCCTGCTCGTAGCTCTCACGCCCGTGCTGGGGGCGCAGCAGCCAGTCAGGCGCCCGCCGCCGCGCGAACGCGAACGGCCGCAGCCTGCGCAGCCGTCCCCGCAGTTGCCGGCGCCGCAGCGCGCCAGGCCCGACACCGCGCAGGACACCGCCCGCTCGCGCGGCAACCTGCTGCCGCAGCGCCCGGACCGGGCCTTCCAGGCCCCGGACTCGATCACGGCTGCGCTGCTCACCCGTGAAGGCTATCGCCTAACGCGCTATACCGCCGATTCCGTGCAGCTGGTGGCCGAC
Source organism: Gemmatimonadales bacterium (assembly GCA_035559335.1). GTDB lineage: Bacteria > Gemmatimonadota > Gemmatimonadetes > Gemmatimonadales > JACORV01 > DASXPG01. The sequence continues at coordinate 1,283 of DATMBH010000313.1, forward strand.
GAGCGTGAAATCAGACTCTCGGGCCGGGCCCTGCTCGAGCAAGAGGGCTCGCAGCTCGAGGCCGACACCGTGCGCTATGTGGAAGAGCGCTGTACCCTGTACGCCGCGGGTCGGCCCCGCCTGTTCGATCCCAGCGGCGTGCTGGTCGGCGAGGGAATGACATACGACGCTTGCAACAAGACGGGAATCATCTCCCACGCCACCACGACCTTTCAGGAGGGGTCGGCCAACTGGATACTGCGCGGTCAGCTGGCGGTGGACAACGAGGAGAACCGCAGCTACGGCCTGCGGGCCACCGTGACCGCGTGCGAGCTGACCGACCCGCACTACCACTTCGCGGCGCGGCAGGTGAAGTGGATCAACAAACGACTGATGGTGGCTCGGCCAGCGGTGCTCTACGTGCAGGACGTACCGGTGCTGTGGCTGCCATTCATCTTCCAGGACATGCGGAGGGGGCGCCGCTCGGGGATGATCCCGCCGCAGTTCGGGATCAACGACATCGTGCGCAACTCGCCCAGCTATCAGCGCCACGTCGCCAACATCGGCTACTACTGGGCCATAAGCGACTACAGCGACGCTCAGGTCACCATCGACTGGTACGCGCAGCGGTTCGTCGCCGTGAACGGCCGGCTGCGCTACCGCTGGCTGGACCGGTTCCTGGCGGGAGGCATCGCCTACCAGGAGCTGCACGAGAGCGGCGGGAGCACCAGCCGGCGGATAACGTGGAGCCACCAGCAGCAGTTCAACGTCAACAGCCAGCTCACCGCGAGCCTGGACTACGCCTCCAGTTCACGAGTGGTCTCCCGCAACTCGGTGGACCCGGTGCTGGCAGTGGCCACCATTGATAGCCGGCTCAACTTCCAGCGCCGCTACACCTGGGGGACGCTCAACGTGGGCGGCAGTCGCAACCAGTCGCTCGACCAGCCGCGGGTGGTGACCACGTTCCCGACGGTCAGCTTCACTCCCAATCCGATCGCGCTGTCGCGATCCATCATCTGGTCGCCGGGTTTCACGCTCACCAACTCGCTCCAGAACAACCTTACGCCGGGAGTGGCGATCCCGCGCGGGCCCGGCCTGGTGGACACCCAGCTCGTTGACACCCGTCAGACATCCCTGGCGATCCAGACTCCGCTCAGGATCGGTCGCTGGAACTGGACCAACGCGATCTCGATGACGGACGAGTGGAACAACCGGCGCGAGTCGTTCACTATTCCGGACCCGCAGGACACCACCCGCCGCCTGACGCGGACCTACGGCGAGTTCTTCCAGACGGGTATAGACTGGCAGACCGGGATCAACCTCCCGATCCTGTTGCAGGGCACCTGGAACCTCGCTCCCGGCGTCGGCATCGTGAACACGACCGGCGGGCCATACCTGTTGCGCAACCGGTTCACAGGCGGCGCCTTCGTGAGCCAGGGCAAACGGCTGCAGCTGCGCGCCGGCATCGCTCCCACGTTCTACGGGCTGTTCGGGGGAATCGGCCCGATTGCACGGCTGCGGCACGCGGTGTCCCCGTCGCTGAACTGGTCCTACCAGCCGGCGGCGACAGTCCCGGAGGAATACGCGCGGGCCACCGTGCGCCCGGGTCAGGCGGTCAACCGTCGCTCTCAGGCCTCGCAGACCATCTCCATCGGACTGTCGCAGAACTTCGAGGCGAAGCTGCGGCCGCCGCCGCGACCGCCCGGAGATACCACGGCACCACCAGCCGACCAGCCGCCCGCGGAAGGACGCAAGCTGAAGCTGCTGTCAATCCAGTCGGATGCGCTGACCTTCGATCTGGAACAGGCGCGCAGGCCTGGAAGAAACGCCTGGACCACCGACCTGTGGAGCAACACGCTCAGCTCCGATCTGCTGCGCGGACTAAACGTCAGGATCGCGCACGACCTGTGGGATGGGCCGGTCGGTACCGACACGGCGCGCTTCAGACCCTACCTCACCAGCGTGACATTCGGCCTCGGCATCAACGAGAACACCCTGCGCAGCATCGGGCGGCTCCTCGGCCTGAGCACCGGTCCGTCACGCGAGAGCCCGACGGCCCGGCCGGACACGGCGGCCACGCGCTCGCCCACCGACCCGGGGCGCAACCTCAACACCTACGCGCGCGGGCCACTGGCAACCCAGTTCAGCGCCGTGGACCGGCTGACGCCCGGGCGGGGCACCGGCTTCCAGGCCACCCTGACCTACTCGCTCTCGCGCCAGCGCCCCGACCCCGCCGCCGCAACGCCAGCGCCGGCCAACCAGACCATGAACGGCACCGTGACGTTCTCTCCCACCCCCCACTGGAGCGTGTCATGGCAGACTTCGTACAACTTCACCACCGGTGAATTCAGCGACCACGTGGTGAGGCTGGACCGGGATATGCACGACTGGCGGGCGACGTTTACGTTCGTGAAGAGCCCTAACGGGAACTTCCTGTTCTCGTTCTTCATCCAGCTGCTGGATCAGCCGGATATCAAGTTTGATTACGATCAGAGAAACATTAGGTGATAGGGGGACGAAGGGGACGGATGGGTGTCCCCGGCATAGGACATGATCGGGATAGTGAAGGTCTCGGTGCCGGCCCGTAACTCCTTCCACCACAACGAATTGACCTATTGACGCCGGGTGCGGCGCGCGATTTGCTATTCCTCTTTTCGAACTCCGTTCGCATGGAGCGAGCAATGCGTCGCATCGTACCTCAGGTCCTGGCGGCGTTCGCGGTAGCGAGCCTGGCCGCATGCACCGACGACCTGATCGGCGTGTACATACCCGAGGCGCCGACCAACCTCACCTATCAACTAGAGCCGTCGGGGAATCCCGCCGAGCCGCGGGGCATCATCCTGCGGTGGACCGCGGTGGACGACCCTGACGTGATCGAGTTTCGGGTTTACTCGCGCGGCAGCGTGAACGAGTCGTTCGGGCTGCGAGGGGCCACCAGCTCCACCAGCTTCCACGACGACGGACCGCCGCACCTGGAGTACTTCGTCACTGCGGTTGGAGTGGGCGGCGGTGAGTCCGAGCGCTCCAACGTGGTGCTTGTGGACGAGCGGTTGCGCCTGCCCGCGCCGGCGACACTGGTCAGCGTGTCGCTGAATCGTGCCATCCACCTGGACTGGGCCGACAACGCCTACGAGGCCGACCCGGATGGTTTCGCCTACTACCGGGTGTACTCCACGTCCTACAACCTGGACCAGAACCTGTGTGCTTCGAGCTGGGTGCTCGAGGGCACCACGGTGGCGCCGAGTTTCTACGTGGGCGCGCTGGTCAACGGCCAGCCGCGCTGCTTCGCGGTTTCGGCCATCACCATCGAGGGTTTCGAGAGCCTGTGGTCGCCGCTGCGCTACGACACGCCGCGGCCTGATGCCCGCAACGTGGTGGTCTTCACCACGACGGCCGATCCCACCAAGAGCGGCTTCAGGTTCTGGCTGGATGCCAACGGAAACGGACAGGTGAACAGCCTCGAGCTCGGAATCGTGGCCTCGGGCACCGGCACCAACATGGACTTCGCGGTAGTGAAGAACGGCTCCGGGATCATCAGCCTGGTGCCGCAGCGCAGCGCGGTGACGGCGCGGTTCTACGAACCCACGGCGCCGATTCCCGATCTGACCAGTATCGACATCGCGCCGGCGAGCGGCTACGGCACTGCGGCGCTGGAGGCCAGGGTCGGCTACGGCTACGTGTTCCAGATGAACGAGGGCGACGGGTTCTATCGCTACGGCGCTCTGAGGGTCACGGCCGTGGGGACGGATTACGTGATCTTCGACTGGAGCTACCAGACGGACCCGGGGAACCCGGAACTGGTACGACGGCGCTGAAGCCGGGGCACGGAGGCACAGGGGCACGGGGTAACCAGACTGTGCCTCTGTGCCTCGGTTCACCGGTTTCCCTTGGGGATCTCCTTGTTCTGATCCACGAACGGTCGTTCCACCACCACTGCCTCGCGCTCGCCGCTGCCGGGAATGCTGACAGTTAGGCGCGTGCCGAGCGCGGCGTGCTCGATCGGCACCATGGCGTAGCCGATGTTCTTCTTGAGGCGCGGGGAGTAGATCGCCGAGGTGATGTGACCTACCGGCCGGCCGGCTGAACTCACTGGCCACTTGGTGGCGTTGAACTCGATGCGCTCCCCGGCGATCTCCACGCCGACCAGCTTGCGCTTGGCGCCTTCGGCCCGGATCCGCGCCAGCGCCTTCTTGCCCACGTATTCCACCGCCTTGCGCTCGTCCACCAGGCGCTCGAGGCCCACCTCGTAGGGGTTGGTCTCCAGCGTGATGTCCGCACCCCAGTTCAGGATCCCCGCCTCGATGCGCCGGATGTCGGAAGGGCCGGTGGGCCGGATGTTGTGCGGCTTGCCGGCCTCCATGATGCGCTCCCACAGTTCATCGCCCCTGCTGCCGTCGCGCAGGTAGATCTCGTATCCGATCTCGCCGGTCCACCCGGTGCGGGTTACCACGACCGGGATTCCGTCGAGCGTGGTGTCAAGAAACCAGTAGTACTGCAGCTGCGTGACCTGGTCGCCGAACAGCGCCTGGACCACCTGCCTGGCCTTCGGCCCCTGGACCTGGAGTGGCGACACATCGGGTTCGGTGATGGTGACCTTCATGCCGGTCGCCAGCGCCACGCCGCGGGCCCACAACAGGACGTCGCTGTCGGCCAGGGCCAGCCAGAAGTGGTTCTCGCCGAGCCTTAGGAGCACCGGGTCGTTGATGATGCCGCCGTCCTCGCCCGTGATGACCACGTACTTGCATTGGCCCACCGCGCACCTGGACAGCTCACGCGGCGTGAGGAAGTTCGTGAACGCGAACGCGTCGGGCCCGGTTATCTCGACCTGCCGCTCCACCGAAACGTCCCATAGCGTCACGTCGTTGACGAGGCTCCAGTACTCCTCTTCCAGATCGCCGAAGCAGATGGGGAAGAGCATGTGGTTGTAGACGGTGTACGCCTTGGCGCCCCAGCGCTGGGTGGCCTCGAAGAACGGGCTGCGGCGCAGTCGAGCGCCGCGCTGTACCAGGTTCATGTCGAACGGCGTGTGCATGTGGCGGGTCCCTCTAAGTCCAGGTTAGAGTGGCCGTTAAGCTGCGCGCCGGATGCCGCCATGGCAATAGGGACATTACGCACGGGGTCTTTCGCGACCGCGGCCGGCGCCGTAGTCTTGGGCCCGCGATGCTGAAGACCACGCCGTTTCACGCGCGCACTTCGGCCCTGTGCGTCAGTCACGCCTGGCGGCGCTGGGCCGGCCATGTGGTCGCCAGCAGCTACGAGCTGGTCCACGACCGCGAGTATCACGCCATCCGCGGCGCGGCGGCGCTGTTCGACGTATCGCCGCTGTACAAGTACCTGGTGAGCGGGAAGGACGCGGCGCGGTTCCTGGATCGCGTCGTGACCCGCGACGTGGCGCGCTGCGCCGTCGGCCAGGTGCTGTACACGCCATGGTGCGACGAAGCGGGGAAGGTGCTCGACGACGGCACCCTCGCGCGGCTGGACGAAACGTCGTTCCGGCTCACCGCGGCCGAATCGAACCTGCGCTGGCTCCACCTGAACGCGGCCGGCCATGACGTCACCATCGAGGACGTCTCGGCATCCACCGCGGCGCTCGCGCTGCAGGGGCCCAACTCGCGCGCTGTGCTCAAGGCGACTTGCGATGCCGATATCGACGCCATCGGCTACTTCCGGCTTGCTGAGGCCAGGTTGCGCGGCGTTCCGGTGACGATCACGCGCACCGGATACACCGGAGACCTTGGCTACGAGATCTGGCTGGCTGCGGCCGATGCCCTTCCGGTGTGGGACGCGCTGGTCGAGGCGGGCGCGGCGTTCGGACTGGTTCCGGCGGGCATCCTGGCACTGGACATGGCGCGCCTCGAGGCGGCGCTGGTGCTCCAGGAAGTCGATTACATCTCGGCGCGAAGGGCGCTGATCGGACAGCAGACTTCCTCTCCATTCGAGCTGGGGCTGGGCTGGACCGTCAGGCTCGAGAAGCCCGGGTTCGTGGGTCAGGCAGCGCTTGCATCCGAGGCGCGGCGGCCGGCGGCGTGGAAGCTGGTGGGCCTGGAGGTGGAGTGGGACGCGCTGGAAAGACTGTGGGGCGAAGTGGGGCTGACGCCGGTGCTACCTAACGTAGTTGTGCGCTCGAGCGTGCCCATATACGCCGGCGCGGATCAGGTGGGCTATGCCACCAGCCACGGCTGGTCACCGCTGCTCAAGAAGTACCTTGCCCTGGCGCACCTGCGTTCGCAGTTCACCGAGCCCGGAACCGCCCTGGAAATCGAGATGACGGTGGAGCACCGGCGGCGGCGGGCCGCTGCCAGGGTGGTCGCCACGCCGTTCTACGATCCGCCGCGGAAGCGCTCGTGAGAGGGGGCCGCTGATGGCCGTCGGCTACGACGCCATAGTAGTCGGGGGAGGGCACAACGGCCTGGTGTGCGCGGCATATCTGGCGCGCGCCGGGCGTCGGGTGCTGGTGCTGGAACGGCGCGAGCGGGTGGGCGGCGCGGCGGTCAGCGAGGAGGTGTTCCCGGGCTTCCGGTTCTCGGTCTTCTCGTACGTGGTGAGCCTACTCAGGCCCGAGATTATCCGCGACCTGGAGCTGCCGCGCCACGGCCTGCACATCCTGCCGCTGGAGAGTACGCTGACTCCCCTGCCTGACGGCGGCTACCTGGCGCAGTGGGGCGACCACGACCAGAACCGGCACGAGCTGGCGCGGCACTCGCCGCGCGACGCCGACGCCTACGACGAGTTCGGCAGGCTGATGTACCAGATGGCCCGCGCCGTTAGGCCGATTCTGGGCATGATGCCTCCCGATCCCACTTCGCTCTCGCCGCGTGAGCTGCTTGGTCTGCTGCGCCTGACGAACTACTTCCGCGACCTGGGCCGCGCGCGGTTCCACGAGCTGTATCGGCTCATGACCATGAGCTCGGCCGACTTCCTGGACCGCTGGTTCGAGTGCGAGCCGCTCAAGGCCACCAAATCGGCCAGTGGGATCATCGGCACGTTCCTGGGACCCCGCTCCCCCGGTACCGCGTACGTGCTGCTGCACCACTACATGGGAGAGATCGACGGCGTGTTCCGCGCCTGGGGCTTCGCCAAGGGCGGCACCGGGGCGGTGAGCGAGGCGATCGCGGCGGCGGCGCGACGCTTCGGGGCCCAGATCAGGACCTCGGCGAGCGTGGCGCGGGTGCTCACGCGAGGCGGCCGCGTTCGGGGCGTGGTGCTCGAGTCCGGCGAGGAGATCCGCGCCCCCACGGTGGTGTCCGGCCTCGATCCGCGCCGCACGTTTCTGCAGCTGGTCGATCCGTCCGAGCTGCCGGACAGGTTCGTGGACGGCATCCGGCGCTTCAAGTTCCGCGGCTCGTCAGGCAAGGTGAACCTTGCGCTCGGCGAGCTGCCGGACTTCACCTGCATGCCCGGCCGCGGACCCCATCTGCGCGGCGCCATATCCATAAGCCCCAGCGTCGACTACATCGAGCGCGCCTACGAGGACGCCAAGTACGGCGAGTTCTCGCGCCGTCCCTACATGGACGTGGTGATCCCCTCGATGATCGACCCGGCCATGGCGCCGCCCGGCCAACACGTGATGTCGGTCTTCGTGCAGTACGCTCCGTACCACCTGAACGGGGGCTGGACCGACGAGCGCCGCGAGGCGTTCGGCGACGCCGTGGTGGACACGCTGGCCCAGTATGCCCCAAACCTGAAGCGGGCCATCCTGCACCGCCAGGTGATAACCCCGGTGGACATCGAGCGCATGACCGGCCTGTCGGAGGGGAACATCTTCCAAGGCGAGCTGGCGCTGCACCAGCTGTTCTTCTTGCGGCCGGCGCCCGCCTGGGCCAGGTACACCACGCCGCTGCGGGGTCTGTTTCAGTGCGGCTCCGGCACCCACCCCGGCGGCGGCATCATGGGCGCCTCGGGTCGCCTTGCCGCCCAGGTGGTGCTGGGAGGGCGGCTATGAGCCACGACGCCATCGTCGTCGGCGCGCTCGCGAACGAGCTGGTCGCGGCGCACTACCTGGCCCGCGCCGGGCGCAGGGTGCTGGTCGTCCCCGCCGCGCCGGCCGCTGACGACCTCGACACCGGCTGGGTGCCGCCGCGCATCATTGCCGACCTGGAGCTGGCGCGCCACGGCTTCCGCCGGTTCGAACCCGACCCGTGGCTGGTTGCCGCGCTGCCAGACGGGGGAACGCTCGAGCTGCGGCGGGACGTGTCAGCCGCCGCGGCTGCGGTGGCGCGCCTCAGTCGGTCCGACGCGGCGAAATGGCCCGCCTTCTGCGAGCGCATGCGTCGCTTCGCCTTGCTGCTGGAGCGGCTGTACGCCGCGCCGCCGCCCGACCCGCTCACCACCGACGGGTCCGAACTGGCCCGACTGCTTGCGTTAGGCATCCGCGCGCGGAGGCTGGGCCGGGCCGGTCTCGAGGAACTGCTGCGCACCGTGCCGATGTCGG
>DATMBH010000314.1:0-11047 GCA_035559335.1 Gemmatimonadales bacterium
AGATGACCGCCAGGTCCCGTCCTTCCGTGCTCAGGTTCATCCCCGGTGACTGCACCTCTGAGCCGACCAGCAGCACCCGCTTGTACTGCCCGGTACGGATCCAGGCGTCGGCGATGGAGAGCCCGTATATGAAGCCGGTGCACTGGTTGCGGATGTCCAGGCACGGGATTCCGCTGATCCCGAGCTTGGTCTGGAGCAGCACACCGCTCCCCGGGAACATCCACTCTGGCGACAGTGTCGCCATGATGATCGCATCCAGGTCTGTGGCCTTGAGGCTGGCGCGCTCCAGCGCCATCAGTGAGGCCGCCAGGGCCAGGTCGCTGCACCATTGGCCCTCAGCGACCCAGCGCCGCTCCTGGATCCCGGTCCGCTGGACGATCCATTCGTTGGAGGTGTCCATCATTGAGGCGAGTTCGTCGTTGGTGACGACCCGCTCGGGAACGTACATGCCGGTGGATATGAACTCGGTTCGTGTCATGGGGTCGAAGCGTACGCCCGGGGGCTGCACCCCACAAGGCCGAACGGTTAGCTTGGCTGCCATGCATGCCTACGAGGCCATTGCGCGGCGCACCAGCGTGCGCAGCTACCGTCAGGAGCCGGTACCGAGGTACGTGATCGAGCGGCTGATCGCGGCGGCGGTCAGGGCACCGAACCACAAGCTCACCGAGCCGTGGCGCTTCGTGGTGGTCACCGGTGAAGCCAAGCGTCGCTATGCGGAGATCAGGCGCGCGCATCGCGCCAAACGGTTCGAGAACCCGGAGAGCCCGGAAGCGAAGCGGGCGATCGAGAAGACGGTCAAGGAGTGTCTCGAGACACCCGCATTCATCTTCGTGCTGTGCAAGGTGACGGACGACCCGGTTCGGCAGGAGGAGGACTACGCCTCGGTGATGATGGGGATCCAGAACCTGATGGTTGCCGCCACGGCCGACGGGCTCGGCACCTACTTGCGCACCGGTGGGATCATGTCGCTGCCCGAGGTGCGCGAGCTGGTCGGCGCCGGCGACGAGTACCGGATCGTCGGCATCGTTTCACTGGGCTACCTCGCCGCCGAGCCGGAACCGACGCGCCGCACCACGGCTGCCGAGTTCACGCGCTGGATGGAGTAAAAACAGTGGGACAGTGGGACGGTGGGACGGTGGGACAGCAATCTGTCCCACCGTCCCACCGTCCCACTGTCAACTAGTTGTTCATCGCTCCCGCCGCGATCCATGCCCTTATCGTATTGATCTGCTGCTGGGTGAGCGGCGCGGCGCCCTGTGGCATCCTCGCGCCGTTGATATTGCGGCCCTCGATCTTGCGGACCAGGTAGCTGTTCTCGGGATCGCCGGCGATCACGCGGATCGCTTCGGGGAACTGCGGTGCGGGCACGCCCACGGTGTTAGCGTAGGTCTGGCCAGCCGAGAGGTTAAGGCCTTCTTGCGGGAAAGCCCCTGTATGGCAGCCGCTCAGCGCGCAGTTGGCGGTGAGTATCGGCTGCACGTCACCCGATAGAGTAGTGGGGATGTTTACGGTTATGCTCGCCGAGTCGCTGCGAGTGCCGCCACTCAGCACCAGACGGGTCGAGCCGTTCGCCACCGCCGTGACGGTGGCGGTGGAAGGACTGGTGCCGCTGGCTGGGCTCACGGTCGCCACGGCGGTGCTCCGAGACACCCAAGTCACGGGCAGGTTGGTCCCGGCAGAGTCCTGGGCGGTGCCGGTGAACTGCGCCGTACCGCCCGCGCTCGTTATGGTCGCGCTGGTGGGTGAGAGCGAGAACGTCGCCGCGAAGCGGCGGACCACCAGGGCCCGGCTGCCGGTGCGGCCCCCCGCGCCGGCCTGGATGCTGGTCGTGCCGTCGGCCACCGCCGTGACGACGCCGGTGTTGTCCACGGTCGCGACCGCCGGCACCGTGCTGGACCAGGTGAACGTGGTACCGGGGATCGCGTTGCCGTTGCTATCGGCCGCGGCTGCCTGGAAGGTGCGGGTGCTCCCGGTGGTCTTCAGAGTGTCCGGTACCGGACTGGGCGACGACACCGTTATGGTGTGCACGACCTGCGTTACGCTGATCGGCGAGCGGGCCGTGAACGTCCCCTCGCCTCCCGTGTAAGTTGCGACCGCGGTGTCGCTGTTGCCGACCGCCACCGCCGTCACCAGTCCGGCCGCGCTCACCGTGGCTGTGGAACCGGAACCCGCACGCGAGAAGGTGACCGACCTGCCCGGAATGGTGGTGCCGCCTGAGTCGCGCACCGAGGCGCTGAGCTGCCGGGTCGAGCCGATCGCGCCGAAGTCAACCGAGGCCGGCGAGATGGCAACGCTCTGCGCCACGGCGGCCACCGTTACCTGCCGCTGCGCGGTCAACCCTCCGGCGGCGGTGGCCGTTATGGTCGCCGTACCATCACTCACCGAGGTAACCACTCCGGAACTGTTCACGCTTGCCACGCTGGTCGCGTTCGACGTCCAGGTGACGGTGGGGTTGCCGATGGTGTTGCCCGAGGAGTCCAGCGCGCTGACAGTCAGCTGCTGCTGCTGCCCGATGCGGGTGAAAGTCTGGGCACTTGAGATAGTCATCGCAACCGCAACGGCGTCCACCGTAACCGCCGCAGAGCCGGTAACGCCGTCCGCGGTCGCCTGGACCAGGGCCGTGCCGTTTGACACCGCCGTTGCGGTGCCGGCCGCATCTACCGTAACCACCGCCTGATTGGTGCTCGACCATGTGAACGTACGGCCACTGAGCGCATGGTTGGTGGAATCGCGCGCCTCGGCGCTGAATGATCGGGTGCGGCCATAGGTCTGGAACGTGAACGTCGCCGGCGTCACCACCACCTGCGCCGTTACCTGGCTGACGGTCACGGTAAGCGGGGCCGACCGGACGCCGTCGGCTGTGGCGGTCACCTGCGTCGTACCGTTCGCCAGCGCGGTCAGCAGTCCCGCGGGGCTGATCGAGGCCACCAAGCTGTTCGAACTGCTCCAGGTGATCTGCCTGCCGGTGAGGACCGTGTTGTCAGAAGCTCGCGCCTGCGCCTGAAACTGGATGGTCCGCTCCAGGGCGCCGATGGTGGGCGGGGAGGCGGGACTTGTTATGATAACCGAGGCGACCGCGGCCGGGCCGGTGCCTCCCTCGCCCCCGCCCCCGCAGCCGGGAAGGACCAGGACAGCTGCAAGGCCGGCGGCCCCCGACACCGCCGCACCGCGGCTGCGCACAATACGCCAGGCCTGGTTCATGGATTTGGATAGTCTCTCGTCGGTGTCGGGATTCCGTCAATAGACCCGGCACGCGCCCTCCAGGTCACCCACCTCGCGTCTAGGCGCCCTAGCGCCTTGGCATTTCAGCGTCTTAGCGTCTCCCGAATCCCCCCACCCCTCGCTATCGTAGTGACAGCATGCTCGAACTTCTTGCTGCCGCCATTGCGGTTGGTGCCGGCGTGGCCGGCTACGTCACTTCGCGCGACTTCACCCGGCGCCGGTTGCGGTTCGTGGACGCAGCGCATCAACCTGCGGCGCCGTTCGTGGCCGGCGCGGTCGCAGCGGCGGTCGCTGCGCCGGTGGCCTGGCTGCTGCCGCTGGTCAGCGGCGGCGCCGCCCTCCTGCTCGGCGTGGGCGTGGGCCTGGGCGTCAAGTCCGCGCAGCGGGACCGGAACCTCCTCCAGTAGTGACTGCCGGCGGGGGCGCTCCGACCGCGGATGAGAGCGCTCCGCGCCTAGTGCGTGCGGTCGGGCTCGTAGCCGGGCCGTTGCTCTTCGTCCTGGTGCTGCTGCTTCCGGTGCCGCGCGAAATGGGCGTGCCCGCCCAGCGCACCGCGGCGCTGGTGGCGTGGATGGCCACTTGGTGGCTCACGGTCCCGGTGCCGCTACAGGCCACGGCGCTGCTCCCACTGCTGGTGCTGCCGCTGCTCGGCGTGGCCGGGTTCGACCGGGCCGCGGTCCCTTATGCCAACAACGTGATCTTCCTGTTCCTGGGCGGGTTCTTCATAGCCGCCGCCATGGAGCACTGGGGCCTGCACCGCAGGGTGGCCTACGCCATCCTGGCCGCCGTCGGCACCGACGCCCGCATGGTAGTCCTCGCGTTCATTCTCTCTACCGCCTTCATGTCCATGTGGATCTCCAACACCGCCACGGCCGTGATGATGATGTCGATGGCGACGGCCGTGCTGGCGCTGGCGAGAACCGGGGAGCAGGGCGTCGAGGCGCCGGGGAAAGGGTCTATCGGGGGTCTGGGCCCGGCGCTGGTGCTGGGAGTGGCCTATGCGGCCAGCATCGGCGGGATGGCCACGCTGATTGGGACTCCGCCTAACGCGATTTTCGCGGGAGCGGCGCGCGAGTTGCTGGGTGTGGAGTTCGGGTTCGGCCGCTGGCTGAGGGTCGGTCTCCCGATAGTGCTGGTGCTGGTGCCCGCCTGCTGGCTGCTGCTGGTGACCCTGTTCCCCACCCGGGGCGAGATTCCGGCTCTGGCCGAGCGGGTTCGTTCGGAGCGAACCGGCCTGGGGCCGCTCCGGGGCGGGGAGCGCTGGACCCTGGTCGTGTTCCTGATGGCGGTCACCGCCTGGGTGATGCGCGATCCCAAGGATATCGGCGCGGTACGCATACCCGGCATCGCCACGTGGCTTCCGGCGGTGACCGACTCCTGGATCGCGATCGCGGCGGCGCTGCTGCTGTTCGTGGTGCCGGTCTCGTGGCGGGAGATGAGGTTCGCTCTAGACTGGAAGACCGCCCGCGCGGCGCCCTGGGGAATGCTGCTGCTGTTCGGCGGCGGGCTGTCGCTCGCCGACGCGGTGCAGTCCAGCGGCCTGTCGGGCTGGATCGGATCGTTGCTTACGGGAATGGCGGGGCAGCCGAAGCTACTGGTGATAGCCGTGGTCGCCGCGATGTTCACGGCGCTGACAGAACTGGCGAGCAACGCAGCGGTCTCGGCGCTGGCGATGCCGCTGCTTGCCGCCATCGCGCCGGCGCTGGGCCAGGACCCGCTGGTCCTGATGCAGGTGGCGGCGCTGGCATCGTCGTTGGCCTTCGTGCTGCCGGTCTCGACGCCGCCCAACACGGTGGCATTCGCGACCGGCGAGGTGACGGTGCTACAGATGGCGAAGGCGGGAATCGTGATGGTCGCAGTGTCGATCGCGACGATCACGGTGGTGATGACGATGATAGGGTAAGTTGGGGAAGAGGGCGGAGGGCGGAACGGTGCTGTAGGGATCTCTGCCCTCTGCCCTCAAGCACTTTCTGCCCTCTGCCTTCCGCCCTGCGCCCCAGCCTTGCCCTGACTTGCCACTGCCGCCACCGCCGCCGCGACCGCCTCGGGGTCGCCCAGGTAGTAGTGCCTGACCGGCTTCAGCTTCGCGTCCAGCTCGTACACCAGCGGTATCCCTGTCGGGATGTTCAGCTCCACGATGTCCTTGTCGCTGATTCCGTCGAGGTATTTCACCAGCGCGCGCAGCGAGTTGCCGTGCGCGGCCACTATCACGCGGCGGCCCTCGCGCACCGCCGGGGCGATGGTCTCGTTCCAGTAAGGAAGCACTCTGGCCACCGTGTCCTTCAGGCACTCGGTCAGCGGGGCCTGCTCGCGCGTGAGTCCCGCATAACGGGCGTCGCGCAGCGGGTCGCGCTCATCACCCGGCTCCAGCGCGGGAGGACGGGTGTCGTAGCTGCGGCGCCAGATCTTCACCTGCTCCTCGCCGTATCTGGCCGCCGTCTCGGACTTGTTCAGCCCCTGCAGCGCGCCGTAGTGGCGTTCGTTTAGCCGCCAGCTGTTGTGCACCGTGATATACATCCGGTCCAGCTCTTCGAGGGCCAGCCACAGGGTCTTGATGGCGCGCTTCAGCACCGAAGTGAACGCCACATCGAAGTCGAACCCCTCGGACCTCAGGGTGCGGCCAGCCTCGATCGCCTCGCCGACCCCCTTCTCCGACAGCCCCACGTCAGTCCACCCGGTGAACCGGTTCTCGCGGTTCCAGGTGCTCTCGCCGTGGCGCAGCAGCACCAGCCGGTAGGTCATGTGAGTCCTGCCAGCGAGCGCAACACGTACTCGAGGATGCCGCCGTGGCGGTAGTACTCCACCTCCTTAGGCGTGTCCACGCGCGCCTGGGTGGCGAACCGGATCACCGTGCCCTCGCGCCGGGCCTCCACGGTGACGCGCTTGTCGCCGGCGAGCGCCGCGGCCACACCCTTCACATCGAACACCTCTTCGCCGTTCAACCCCAGCGACTCGGCGGTCTCGCCCGGCAGGAACTGCAGCGGCAGAATGCCCATGCCCACCAGGTTGGAGCGGTGAATGCGCTCGTAGCTCTCGGCGATCACCACCCTCACGCCCTGGAGCCGCGGCCCCTTGGCGGCCCAGTCGCGCGAGCTTCCAGAACCGTACTCCTTGCCGGCGAGCACCAGCAGCGGCGTGCCGTCGGCGCGGTACTTCATGGCGGCATCGTAGATACTCATCACTTCGCCGGTCGGCAGGTAGCGCGTGACGCCGCCCTCGGTGCCGGGCGCCAGCCGGTTGCGAATGCGAACGTTGGCGAAGGTTCCGCGCGCCATCACCTCGTCGTGACCGCGCCGCGCCCCGTACTGGTTGAAGTCCCTGGGCTCCACGCCCCGCTCGATCAGGTACCTGCCAGCCGGGCTGTCCTTGCGGATGGAGCCGGCCGGTGAGATGTGGTCCGTCGTTATGGAATCGCCCAACCAGGCCAGAGCCCGCGCGCCGGTGATGTCTGCGATCTCTGCGGGTTGGCGCGGCATGCCGTCGAAATAGGGGGCCCGCTTGATGTAGGTCGAGCCGGGGTCCCATGCATAACGGTCACCTTCGGGAACCGCCAGCGACTTCCAGCGCTCGTCACCCTCGAACACGTCGCTGTACGAGCTGGTGAACATCTCGGAGCGCAGCGCGCGCTGCACCGTGTCGGCCACCTCGCGCTCCGACGGCCACAGGTCCCGCAGGAACACCGGTTTGCCGCCGCTGGTGCCGAGCGGCTCGGTGTAGAGGTCGATGTCCATGCGGCCGGCGAGCGCATAGGCCACCACCAGCGGGGGACTCATCAGGTAGTTGGCGCGCACCTCCTGCTGCACTCGCCCTTCGAAGTTGCGGTTTCCCGACAGCACGGAGGCGACGACCAGATCTCCTTCCTTGATCGCCGCCGACACCGGGTCGGGCAGCGGGCCGCTGTTGCCGATGCAAGTGGTGCAGCCGTAGCCGACGAGGTGAAACCCGAGCTGCTCCAGGTAGCCGAGCAGTCCCGCCTCGCGCAGGTAGTCGGTCACGACCTTGGAGCCGGGAGCGAGCGAGGTCTTGACCCAGGGCTTGCTCTTGAGGCCCAGCTCCACCGCGCGGCGTGCCAGCAGTCCGGCGGCAACCAGCACCGAGGGATTGGAGGTGTTAGTGCAGCTCGTTATGGCCGCGATCACCACCGACCCGTGGTGCAGCTTGCAGTCGACCCCGTCCAGCGTGACCCTCACCCAGTGTTTCGAGGCCGCGGTTTCCCCGCCACTGCCGAGCAAGAACGGTCGCCCGCCTTCGCTCTCGAACCGGTCGCGCACCTCGGCAGGCGGCACGGGTTTCGACCCGCCCGGCAGCAACGACGGCAGCGCGTCTAAGAAGGAGTCCTTGGCTCGCCGCAGCCCAACGCGGTCCTGCGGGCGACGCGGTCCGGCCACGCTAGGTTCGACCTTCGCCAGGTCGAGTTCCAGCACGTCGCTGTACACCGGCTCGCCGGCGCCGGGCTCGTGGAACAGGCCTTGCTCCTTCATGTAGGCCTCCACGAGCCTCACCCGCCACTCGGGCCGGCCCGTAAACCGCAGATACCGCAGCGTTTCGGCGTCGACCGGGAAGATGCCGCAGGTCGCGCCGTACTCGGGCGCCATGTTCGCGATCGTGGCGCGGTCGGCGAGCGGCAGGTTCGCGACGCCGGGCCCGAAGAACTCCACGAACTTGCCCACGACCCCCTTTTTGCGGAGCATCTCGGTGACCGTGAGCACTAGGTCGGTCGCGGTCGCGCCCTCCGCAAGCCGGCCAGTTAGGCGGAAGCCAACCACCTGCGGGATGAGCATCGACATCGGCTGCCCCAGCATCGCCGCCTCAGCCTCGATCCCTCCCACTCCCCATCCTAGCACACCCAGCCCATTGATCATGGTGGTGTGGGAGTCGGTCCCCACCACCGTGTCCGGATACGCGACCAGTCGGTCCCCACCGCTGCCACCGTCCTCGCTGAAAACCACCCTAGCCAGATACTCGAGGTTCACTTGATGCACGATCCCCGTATCCGGCGGCACCACGCTGAAGTTGCGGAACGCCTTCTGGCCCCAGCGCAGGAACGCATAACGCTCACGGTTCCGCTCGAACTCCAGCTCAGCGTTGCGATGGAAAGCGTCCGGAGTGCCGTAGGCGTCGACCTGGACCGAGTGGTCGATCACCAGCTCGGCGGGAAGCAACGGATTGATCTTCGCCGGGTCGCCACCCAACTCGCCCATCGCGTCGCGCATGGACGCGAGGTCCACCAGCGCCGGCACGCCGGTGAAGTCCTGCATCAGTACCCGCGCCGGCATGAAGGCGATCTCGTGCGATGGCGTCGCCTTCGGGTCCCAGCCGGCCAGGGCCTCGATGTCAGCTCGCCGCACCGAGACACCGTCCTCGCAGCGCAGCAGGTTCTCGAGCAGGATGCGCAGCGAGAACGGCAGCCGCGCGACCTCGAATCCCGCGCGGGCCAGCGCGTCCAGACGATAGATGGTGTAGCTGCGGTCCCCTACGGTGAGGACGCCGCGGGATCCGAACGAATCGGTACTTGCACTCATGTGAGATCGGGCCTCTCGGTATCTATGGCTGCACGGCCGCGCGCGGGGCAGCCGGTTGCTTCACCCAGCGATCGAACCACTCGATCATCCGGGCCACGCAGTCGAGGATGGTCTCCCTGGCCTGGTAGCCATGGGCC
This sequence comes from Gemmatimonadales bacterium, assembly GCA_035559335.1. Classification (GTDB taxonomy): domain Bacteria; phylum Gemmatimonadota; class Gemmatimonadetes; order Gemmatimonadales; family JACORV01; genus DASXPG01. Next base: position 8,882 of record DATMBH010000314.1, read on the forward strand.
TCGAACGGATAGGTAACCAGTTCGGCCGTCGCGCCATGGCCCTTGAGCGCCATGAACATCCGGTCCGACTGGATGGGGAACGTGCCAGAGTTGTCGTCGGCCTCACCGTGAATCAGCAGGATCGGTTCGTTGATCCGGTCGGCGTGGTTGAAAGTCGACATCGCCGCGTATACATCAGGCGCCTGCCAGAAGGTCCGCGACTCGTTCTGGAACCCGAACGGCGTCAGGGTGCGGTTGTAGGCACCGCTGCGCGCCACTCCGGCGCGGAACAGATCCGAGTGAGCCAGCAGGTTCGCCGTGGTGAACGCACCGTAGCTGTGGCCACCCACTCCCACCCGGTTGCGATCGGTGACGCCGAGCGAAACCAGATGGTCGATAGCCGCTTGGGCCCCAGCCACCACCTGCTGCACGTAGCTGTTGTTGGCGGTGTCGCCTCCCACCACCGGCAGGCTCGGGTTGTCGAGCACGGCGTAGCCCTGGGTTAGCAGGAACAGGTGCGACGCGCCCGTTATGCGCGTGAACCGGTTGGGCGAGCCCCGCACCTGGCCTGCGGCGTCGGCGCTCCCGAACTCCGCCGGATAGACCCACAGCACGGTGGGCAGCCGGGTGCCTCGCTGGTAGCCGGGCGGCAGGTACAGCGTTCCCGACAGCTGGACCCCGTCGGCCCGGCGGTAGGTGATGAGCTCGCGGTGGATCCCCGCCAGCTGCGGCGCGGGATCGGCAAAGGCGGTCAGGGCGCGCGGCGCCGTGCGGCGCACCAGGTCCCGCACGTAGTAGTTGGGCGGCTCGCGCCGCGTCTCGCGGCTGGTTAGCACCTGGCCACGCTCGGCATCGAGTACCGCGATCACCTGCTCGTAGGCCGAGTCGGGGGACTGGAACAGCCGAGTGGCACGTAGTTCTCGCAGGTCCAAACGGTCGAGGAACGGCCGGTCACCCTGGGGTGAAGCGCCCTCCCCTACCAGGAAGAGGTAGCGGCCATCGGCCGACTGGAGCAGCGCGGGATCACCCGAGGCGGTCGGCACCAGTAGTGGCCGGCCCGGATCGCCGTAGCGGTCCTCGCTGTCGCGGTCCCACAGCAGCCGCGGCTGCGCCTCGCGGCGGTCGGCGTCCACGATCCAGGTCCGCGTCCGGCGGCTCGCGCGGTCGGACTCGGTCAGTAGCGCCATACCGTCGCGCACGCTGAATAACGCGCCGCTGGAGCGCCACTCGGTGCGCGCGATCTCTACCGCCTCACCGTCAGGCAGCTCGAGCCTCATCATCCTGTCACGGTGCGGCACGCTGCGACGCGGATCGCCTTCGTCCAGCGCCTCGACCCACACCAACGTGGCGGGCCGCCCGGGACGCCACCCTACCCCGCGCGGCCCGGTGCGAACGCCGCGGATCGGAATCCGCTCGCCCAGCGGCAACTCGGCAATTGTGCGCACCCGCCTGCCGCCGCGATCCAGCACCTCGATGCGCAGCGGAAACAGCGAAGCCGGGACAAGATAGGAGTAGGGACGGGTCACCGACGTCGTGAGCACGAACCGGCCGTCGGGTGACGGATCGGCTTCCAAGTACACCGCGCTCGGCCCGAAGCGGGACGCAGTCCTGGTCCGGACGTTCACAACAGCCAGCTGCGAGGTCATGTAGTGGTCGAACAGCGCCTCGTCGTATGGCGTTTCCAGCAGGTCCTGGAAGGTGCGCACCGGCGCCGGACGCCCGTCCGAGACCTGGCGGTTGGGACCCTGCGGCACCGCGGCCGGCGCGGGTGCTGCGCCGCGAGATTCGGGCACGAAGCGGCACACCAGCTCCACTCCGCCAGCCATCCACGTGCACGGCGCACCGGTGGCAGCATTCAGCGACTGGCCAGTAACCTGCCAGGCCTCGCCGGTTTCGACCGCGGCCGCCCACAGTGCAATGCCGCTGTCGCCCGTCACGGTGAACGCCACGGTTCGCGCATCCGGCGACCACAGCGGTGCGCCCAATTTGAGGCCGGCCGGCACCGCGACCCGGCGCTCAGATCCGTCCGCCACCCGCTTCAGCACGATCCCGGTGAACGATGCCTGGCGGTGCGGTCCGTTGGTGCGCGGGTTCACGCGGTAGCCGGCCAGGCGCAGCATCGGCTCGGCCAATTCCGCCAGAGCCGGCATGCTGGAGCGCGAGGCCAGCGCGATCCAGGCTCGGTCG